>NZ_CAMYFI010000075.1 GCF_947255005.1 uncultured Tessaracoccus sp. | reverse complement strand
CCGTCACGGATGCGAACACGATGGGCTTATCCGCGATCACCTGCGCGAGCGCCTGCGCTGGTGGCGTGGCGATTGCGACGTAGAGGTCCTCGTCACCGGATGCGTAGCCGTTGGCGATGTTGGTGAGCGTGGACTGGTCCCCCTGCGGGTTTTGCAGTTCAATCTGCAGGTTCTTCCCTTTGACGTAGCCCGCGTCGGCTAGCCCCTCCACGACGCCGTCGTAGATCAGATCCAGGGAGGGATGGGAGACGATGGTCACGGCGCCGATCTTCACGGTTTCTGGCGAGTTACCGTTGGCTCCTCCGCTGGGGCCGTCGTTGCCGCCACCGGCGCAGGCGCCAAGCAGCGTGGTCGCGACGAGTGCGGAGGTCATGAGGATGCGGCGGTACATGCAATTCCCTTCGATTACCGACGCCTCACTCTAGTGGAGAGCAGCTGCAACGGGCTGCGATGTCTATCCGCCGAACAGCAGGCGGCGCTTGGCGTCGTCGCCGACTAGGCCTCGCACGTCCCGGCCTGCTTCCACACCGATGTGGAGCGCGACGACCTCGGCCAGCACCTTCATCACGAGCACTTGCGTTTCGGTGTGCGTCCGCACACACCACTTGGTCAAGGCATCAACATGCGGCGCGAGCGCTTGGTGTTGTTCCGCACGCAGCGTGCGCGCTTCGGCTAACTGCCCGCTCTTCCACAGCGTTGCCTCACGGGAGGCATCCGCGCTGGCACCTGAGCACCAGGCGGCGAGGTCGTCGGCGCGTCGTTGTTGCCAGTCCTCGTCCAGGTCGACGAGGTCGTCAGCTTCGCTGCGGTGCGCGGAGCGGCGCACGTGCGCGCGGAGTGTGGCTTCGAGGCCGGAGACATCGACGCTCTCCCCCAACCACTGCGTGTGCTCGACGAGTTCGTCGGCGACGATTCCCTCGCGCAGGTCGGTCACGAGGTCAGGCGTCGGGCGGCTCAGGATGCGGGCGCACCAATCCCACATGGCGGCACGCGATGCCGCCGCAGTGTGCATGTGTTGCGCGAGATCGTCGGTCATGGCTTCACGCTACGCCATCGGGCCTTGGTTGTTTCCGCGCATCCGACGCAGCCGCTCGATGGCTTCAGGCGGGAGCGTCGAGCCAAACGGGTTCGCCCGACGCATGGCGCACACCGGGCACAGCGTCTCATCAGCCTCCGGGTGGAAGGCCACTCGGCAGCGCTCGCAGGTGCGCGTGGTGACGGTGGTGAGCGGCGCGGACTCGCCGTCGAGGAGGGCGCTCCAAGGCGCGGGAGCCTCGACGGTGAGCGCTCGCTGATCGCAAAACTCGATGCAGCGGCGGCACCCGTCGCACAGCGATATGTCGAAGTGGAGCGTGCTGGCGGCGTCGGTGTGCGTGAGCTGCAGCGCTCCTTGCGGGCACGCCTGCACGCATTGCCCCTGGGCCGTGCATCCGTCCGCCGCAAGCTGCACGCCTGGCCCGGGTGCGTCGTCGGGCACCTCCGGGTGGGGCTGATCGCCCGCGAGCACGCGCAGCGCTGAGCGCAAGCGTTGATGGTCGGTCGCCGAGAGGTCGGGTTCCCAAGTGGGCTCGGTTGGTTCCGTAGTGCGGCCCCCGAGCCCGAACAACGAGCGACGTTGCACCGTCGGCATCGCCTCGGCGTGCAGTACGTCGCGCTTCGCTTTGCCCGGCTCCGGCTCGCCCAATTCCCGCCCGGCAAGGGCAAACAGTGTGCGCCACTGTTCGATACGGGAGGTGAGCGCGGCGTCATCGACGTCGGGCGCGATGCGCACATCGGCAACGCCGAGTGCGAGCATCTCCAGCGGCAGGTGCAGCGGCGCGTCGGCGAGGCTTCCCGGCCAGCAAATGGGTACCGCGCCGCGTTGTCCGCGCGCGGGTGGAGGTGCGTCGCTGCTCCACAGCTCAACAACGCGCCCGTCCCCGAACAGCCGCGCCCAGGTGATGACGCCGTCGACACTCATTCGGCTACGACAACCCTCTTCGCTGCGGCCAGCGCATCTTGGCCCAGGAGCCCAATACCTCGGTAGAACGACGTATTCGCCGCCGCGGTCAGTTGCTCGAAGAAGGTGGGTACCCACCGCAACACGTGGTCGCGGCAGAACTCGTCGTGCGCGGCGAAGTACTCGTCGGCGCTGGCGTCGCCCTTATCTTCCGCCTGCATGCCCCGCACCAGGAGCTCGCTCAGAAACTCCAGCTCCAGTGAGACGTGATCGTCGGGTTCGACGTTCAACTTCGGCGCTTGCAGCCCGAAGCGCTGGTACATGCGTCGGACATCGAAGGTTTCCTCGTCGAACAGCAGCTGCTCTTCACCCAGGTGTACTGATCCCCACGGCACCGCTGCGGGGATGCCCGGTCCACGCAGGAGCTGGAAGTGGTCGTCGTCGATCTCTTGCATCGTCTCCGACGACGCCTGCAGCGCGTCGATGCCGCTCCGTGTGCGCTCTCCGCCCAGCCCAGCGGCGTCGTCGGCAAGCGGCCAGGCGGCGAGCATCGTCGGATCGCGAAACACGCTGACGATCTGCTCAGTCGGGCACTCGGTGCCCACCACGCTCGCGAGCGCCGTCCAAGCGGCGGCGAAGGCGTCTGCGTGTTGGCGCATCAAATTCCAATCCTGACCATCGCCTCATAGAACTGCATGCGGCCAAGCAGCTCACCGACGAAGACGAGCGCCAGCGCGGCGGCGACGCAGATGGTGAGCGGCGTGGGGTTGGCGTGCGGTTTGGCGAACCCATAGATGAAGACGGCGAGCAGACCGGCGCCTACTGCGATGAGCGCGAGCCGCAGCACGAACAGCGCCCCGGAGTACGCCTCCAGCGAGAGCGCCCCGATCTCGCCCATTTGGGCCAGGCCCTGCAGGTAGATCGGCATCATCACGAGCAGCGCGGAGCCAGCGACGATCACCGTCACCGCAATGCCCTTCAGCGACGAAGCGACGAGGCTGTTCGCCGTTCCGTCGTCGGTAGCCTCCGTGGTGGTGTCGATATCCACCTTCTTCTGCTTCTGGTGGTACAGCGTCGTCAACATGAATGCCGTACCCACCGCGAGGGATCCGAGCAGCACCGCAGTGATGATGAACTGCGCCGGGGTAAACCACGAGTGCCACGCCGGCACGGTGCGCAGCGAGTAGTAGATCATGCTCATCACGACGAGCAGCCCAACGCCGACGAGCGCCGTCAGGCCCGCGAGCACCTGGCGCAGCCTGGCGCTCCCCCACTTGAACCACTGCATGACGGCGAACAGGAAGCCAAGGCCGGCGAAGCCCATACCGAAGATGATCTCGCGCGACAGCCACGACGACTGCCAACCGCGGAACACGTTGAGTACGTGGAACACGTCGTTCATATGGAACATCGACGCAATCAGGCCGAGCACGAGCGTCGGGCCGATGGCATAGAGCGCCGGGTCGGCGACGCGGTCGATGGTCTTGGAATCGTGCCGCAGGGAGCCGAACAACTGGATGACGCCCAGCACCAGGAAGGCACCCACCGACATTTGCGCCATGACGGTGAAGAAGATCATCGGGAGTTCGTGGAGGTTCATCTCACAGCTCCTTCGGGTTCGCGATGCGGCCGGTGCCCATCCCGGATGGTTGCGCATCCCGGTGTGGAGTAATCACAAGATTCGGTTTCGTGATGCTCGGATCGGGCAGCGGCTCAAACGCGCTCTGGTCGCCGTACTTCTCTCGCAGCTCCTCGATCGGGCCCCAATCGAGCGCCCGCGCCGGGCAGGCCGCCACGCACGCCGGATCTTGCCCGGTTTCGCGGTAGTCGGCGCACAGGTCGCATTTGCTCATATGTCCGGTCTCCGGGTTGAACTGCGGCGCGGAGTACGGGCACGCCCACTCGCAGTAGCGACAACCGACGCATTTGCTGTCGTCGACGTACACCGTGCCATCATCGCGACGGCTCATCGCCGTCGTCGGACACACTTCCATGCATACCGCGTTGTCGCAGTGGTTGCAGGCAATGGACGTGTAATAGGAGAACACGTTGGGGGTGTAGGTGTTGCCGTGTTGCTGCCACGTTCCGCCGGTGTACTCGGCGATGCGTCGCCAATTCACGCCTTCGGGAAGGTCGTGCTTATCTTTACAGGCCATATTGCAGGCCTTGCAGCCGTTACAGACAGTTGCATCAAAATGAAAGCCCAGCATCAGTCGTCTCCTCAAGCTTTCTTAGGTGCCGGCTCAGAGCTGACGAGCTCCACCTGCACGAGGTTCGTGTGCTGACAATTGCCCTTCGAAACAGGCGCGGGATGCATGCTCGACAACACGTTCACCGAGCCACCGTGGTCAATCCCGTCCTTATCCCATTTGATCCACGCACCCTGCGGGAGCGATGCGACGCCCGGCATGATGCGCGGCGTGACCTTCGCCTGGATGTGCACCCGTCCCCGATCATTGAACAGACCGACGATGTCGCCGTTCTTAATGCCACGTTGTTCGGCGTCCATCGGGTTCAGCCACACGGCCTGCGGGTGCAGCTCGTTGTTGCGTTGCAGGTTGCCGTAGGTGGAGTGGGTGCGCTGCTTGTAGTGATGGCCGATGAGCTGAATGGGGTATTTAGCGTCCTTGGCCATGGCCTCCTCAGCGCCCTCCCACGTCGCGATGTACTCGGGGATGGCCGACACCTTGTCGCCTGGGCGTGCCTCCGGGAACTCCCAGGTTTTACTCATCTCCCACAGTTCCTTGGAGAAAATCTCGATCTTCCCCGACGGGGTGTCCAGCGGGTTGGCGACGGGGTCGTCGCGGAACTCCTTGAGCCCGACGTAGGTGCCTTCCTCAGGGTTTTCCTCGTTAGCATAGTAGCGGTGGACGCCCTTCTGAACGAAGTCGTCGAACGACTCGGGAAGCGTGGGTACCTCCTTGCGGCCCTCATCGTAAAGGTGGCGGGCCCAGCCTTCGAGATCGCGCCCTTCCGTGAACTCTTCCTTGATCCCAAGCTTCTCGGCGATACCGGTGAAGATGTCGTAGCCAGGCTTCGAATCGTAGAGCGGTTCGATGGCCGGCTCACAGGCAATCAGGTATGCCATGTCGCCGGTGTACTCGCTGGGAACCAGGTCCCAGCGTTCCGCCGTCGTGCAGTCGGGCAAGACGAGATCCGCTAGCTCGCAGGAGCGAGTGAACTGGTTATCGATCACACAGATAAACTCGCACTTGCTGTCGTCTTGGAGCAGCTTGCGCAGTCTGCCGTTATCGGCATGCTGGCTGGCGAGCATGTTGCCGCCAAACTCCACCATGAACTTGATGCCGGTCTTCAGACGGTCGGTGCCCCGCACACCATCCTTCGTGGCGGTCATTTCCTCGCCATGGTCGATGGCGTCTACCCAACCGAAGTTCGAGATCGCATCTGGGATCGGGTTCTCGCCTGCGGAAATCCACGGCGTCTTAGGCCACAGGTACCCCTCTTGGCCGCCAGTGCCGCCGCCAGGGATGCCCACCTGCCCGAGCACGGCCGCGAGCGTGTAGATGGCGCGCACCTGGTTCTCTCCGTTGGCGTGCCGCTGTGGGCCCCAACCCTGCACAATGTTCACCGGCTTGGTGATCGCAAGGCGAGTGGCGAAGTCACGGATGCGGTCGGCCGGAACGCCGGTGATCTCCGCAGCCCACTCAGGAGTCTTCTCGATACCGTCCTCACCCTTGCCTTCAAGGTACGAGCGGTAGGAAAGGTTGGCAGGCACACCGTCGGGCATGGTCTTCTCGTCGAAGCCGACGCAGTACTTGTCGAGGAACTCCTGGTCTTGCAGGTTGTTGTCGAGAATGTGCTTGATGATTCCAGCTACCAGCGCCGCGTCAGTGCCCGGACGCGGGGCGATCCATTCGTCGGCCAGCACGGTGACGGAGTCGGATTGGCGGGGGTCAACTACCGCAATGTGGAGGCCATCCTTCTTCGCCGCTTGTAGCGACGTCCAGAGGTTGCCGCCGCCTGACATCCGGGTTTCTTGTGGATTGTGTCCCCACAACACCCACATCTTGCTGTGCAGCACGGTGTTTTCAATGGAGTTCGACGGACACTCGCCCTCCATGCCGTAGTGGAACCGAGTGATGGTACCGAGCTGCGAGAACGAGTAGTTGCCGTAGTAGTTCAGCTGGCCACCCATGAGGTTAAAGATGCGCTTAGGCAACGCACCGGCAGACACATGCGCGTTCCACACGCCTGAACCGTAGACCATGAAGCAAGCTTCGTTACCGTGCTCCTTAATGACTCGCTTTAACTCGTCGGCGTAGAGCTGGAAGGCTTCGTCCCAGGAGATCTCGTCCCAGACCCCTTCACCGCGCTTCGTGCCCTCACGGCGCTTCAGTGGCTTCTTAATACGGCTGGGGTTGTAGACGCGCTGGCGCATGTTGCGTCCGCGCACACACGCCCTGATCTGACGCCCGAGCAACGAGTCGTCGCCGGTGTTGTCGGGCAGCACGCGCTTGATCTGACCGTCGACTACTTGCAGCCGCAGCGGGCATCGAGAGCCGCAGTTGACGATGCAGGCACTCCAGGTGGTCTTCGCGTCTTTAATGCCTTCGACGGCCGCAGCCACGGAGTCTTTGGCTGGCATACCCAGGAACTGTGCGTTGCTCGCCACCAACGCACCGCCTCCGCCGAGAGCGGCAGACCAGGTGACGAAGGAGCGACGGCTCACCCCAGACTGGGTGCGGTCGACAGTTGTGGCTTCAGCGCTCATGTTCATCCTTGCACTCGTTGACCGATCAGCTTCAATCCAGCAGTCTACGACATTCGATAGTTTTGGCTGCAACTAGGACATCCGTGGCGTAGAACTCGTTGTTCATTCCGTTGGAAGTGGGTGTGATTTCGATACGCGGCCTCCGGCCGCTACTCAATCACCGGGACCGCGCGCCGGGCACCACCCGGCCGTCGAGTGTCCCCCCCCCACCGACCGACTGTCGAGTAGGGCCGAAGGCCCGTATCGAGACGCGCCACCGGGTTTCGACACGCCCGCTACGCGGGCTACTCAACCACCGGTTCCGCGCGCCGGCCGCTACTCAATCACCGGAGCGGCGCTCAGATGGCGTCTTCGATCTTGGCGCGTAGCTCCACAGGGTCGCCGCCGGCCGCCACGGCCAAACCAAGAATGTACGCGCCCACCGGCGCCATGGGGCGCTCCCCCTCGTGCGCGATGCGGGCGGTCAGCTCCAGGATGAGATCCTCGTCGATGCCAGCCGGGTCAACGCCAACGGCCTTGCACGCGCGCTCGATGAAGGGACGCCATTCGCTACGGTCTTCTTTGCGCATATCTCTCCTCCTTATACCTTCGACGCTGTGCCTCCAGCGAGGCACACTTACACCTCCGGGCGCGTCCAATCGCCCGAACGCCCGCCCGATTTGGCGATGATCTTCGCAGAGACGACCTCAGCCGAGCGGTCCACGCCCTTGACCATGTCCACGACGGCCAGCGCCGCCACCGTCACCGCGGTGAGCGCCTCCATCTCGACACCGGTGCGGTCGGCGGTGCGGACCGTCGCGCGGATATCGACGCCGTGATCTTCGATGGCGAGATCAACCACGCACCCGTGCACACCAATCACGTGTGCCAGCGGGAGCAGCTCGGGCACCTTCTTCGTCGCGGCAATCCCAGCCACGCGGGCCACCGCGAGCACGTCGCCTTTCGGCACGGTGCCGTCGCGCAGGGCCGCCACCACGTCGGGCGAGCAGCGCACCGTCGCCACAGCCGTCGCTTCTCTAACGCTCGGTTGCTTGCTCGTCACATCCACCATGCGGGCGGCGCCGTCGGAATCAAGATGCGTAAATTTCATGGCCCTACTTCACCAGATAGACGTCGAGGGTGCTGCCGGGGGTAACTTCGTCGACCTCGACGGGCACGTACGCCAAGCCGTCGGCGCGCCAGAGCGAGGCCACCAAATGCGAGCCCGAGACGCGTTCGTTGGCGGGCTGCGCAACGTCGCCGTCGAGCATCACGGGCACGAACTGGGCGCGACCATTCGGTGTGCGCCAGCCGCGCGACACCGTGCACGCCACCGACGGCCAAGGCTCCTGGTGACCCGAGAACGCGCCTAAGAGTTCGCGCAAAAACACCCACCCGGAGACGAACACCGACACCGGGTTGCCGGGCAACCCGAGAAACGCGATGTCGTGGCCCCCCAGGCGCACACGCCCGTTGCCCTGCGGCTTGCCAGGCTGCATTGCGACGGGGTGGAAGTCGGCGTCGATGGTGGCGCGCACCACGTCGAAGGCCCCGACGGATACCCCGCCGGTGGTGACGAGCACGTCGGCATCCGCGCAGGCTTCGTCGAGTAGCTGTTGAAAGGCCGTGACGTCGTCGCCAGCCCGGCGCACTGCGACGACCTCACAGCCGAAGCGTCGCACCAACCCCGCGACGAGCAGCCCGTTCGAGTCGGGAATCTGGCCGGGTTGGAGGGGCTCGCCAGGGCTGACGAGCTCGTCGCCGGTGGTCACGACGGCCACCTTCGGGCGCGCGTACACCGGCACCGAACCGTACCCGATGGACGCCAGCGACGACGCCACCGCGGCGTCGATACGCGTGCCGACGGGCACGCCGGGGTCGCCCACCTGAATGTTCTCGCCCTGTGCGCGCACGTGCTTGCCTGGCTCGGCTGCCTCGACGATGCGCACGCGCTCGGGCAGTGGGGTGGCGCCGCGAGGTTGGTCGGTGAGTTCGACCGGCACGACGGTGTCCGCGCCGGCTGGCAGCGGGGCGCCCGTCATGATGCGCGCGGCGGCACCGACCGGCAGCGGTGCGGGTTCGCATGCGCCCGCGGGTATGTCGGCGGCGACGGGGAGTGTCGTCGGCGCCTGCACGTCGACGCCACGCACCGCGAATCCGTCCATGGCCGAATTCGTGAACGGAGGTACCGGCACGAGCGCGTCGAGGCTGCGCGCGAGCGCGCGCCCCTCGGCGAGCATGAGCGGCACCTCCTCGGTCGGCAGTTCGCGGGCGAGGGCCCGCACGTGGGCGAGGTGTTCGTCGATGCTTCTCATACGGTTCGCTTTCGGAATGGGATCACGTGATAGCGGCATGCTGCCGCGTCGAGCAGCCACAGTTTGCCGACGAGCAGCTCACCGAAGCCGGCCAAATATTTGAGGGCCTCCCCCACCTGCAGCGTGCCGACCTGCGCCACGGTGGAGCCCAAGATGCCGATGTCGAGTGCGGTCGGATACGTTCCGGGCTCGGGCTCGACGGGATGCAGATCCCGTAGCCAGAGCTCGTCACCGTGCTCGTCGGGCAGCCCGAAGAACGAGCACTGCCCCTGCATACCCACCGCGCTCGCCCACACCAGCGGCGTGCGGGCCGCGCGGGCGGCGTCGGAGATGAGGTACTTCGCGGGGAATTGGTCGGTGCAGTCGAGCACGAGGTCGGCGCTCGGGAACAGTTGCGCGGCCAGCTCGGTGGTTAGGAACTCCTCGACCGCCACCACCTCGACGCCCGGGTTCAGGCGCGTCAGCGTCTCGGCAGCCGAGCGCGCCTTGTTCACGCCGATGTCGCGGTGCAGCACCTGGCGTTGGAGGTTCATTTCCTCGACGACGTCGCCATCCACGACGGTGGTGTGCCCGACGCCAGCGGCGGCGAGGTACGGCAGCGTCGCTGAGCCGAGACCGCCGGCGCCCACCACCACAACACGGCTCGCCACGAGGCGTTCCTGGCCGCGCTCCCCCAGGTCGGGCACGTCGATGTTGCGGCGGTAGCGCCGTCGTTGCGCCTGGGTTAGGGGCACTGCGACCACTCCTCGCTTCCGTCCGTGAAGCGCTGGAGCTTCCAGATGGGCAGCGTTTCTTTGATGCGGTCGACGAGGTCCGACGCGCACGCGAACGCCTGCTTCCGATGCGAGGCTCCCACCACCACGACGAGCGCCGTGTCGCCAATGGCGAGGTCGCCCACCCGGTGGTGTGCCGCGATGGCGTGTACACCGTCGCGTTCCTGGAATTCGGCGACGGTG
>NZ_CAMYFI010000074.1 GCF_947255005.1 uncultured Tessaracoccus sp. | reverse complement strand
TTATCCAGGACGTCTCGTGGGCTCGGAGATGTGTATAAGAGACAGGGCTATACATGCGCGAGACGATATCGGTGTAGGCGGATTCGTAGTCGCTCTCGTAATGCACGGGGCGGGTGGGGTCGAGGCGGTGCGTGGCGTCGGCCATGGCGGCTAGGTTCGCGCCGCTGCCCGATTCGTTGCCCAAGCTCCACGCGATGATCGACGGATGGTTGCGGTCGCGGTGGATCATGCGCTCCATGCGCTGCACGTACGCGTCGCGCCAGTTGGGGTCGTCGCTGGGGTTATTCTCCCAGCCGACGAAGCCGAACGCGTGGGTCTCCAGATCGCACTCGTCGATCACCCAGAAACCCAGCTCGTCAGCGAGGTCGAGCAGTCGGGGATGCGGCGGATAGTGGCTGGTGCGGATAGCGTTGAGGTTGTGGCGCTTCATCAGCAGCATGCCCTCGAGGCAGTCTGCCTCGTCGAAGACGCGGCCCTTCTCGGGATGGAACTCGTGGCGGTTGACGCCTCGCAGCCTGATCGGTGTGCCGTTCACGAGCCACTGGTCACCGCGGATTTCGACGGTGCGGAACCCCACGCGTACGGTGACGTGATCCGTCGCATTGGAGATCTCGACGGTGGTGAGTGCTGGGCGGTCGGGGCTCCAGGGGGTCACGTCGTCGATGACGATGGGCTGCACGTCGGCAGGCGAGTTCCAGGTGACGTCGACGTCGAGCTCGGCTGCGTGGATGCGCACCGGGAAGGCGTTGTCGGGCATTTCGACGGTGAGCGTGCCGGCACCCGTGGTGTGGTCGTAGGCGCCGTTCACCCAGTGATCGGTGATGCACCCCTCGGGGCGCGCGACGAGTGTGACCGAGCGGAAGATGCCGGGCAGCCACCACTGGTCTTGGTCTTCGACGTAGGTCTGCGCCGACCACTGCGCGACGCGCACATGCACGGAGTTGGTGCCGGGGCGCACCACGTCGGTGATGTCGAGCTCAGAAGGTAGCCGCGAGCCGCGCAGCACGCCGACGTGCTGACCGTTGACGGCGACGATGCCGAGCGACTCCACGCCGTCGAAGCGCAGCAGTATCTGCTGGTGTTGGTCCCAGCCTTCTGGTAGCTCGAACGCGCGCCGATGGTCGCCGATAGGGTTCTCGTCGGGTGCGTGCGGCGGGTCCATGGGGATGGGGAGCTTGACGTTGGTGTATGCCGGCCGCCCGTACTTACCGTCGCCTTCGAGTACCCAGTGGCACGGCAGGGTGAGTTCATCCCAGGCGCTGTCGTCGTAGTCTGCGGCATCGCAGTGCGAGGGCGCCTCTGCCACGCTGGGGGAGAGCAAGAAGCGCCAGGTCCCGTCGAGAGAGTGGACGTACTGCTCGTCGCGCCGCCATGCCCTCGGCGGAATACCATCGCCAGGAGCGGTGGACTCGAGGATGCGGTGGGTTTCGTCGGGAGTCGACATGGGTTTCCTTTCCGAAAGCAAGGATGTTCAGCGGGCTGGATTGAGAGTGGATTCACGCACGACGAGGTGTGTGGGGAACAAGCGGTGACCGGGATCCTTACCTGCGATCATCGACTGCAGCATAAGGATTGCCTGTTCCCCGAGGTACTGGATGGGTTGATGGATGGTGGTCAGCGCGGGCATGAGTTCTCGGCTAATCTCGTGGTCGTCGAAGCCAACGACTTGTACGTCGTTCGGGATGCGTTTCTCATGAGCTTCGAGGCTACGGTATGCACCGGCGGCCATGCGATCCGATGCGCAGAAGACGGCATCGATATCCGGATGGTGTTGAAGCAAGTCCTCCATCGCCGCGGCACCCGAGGTAGGGCCGTAATCCCCGTAGCGGACGAGCCGGGGATCATAATGGACGCCGAGCCCCGAGCGTGCCCCCTTGAGTCGTAATTCGGCGCCAGGTGCGTCCTCCGGGCCGGTGATGATCGCCACCCGGCGGGCACCGCAGGCCAGCAGATGCCGGGCAGCTGCGGTGGCGCCGGTGAGGTCGTCGATTGTCGCCGTGCGAACGTTTGGCCCCAGGAAACGCTCTGAGAGCCGACCGCAGACCGCAACGGGAAGATCCGCGGCGATGATGCGGTCTAGCAAGGGGTCGGTCATGTGTGGCGTCAGGTGCACCACGCCGTCGATGCGGCGACGGTCGAGGAACGGGGCGGTCCTTCGTCGCTCCACCTCGCTACCTGCAAGGAGGAGCAGGAGGGCATCCGAGCTGTCGCCGAAACCCTCCGATACTCCCTTCACGAGTTCGTGAATGGTCGGATCGTCAAAGAGTTCGTCGGAGGGCTGCGTCAACAAAACTGCGACAGCATGGTTGCGTCCCGATGCGAGTGCCCGGGCGTGTGAGTTGAGACGGTAGCCCGTCCTCTCGACCGCCTTTTGAACCGCATCGCGTGCAGCATCGGACACGTTTGACGCCCCGTTGAGCACACGGCTCACGGTGCCGCGAGAAACCCCCGCGACTCGTGCGACATCCTCGATCGTGGTGCTCATGCGATTTGTTCCTATCCCTTCGTTGCGCCCAGCGTGAGGCCGGCGACGAACTGCTTTTGCAGGATGAAGAACACTGCGAGTACCGGTAGTGCGGCGATGATGGATCCTGCTGACAGGAGATTGTAATCCGTGAAGAACGCGCCCTTGAGATTGTTTAGGGAACTTGTCACAGGGAACTTGTCTCCCGATTGCATCAGCACCGTCGCCCAGAAGAACTCGTTGTAGATCCATGCGGTCTGCAGCGTGGCGAGTGCGGCCAGCGGTGGGCGTAGCAGCGGGATTGTCAGCCCCGCGAACTGCGTCCAGATGGAGGCCCCGTCGAGCATGGCGGACTCGTAGATCTCCTTCGGCAGCGTCTTGATGTAGTTGCTGAGGACGAAGGTACAAAACCCGGTCTGGAACGCGACGTTGACGATGATGACGCCCAGGTGCGAGTCCAGCAACGAGCCAGAGGACGAGAGCCAATAGGGTAGTTCCACCGCTCGGAACATGCGGTAGATGGGGATGAGCAGGGACTGCGGCGGCAGGAGGTTGGCCGCGACGAACACCGCCAACATGGAGAGGTTGAAGCGAAAGCTGTAGCGAGCCAACACGAAGCCAGCGCATGAGGAGAGCACCAGGGTCACCACGACGGCTGTGAGCGTGATGATGGCCGAGTTGATGAAGCTGTTGGTGAATCCGCCCCGCTCCCAGGCTTGTACGTAGTTATCCAGGGTGAACCCGCCGAAGGACAGATACCCGTGCTGCAAGGTGTAGCTGTAGTCCCTAAACGAGTTGAACAGTGCCCAAAGCAGTGGGAACAGCCACAGGAGAGCCATGACCATGAGGAAGATCTGGAGGAGGATACGCATCGGGCGAATGCCTTGGTTGCGTTTGCCGGCAGTGGTTGTCGTCATGACTCTTCTCCCTTCATGACCACTCGGAGTTGGATGACGATGAAGATGGAACTGATCAGCAGCATGATCGTCGCCAGCGCTGAGCCGAAGCCGATCCGGCTGGCTTCACCGACGACGTTGGTGGTCACCAGCGTCGAGATCAGCTCCAGTCCGTTGCGGCCACGGTTGATGATCCAAGCGATGTCGAAGGCCCTCAGCCCCTCAATGAAGGTGATGGTCAGCACGATGATGTTCACTGGACGCATCACCGGGAAAATGACCTGTAGGTAGGTCTTGGTCTGGCTGGCGCCGTCCATGCTGGCAGCCTCACGCAGGCTAGGATCGACGCCCTTCAGACCTGAGAGATACAGCAACATGATGTAGCCGGTGTGGCGCCACCCATTGGCGATGATCGCCGCCCACAGGTTGATGGAGGAATCCCCGTACCAGTCGATCGAGGTGCCCAGCAGCGCGTTCAGCAGGCCTTGGTCGCGGCTGTACATGAGTTGCCAGACGAATCCGACGAGCGCTGCGGACAGGACCACGGGAAGGTAGAACGCTGTTTGGTAGAAGCGGGTGCCGCGCAGTTCCTTGTCCAGAAAGACCGCGAAAAGCATACCCAGCGGGGTAAACACGGCGAAGAGGACGAGCAGCCAGAGCACGTTGTGCCACAGCGCAGGCCAGAAGGGAGGGTAGATGGTGGCCAGATCCACGTAGTTCTGGCCACCCACCCACTTGATGTCAGAAAGCCCGCCGATGCCGTCCCAGGACGTCATCGACAAGAGCACGGTGATCAGGGCCGGTCCCCAGACGAGTCCGACGACAACGAGGACGGGAATTCCCAGCATCAGGCTCAGGACTAGTTTGTCAGTCCTGGACAGGAGGAGATTGCGGTTTCGCCGTCTTGTGTGAGTGGTGTTGCTCATGGGTGAACCTCCGTCACTCATTTCCAAAGATCGACTTCTTTTGGGCCTCGACGTTGGTGAGGATGGAGTCGATCTGTGCAGGGTCCTTGACAAAAGACTGCAGCGCGGGCCCGACGACGGTGTTGGCGAAGTCAGGGCGCGAGTCGCGGTCCAAGAACTGCGAGATGGCCTCGGCCTGCTCGATGATCGTCACGGCTTTCTTCTGGAGCGCGTTGTAGGTGCTCTGGTCCGCCTTTGAGTTGGCGGCGATCACCGAAGGGTCGGACTTGACCGTGACGCCGACCGCCTCGGGTGTGGCGAGGTAGGCGAGCAGCTCCTTGGCGAGCTTCTCGTTCTTGGGTCTAGCCGCCATCATGAATCCATCGACGGGGGCTTCTACCACCTTGGCGCCTATCTTGGAGTCGAACTCAGGGAAGACGAAGAAATCGAGGTCGTCTTCCAACCCAGCCTCAGCGAACTGCTGCTGCAGGAACATGCCCATCACGTAGACGCCGGACTTGTTCTGGATGAGGCCCTGCGAGGCTTCCTGCCAGGTGCGTCCGAGCGCGTCGGGTTGGTGGAATGCCAGAAGCTCCTTCCAAGCCTTGAACACGTTCTTGACCTGTTCCCCGTCCCAGGCCTCCTTACCGGCCATGAGTGAGACGTGGTAGTCGTAGCCATTGACGCGCAGGTTCAGCATGTCGAACGTGCCCATGGCCTCCCAACCGTCCTTAGCCGCGAAGGCGATAGGGCTGATGCCGTCCTTCATCATCTGCTCGGAGAGGGCGAGCCACTCGTCGAAGGTCTTGGGTTCCGCGTAGCCACGTTCCTTGAACAGGCTCGGGCGATAGAAGACGGCCCATGGGTAGTAGGTGCTGGGGATGAAGATCTGTCGGCCCTTGGAATCCGAGGACGCAACCTTCATCGAATCGGGCATGCCGTCGATCTTCTCCCAGACGTCTGAGAGGTCGCCGACAAGCCCCTTATCCGCGAAGTTGCGGGCGCGGTAGCCTGCGAACCAAGTGAACGTGTCGTCGGGGTTCCCCTGGAGGTAGTTGTTGACGCCCTCCTTGAAGGTTTCGTGCTGGATCGTGTTGATCTTCACTTCGCCCTGCTTGAAGCCAGCCATCATCTCGGCGAAGGCCTTCTTCGGGACGTCATCGGACTGGTACGAGCCCATGGTGACGACGCCGTCTGGGTTGCCCGACCCTGAGCCGCAGGCAGAGAGCAGGGAAGTGCCTGCGGCAAGGCCGGTGGCGCCTAGAAAACCACGGCGAGAAACGGGGGCTTGCGGTGTGAACATGTGATCCTCCTTTGGACCTATATGGGAGCGCTCCAAAGATACCGGGCAAGTAATGGCGTGAGTTACCGGGGGGTTAGATGGTTATTGAATTATGTTCGCGCCATTGCCGTCTACATCTGTGTGAGCGCTCCCACGGTAGCACGACGTGCTCCTGCGGCGTCAAGGGGGGGGATGCCATTCATCCAGAGGCTGCGCTACGCCTCGTCGCCGCTAAGCAGGGGCAACCTGTGCGGCAACAGAGCGGATCAAGTGTCACCTGTCTCCCGACGATGCCTCGTTGCGGCCAGGCAGGTGACACCTGTGCCGGAACAGAGCCGTGTGATGTCTCAGGACATGGGTGACGTTTCTGTGTCAGGACATTGGTGACAGTTGGTGTCTCAGGACATTGGTGACAGTTCACTGGTTTCGGGGCTGGTTTGGGGGTTTGCCGTTGCCGACGTAGCGGACTCCGGCTGGTGGCAGTGGGGATGCGTCGATGATGATTTCGCCGGTTTCGGGGTCGGTGACGGTGATGGTGGTGGTGGTGATCGTGGCGGTGAGCCAGCGTCCGATCAGGTGGGGGCCGAGGTGGTAGATCACGCCTTTGACTGTGATCGCTCCGCTCTTGCGGACCCGGCGTCGGTACTCGCCGATCTCGTCGGGTCGGGCATAGCGTGGCAGTCCTGGCTGTGGGGTGTGGACGGGCTCGGGTACGGGGATTGGTGGTTCCGCGACAGCGGTGGCGTCCCACGCGGCTTGCGGGGTGATTCTGCCCGGGAGTGCTTGGTGAGGGCGTTGGGTGTTGTAGATGATGTCGAACTCGTCGACTTGCGTTTGCAGGTCAGCGATCGTGTGGGCTGCGGGCTGTTTGTCAAGCCAGCGAAACAGGGTCTGGTGGAAACGTTCGTTCTTGCCCTGCGTGGTCGGTTTACCCGGCCGCCCGGTGATCGGCTGCACTCCAAGGCTGGTGGCGTAGACGGTCAGTGCTGAGATCGCGCCACGCCGCGAGGTGTTCAGCGCTGCGCCATTATCGGTCAACAGCCGCTGCGGGACTCCGTGCGTGGCCACGCCCTGCTGGAACACTGTCACCGCGGCCTTGGCGGTTTCCTTGGCCGCGACCAGGGAAGCCACCGCTTTGCGGGAATGGTCGTCTTGGAGTTGGAAGATCACACACCTGCTGCCTGTGGCCAACACGTACTCGGTGGCGTCGAGCTGCCAGCACGCGTTCGGCGCGGGATACACGAACCGGCGATACGCCGAACGAGGCTTCTTCCCAGGTTCTCGCCGCGCGACTGCCCGGACACGGAAAATCCGAGCCAACGACGCCGGCGACGGCGCGACCATACCCATCGCCAACATCTTGTCATGCACACTGATCGGCCCGTGATCCAAGCCCGACGCCTCCAACGCCGCACGCACCTCCAACGCCTGCTCCTCAACCTCCCCCGAGATTCTCGTCGGGCTTGACTTCGGCCGTCTCGACCGCGGCTCCAACACCGCCGCCTGGCCTTCCTCTATCGCTCGACGACGCAAGACATAAAACGTCTTACGAGAAATCGAATGCTCCTGGCAAAACGCGCTCACCGCCCCACGCGGGGCATCCTCAGGCCACCGAGCAATCGCCAAACGAACACGCGGATCAACAGGCACATTCTTACTCATCCACCCATCGAAGTGTCACCACCAACACACACGAAACTGTCACCGATGTCCTGACACAAAACTGTCACCGATGTCCTGAGACATAACACCGGAACAGAGCCGCACAGGTTGCCCCTGCCTGGGGGGGGGCACGCACATGTCCGACGGGGCCCGCGCCGGCTGGGCAGGGTGTCAACACAGCGGCGGGCGGCCCGGGAAAACCCCAGACCGCCCGCCGTGAGTGCAATTGCTAGCTCAGAGCCCGAACTCGGCTCCGAAGTCGCCCTCCTCCAGGCGCGCCTTGATGGCGGAGAGGAAGCGGGCGGCGACGGCGCCGTCGATGATGCGGTGATCGTAGGTGAGCGAGAGGTACATCATGTCGCGCACGGCGATGCTGTCAGTGCCGAACTCGTCGGTCACCACCACGGGGCGCTTCACGAGCGCGCCGGTGCCGAGGATTGCCACCTCAGGCTGGTTGATGATCGGCGTGTCGAACAGGCTGCCGGCCGAACCGTAGTTCGTGATGGTGAACGTGCCGTCGGCCAGCTCGTCGGGGCCAACCTTGCCTTCGCGGGTGCGAGCGCCGAGGTCGCCGATCTTGCGAGCCAGGCCGGAAACGTTGAGGTCGCCGGCCTCCTTGATGACGGGCACGAGCAGGCCACGCGGCGTATCCACGGCGATGCCGATGTTCTCGGCCTGAGCGTAGGTAACCGTGCCGGCCTCGAAGTCCACCGTCGAGTTCACGACGGGGAACGCCTTCAACGCTTCCACCGTCGCTGCTGTGATGAACGGCAGGTATGACAGCGACACGCCCTCGCGGGCCTTGAACTCGTCCTTCGCCACCTTGCGGATGCGGGTGATGGCGGTCATGTCCACCTCGACGGTGGCGGTGAGCTGCGCAGCGGTGGCAAGCGACGCGGTCATGCGCTCGGCGATCACCTTGCGCAGACGCGACAGCTTCTCCGTCTTTCCACGCAATGCCTGCGCCTCGGCGCTGGGTTCGGGCTTCGCGGGCGCGGGCTTCGCCGGAGCAGGCTTGGCGGGCGCCGCAGCGGGGGCCTTCTGCTCAGGAGCCTTCGCGGCGTCGAGCACATCCTGCTTGCGGATGCGGCCGCCCACACCAGTGCCTTGTAGCGACGTTAGATCGACGTCGTGCTGCTTGGCGAGCTTGCGCACGAGCGGGGTGACGTAGGTGCCATCCGACGACGATTCTGCGACGCGGCGGGCCACGGCGGCCTCGACGGCGGGGGAGTGCTCAACCTTCCCCTGCTTCGGCTCCGAGTTCTGTTCGGGCTTGGGTTCTGGCTTCGCCTCTGCCTTGGGCTCCGGCTCTGGTTCTGGCTCAGGAGCGGCTTCTGGCTGGGGAGCATCGCCGGAGCTGTCGCCGTCGGAAGGCTCTCCGACGATGGCGAGCACAGCGCCTACCTCGGCGACGTCGTCTTCTTCGAAACGGATCTCGAGCAGGGTTCCGGAGACGGGGCTCGGGATTTCGGTGTCGACCTTGTCGGTGGAGACCTCCAGCAACGGCTCGTCTGCTTCGACGGTGTCGCCGACGGACTTCAGCCAACGAGAGATGGTGCCCTCGGTGACCGATTCGCCGAGCGCGGGAAGCGTCACGTCGGTGCCTGCCGCGGCAGATCCACCGCTCGCGGGCTTTTCAGCCTCGGGTTCAGGCGCGGCCTGCGCTTCCGGCTCCGGCTCGGATGCCTGAGCTTCGTCTTGTGCGGGGGCGTTGTCGGAGGGAGCTGCGCTGCTCTCCGACTCATCTCCGACGATGGCGAGCACAGCGCCTACCTCGGCGACGTCGTCTTCTTCGAAACGGATCTCGAGCAGGGTTCCGGAGACGGGGCTCGGGATTTCGGTGTCGACCTTGTCGGTGGAGACCTCCAGCAACGGCTCGTCTGCTTCGACGGTGTCGCCGACGGACTTCAGCCAACGAGAGATGGTGCCCTCGGTGACCGATTCGCCCAGTGCAGGAAGGGTTACTTCGGTGGACATTGTGTGCTTGCTCCTTTGGTTTGCCGCTTCTTGGTACTCAGCCTATATCCGTTTGATCACGCATGTGCAAGGAAGTGCAGTCGCGCAACACGACAGCAACCCCAGGATATCGCCGACCCCAACCGCGCCTGATGTCGGCGCACCGCCGTCACGTCCTCAGCACGGAGGTACGTCATAATGGCCCTTGTGGGTTGGTTCCGCAGACGCAAACAGCAGGCCCGGGAACAACATGTTGCCGATGAGCTGCAAGTCGCTTCCTATGACCACCTCGTCGAGTTTTGTCGTACCCGGCGGGGCGTCGAGGCTTGGGTAGAACGCCCAACGTCGTTCAATAAGGCATCCCTGCTGCTCGTCGCCTACGACGGTGAATCCACCAGGCGGGCCGTGCCCAGCGAGGAGTACGGATACGCCTTCGCCGACGAACAAGACATTCCCTGCTACGACGCAGGCGTGGTGCCTTACCCTCAGCGGATGCGCGAATACGGACTACGAAAGAAACGGAGTTGACATGGGCAAGTACACGTGGGGCGCCCCAGAGCACTTGGAGTGGTTGGACGATCACCGCGAGCACCTCGTCGACTTCTATCAGCCCAACGTGGTCGATCCGGCAGGAGGCTACTTCTGGCTTGGCGACGACGCATCCCCGAAACCCGAGCAGGGCAAGGGGCTCTGGATTGCCGCGCGCATGGTGCACTGCTTCTCCCTGCTGCACATGCTGGACCGCGACGGTGCCCTCGACGTG
>NZ_CAMYFI010000073.1 GCF_947255005.1 uncultured Tessaracoccus sp. | reverse complement strand
CTCAGATTGCCGTGCTGGGTGCGCACGTCGCCAGCGCCGACGGCCACCGTCGAGCCCGACGCGCGCGCCACCCGTAGTGTGCGCAACGCCTCCGCGACGCCGACGATGTCGCCGATGGAATCGAGCGCCCCCACCTCGTGGAAGTGCACATCCTCGACGGACATGCCGTGCACGTGCGCCTCGGCCTCGGCCAGCAGGCGGAAGGCGCTGAGGGCGAGGGTGCGCGTCGCCTCGGGTACGCCGTCGACGGCGAGCATGGCCTCGACATCGGCGAGGTGCCGCACCGGTGGGTTGGGCTCGTCGGCGATCACGTCCACCTTGCACGCGGTGAACGGCCCGCGCTCCACACGCCGCTGCTGGAGGTGCAGCTTGCCCGGCGCGATGAGCTCCAGCACCGCAGCCACGCTCGCCGCGTCGGCGCCGGCGTCGATCAGCGCGGCGAGCAGCATGTCGCCCGCGGCGCCCTGGGAAACGTCCAGCCACAGGAGGTTGTGGGCGGGTGCAGTGGGCTGCCACAGCGCGCCGGGCTCGATGCGGGTGCCTTCGGGCACCTGGGTGCCATCTGCCGTTGTCACATGGTGGTGATGGTGGCCGCCGGCGGTGATGTCATGCATGCGGGAACTCCTTGCGGGCGGTGATTTGCGCGGCCAGGTGGCCGGCGCCGTAGCCGTTGTCGATGTTGACGACACCGACCCCAGGTGCGCAGGCGTTGAGCATCGAGAGGAGGGCGGCCACGCCGTCGAAGGCGGCGCCGTAGCCGGTGGAGGTGGGGCAGGCGACGACGGGGCAGCGCGCCAGCCCTGCGACGACGGGCACCAGCGCCGCGTCCATGCCCGCCACCGCGACGATGACGTCGGCGGCTTCCAGTTCGTCGCGCCTGGCCAGCACACGGTGCAGGCCGGCGACGCCGACGTCGATGATCTCGGTCACCTCGCGCCCGAGGAAGCGGGCCGTGAGCGCGGCCTCGCGGGCGACTGGGAGGTCCGACGTGCCCGCGCAGACCACCGTCACGCGCCCGCCAGTGGGGGTGGGTGGTTCGGGTGGCCAAGCGACGAGGCGCGCGGTCTCGTCGTGGAGCGCGGTGGGGAACTCGTCGAGGATCACCTCGGCGTGCGCGGGTTCGACCCGGGTGAACAGCAGCGCGCCGAGCGAGGCGCCGCCGGAGGCGCGACGATGCCAGGCCGCCGCGATCTGCGCCACTTGGCCGGGCGTCTTCCCCTGGCACAGCACCGCCTCGGGGTAGCCCCGTCGGGCAAAGCGCTCGAAATCAATGTTGGCTACGTCGTTCATCGGGGTGCCTCCATGAGTTGGAGGGTGAACGCGCCGGAACGGATGCCCTCGAGGTCGACCGCGACGTGCGCGAACCCCGCCGTGCGCACCCCGTCGACGATCACCCGGCGCAGCTCCGCGTCGGCGAGGCGCCCCAGCTCGTCGGCCGGCACTTCGACGCGGGCCACGGTGCCGTGGTGGCGCACGCGACAGTCGGTGAAGCCGGCGGCGAGCACGGCGTCCTCCGCGACGTCGACCTGATCGAGCTTGACTGCGGTTACCTCCTCGCCGTGCGGGATGCGGCTCGCGAGGCACGGTGCGGCCGGCTTATCAGCGCTGGCCAGGCCAAATGCGCGCGCGATGGCGCGGACGTCTTCCTTCGTCGCGCCCGCGTCGGCGAGCGGATGCGCGACGGCGTGCTCCCGCGCTGCGCGCGCGCCTGGCCGATCTACACGCTGCGCGTCGTCCGCATTCTCGCCGTACGCGACGACGGCGAGCTCCAGCCGCGCCGCCTCGTTCTCGTCAATCCGGGTGAACAGTTCGTTCTTGCAGTGGTAGCAGCGGTCAACGGGGTTCGCGGTGTAGCTGGGGTTTACGAGCTCGTGCGTAGCAACCTCGACGAGCTCCAGGTCGAGCGATGCCGCCTGGGCGTGGGCGAGCCGGCGCTCCCGGCGCGCGAGCGACGGCGACACCGCCAGTAGCAGCACGGTTCGCTCTCGCCCGACGGCCTCGGCCGCGAGCGCGGCCAGTGTGGCCGAGTCGACCCCGCCGGAATACGCCACCCCGATGCGTCCCGCATCGCCAGCGGCGGCGCGCAGCCGGCGCATCACGTCGTCGGCCTTCGCGCGAAGAGGCGCTGGCAAGGTGCGCAGGGGTGTCATCGTGGCGGCGGACGGCAACGTGCATGCTCCTTTGAAGACGGTGGCCGATACGTTCGATTCGATCAGAGTCTACGTTCCCACGTCGCCAAGTTGCCAAAGTTGCCACTCGTGGCGCTGGCCGGCACTCGCGAGGGGGTACGGAGGCCGAGCTAACCCGATATCCACACGCGTTTGCCGAAATCGCCCCAAAACGTCCTTCTGGGCAAACGCGTGTGGATATCGGGTTAGGTAGCGCGAGATACCCCATGTGAAGAGGGATGCGGTACCGCTCGTCAGGGGCGACGGTGCGGGCGTCGAGACGGATGTGCTGGATGTGCCGCCCGGCACCGCGGATCAGCCGAGCCTGAAGATAGATCAAGTTCGTGGTGGGTAGACGAGCCACGAACTTGATCTATCTTTACCCCGAGCGTGCGGCGCACGGTCACTAGACTTGCATCATGACGTCGGTGCAAGAGGCACTGGCCAGGCTCCGAGCCGATCAGGCCAGTGGCGCGTTGGAGGAGCTGTGCGCGTCGCAACATATTGCCGTGCTCATGCTGCACGGCAGCGTGCTGCGCGACGCGGCCGTGGCGCGTGATCTGGACCTGGCGTACTGCTTTGAGCGAGGTATTCGCGGCGACGAGTTCGCCGTCGCGACCGCATTCATCACCAGGTACGGCGACCACGTCGACCTGATGCCACTCGACCGAGCTGGCGCTGTCGCCAAGTTCGGCGCCGTGAATTATGGCGAACCGCTCGTGGAGCGCGTGCCCGAGATGGTGGCTCGCCTGCGCATCGCGGCCTTCGGGCAGTACCGTGACGAGGAGCCATTCCGCCGAGCAGCGTTGGAAAGGTTGGCGCATGGTTCCTAGGCAATTCAGCGACGTTGTGGTGCTCGAGCGTCTTCGACTCATCGAGCGGCAGTTGCGGACGCTCGCAGACATCGAGGCCAATCCCGAGCGGGGTGTGGTCGAGCAACTGGCGGTGGAGCGGATACTCACGCAACTGGTGGACCTCGCCGTGGGCATCAATCTGCACACTGTGGGATCGCTAGGGCATGTGGCGCCAACCGATGCGGCTGAGTCGTTCCGAGAAGCGGCGGCGCAGGGGGTGATTCCCCGTTCGCTTGCCGAGGCGCTGATACCGAGCGTCGGTATGCGCAATGTGCTCATCCACGAATACGTGCGCGTGGACGAGCAACGAGTGAACGAGGCAGTCCCCCTGGCATTGGAGCAGTTCGAGCGTTACGTGCAATGCGTGGCGAGGTGGCTGGCGGCACGGGCCGGCTGAGCGCGATGGAGCCGCGCGACGATGACCCGAGTGCCGTCCATACTAATAAGGTATGACGATCATCGCTATGCTGTTCGCGCTACTCTTCGGCATCATCCCTGAGGGGCCTGCTCCGGACCCCGTGCCGCCTCGCACCCATTCCACCGACGTGCACATCGCCGTTGGGGAAACCACTCGAGTGGTGCTGGGACAATCGAACCCCAGCATCGGCGATAGCTACTACATCACTGACGGTGCTGACTCCCCGCTCGCGACAATCAAGGAAGGTCACGACGGTTGTCCGGACGACTCACTGGACGGTGGTTGCAGCTTCCCGGTGTATGCCGACGTGACCGGGCGTAAGGAGGGCACGTTCACCTTCACGGTGCAGTACTGCCTCCGCACCACGTTGGAGAACTGCGACGCGCAGGGCAAGGAGCCTGTGGTCTACACAGTGACGGTGACGAAGTAGCGCCGACGGGGCGCCTTCAGGCGGGTAGCTTCCCGCGCTGGGCTTGCGTGCGGTGGAGGAGCTCGCCGGCCTCGTGCACGACGAGGGTGTCGGGGTCGTGCTCGAACGCGGCGACGTCGACCGTCGCGGGGTCGAGGTAGTTGAGCGAGATTGCCTCCACCGTCGCGCGGGGGATGCCGGTGGCGAGCGTGACGGTGACGCGGTTGGTTTCGACGCCGGTGGCGGGGTCGTAGCTGCCGAGGCCGCGCAGATGCGTCGAGTGGGCGAGCTCGCCCCACGGGTGATCTTTGAAGCGATCCCACTGCTCGACGAAGTACTGGCGGTTGTGGTAGCCGATCTTCTCAATACCGGGGTGCATCACCGATACCTCGCGGATGTGGGGCGCGTAAATGATGAGCTCGCCCCCGTCGGCGACGATCGGCTCGAGCTTGTAGAACCCCTTGGCACCGGTCCACATGTCCTCGTACATCTCGGGGATGATCGACAGCACGCGCTTATACTCGCGCGGCACATACTTCACATGCACTTGGCTTGACACCTCCGCGCACGCCTCCCACGCGGCGCGCGAGTCGCCGAACGCCACGAACTGGAGGTCGTCGGAACCGGGTTTCACGATCATCCCCAGCAGCAGTTTCTCCGACGGGATCAGCTCGGCGGCGGCGTCGATCATCTGGCGCACGGGGGTGATGCCGAGCGATCCGATCATCTCGTAGCTCGTAATCAGCGCGCCCACCCAGTGCGACATGTCGATCACGTCGTGGCCCGACAGACCGGGGAAGAAGTACTTGTTGCCGCCGGAGATGCCGACGACTTCGTGCGGCAGCACCGGCCCGAGGATGAGGGAGATATCGGTGTCCACGACGAGTTTGTTCACGAGCACGGTCATGTCGCGGTCGGTGAGGCGCCCGTCGCTGAGCTCGGCGATGCGCTCCTTGGGCACCGTCCCGAGGTTGGCGAACGTGGCCTCGTCGCGCCACAGGTGGTTGACGATCTCCCAGCCGGGGTAGGTGTCGGCAAATCTGCCTGGTTCGCAGCCCATGAGCTTGCCGATGGCCTCGTCGGACATGTAATCGTGCGTACCAAGCGCGATCACCACGCGGACGGATGCGGGCCGGGTGCCGAGCGCGTCGCGAATGAGTTGGGACATCATCGCGACGGGTGCGTGCCGAGTACCGTCTGGCACGACGAGGGTGACGCGCTTGCCGTCGAAGTCGTGGGCGGCGAGCTGGGTGTGCACGAACTCGCTGAGCTCAGCGTGCGTGAGCACTTCGTCGGGGCCGCCTGCCGTGTGTGCGTCGGGAACGCCTGAGTACAGCTTCGTCATGACACTTCTCTACCACGCCTCGTTGGTCGTCGGGCCGAGTTGCCATCGATGGCTTTCGAACTGACCTATCTTGACCCTCAGCGCTGGACCCGAACATTCGCGCCGTGGCCTCGTGCGGCCAGTTTCCGATCGCAGGTGTAGAGCGGTGTGTCGAGCGCCTCGGCGAGCGCGATGTATTGCGCGTCGTAGCTGGTGAACTGGTGGCGCAGTTGCCAGACGCGGTTGCGTAGTAACCGGACCTCGTGGCGTTGGATGCTGAAGCTCCAATATGTGTCGAGCGCTTCAGCGGCTTGGGCGGCGGACAGCATCTTTCCCAGTTCGAGACCGCGCAGCACCGACATCACTTCGACATCTAGCAGCGTTGGAGCATGCACGTCGCCTTCGAGGGCGGCGAGTAGCTCGTCGGCGGGATCAGAGCCGACGAGCGTCTCCACCATCGCGGACGCGTCGACGACGATCATCGGCGTTCTGCGTCGCGCGCCGCGAGGATGGCATCCGCCGTCAGTGCCTGGCTCCGATCGAGCTTGCGCAGTCGGGCGACGATCTCGGCATTGGTTGGGCGCCTCGCCCACGTTGCGAGCTGCCCGCCGACGTAGGCCGACAGCGATTGCCCCGCCTCGGCTGCCTGGCGTCTGAGTGCAGCAGCGACGTCGTCGGGGACGTCACGAATGTACAAGGTGGACATGAACTGATGCTAGCAAAGTGCTAGCGCGATGATAGATCAAGTTCGTGGCGGGTCTACCCACCACGAACTTGATCTATCTTGGGGCTCCTGTGGCGCGCGCCAGGGAGGCTCCTCATCGCATCCAGTTCATTATCATTAGCAGGCGTTAATGATAATCTGACCGCCTAGGTTCTCAATAACAATAAGGGGGCGACATGGGCACGAACTGGCCAGCGGTGGAGTACCGGCATGCCACCTGGGAGCCGAGTCCGGACGCGTTGATGAGCCGGCGGCGCCGCCTTCGCAACAGGGGCGAGTTTCACTATGTGCGAGTGCCGATGATCGCCTCGTTGCCGGTGCATCTCGACGCGGAAGTGTTGGCGCAAGCGCGGGCGGCCACGTCGACGATTGAGCGCTTCGACGCGACGGCGCAACGTTGGGGGCTGCCCTTCGCCAGTGTGCTGCTGCGGAGTGAATCGTCGTCGAGCTCGGAGATCGAACGCTTGAGTGCGAGTGCGCGTCGGATTGCGCTGGCGACGCTCGGGGAACGCAGTAACCGCAACGCCACCAGCATCGCGCGCAACGTCAAGGCCATGGAGGCAGCGATTGCGCTGGCCGACTCGATGGACGTTGCCATGCTGCTCGCGATGCACGACGCGCTCGGTGGCGGCGACGACCCCGCCAATGCCGGGCGGATCCGCACCGAATGGGTGTGGGTGGGAGGTGAGTCACCCGTCACTGCGGCCTTCGTCCCGCCACACCACGACGACGTGCCCGACGCGTTGGAAGACCTCATGCAGTTCCTGCGCCGCACCGACGTCGAGCCGCTCGTGCAAGCAGCCATCGCCCACGCGCACTTCGAGACGATTCACCCCTTCACCGACGGCAACGGCCGCACCGGGCGGGCGCTCGTGTCGTCGGTGCTGCGGCACCGCGGCGTTGCTCGAAACTTATCGGTGCCTATCTCGTCGGGGCTCTTGACCAACACCGACGCGTACTTCCAAGCACTCACCGCATACCGAGAGGGCAGGCCGGAGGAGATCGTGCTGCAGTTCGCCGACGCCGCCGAAATGGCGGTCGAGAATGCTCTGCGGCTGCGCACCGACGTCGAGGCGGTGAGCGACGAGATTCTGGCGACCGCTCGTCGCACAACGGCAAACATCGTGCGCATGGCTGAGGTCTGTTCCACGGAGCCGGCGTTTAACATCGACATGCTCGTGGCCGCCGGGATTCCCCGCCCGTCGGCGTATCGCCTGTGCACGCGGCTCACCGACGCGGGGCTGCTGCGCCGCGAGCGTCGCGTGGGCGGCGTGGACGCGTGGACCGTCGTCGGGCTCACCCAGGCGTTGGATGCATTTGCCGAACGTGCCGGGCGTCGCGCATAGATAGATCAAGTTCGTGGTGCGTCTGCCCACCACGAACTTGATCTATCTTGGCCCTTAGCGCTGGACTCGGGCGTTGCCCTCCCACATCGACCACACCTGGGCCTCGTCGGCGGGCGCGGCGTAGTCGTGGAGGCTCGTCGCGGCCATCGCGCCGGTGGCCCAGCCGAACTGCATGCACCGCTTAGGCGTCCAGCCCTGCAGGATGCCGTAGAGCACACCGCCGATGGAGCCGTCGCCGCCGCCGATGCGGTCGAGCACGTCGATCTCCCTGAGCGGCGCGACGTTGAACTCGCCCTCGCCGAACAGGATCATGCCCCAGCGATGCCGGTTTGCGGAGAGCACTTCGCGCAGCGACGTGCCGACGTAGGCCGCGTCGGGGTATGCCTTGCGCACCTCAGAGATCATGGCCTTGAAGTTCTCGATCTCGGCGTCGATGTCCTCGCCGCCGGCCTCCGGCCCCTCGATGCCGAGGCACAGCTGGAAGTCCTCTTCATTGCCGTACAGGATGTCGCAGTGCGATGCGATATCGCGGAACGCGGCCGACAGCTCCTCCTCGCGGCCCTTCCAGAAGGATGCGCGGTGGTTGAGGTCGAACGCGACGCGGGTGCCGTGCTCCTTCGCCTTGCGCGCCAGTTCCACGCAGAACTTGCTGGTGTTCGGCGAAATCGCGGCGATCAGGCCGGAGAGATGCAGGATCTTCACACCCTCGTCGGCGAACAGCCGCTCCAGGTCGAAGTCGGCGACGTCGAGGTCGCGCCCCACTTCACCCGCGCGGTCGTTCCACACCCGAGGCGCCCGCCCGCCGAATCCGGAATCGGCGATGTTGAACTGGTGCCGGTAACCCCAGGCGCCTCCCTGCGGCTTGTTCGGCCCCTCGAATGCCATCCCGCGCGCCCGCAGATCCGTCTTGATGAACGCCGAAATCGGCGAGCCCTCGACGAAGTTGGTGAGCACCTTCGTCGGCAAACCGAGATGCGACGAGATCGACGCGACGTTCGTCTCCGCCGACGTGGCCTGCAACAGGTAGCGATCCGAAACGTGCACCGGCTGCCGGTTCTCCGGCGTAATACGCACACCAATCGACGTGGGCACCACCAGTGCCCACTGCGCGTCTTCACGAAGCTGCATCATGCTTCCACCTCCTTGCGGTCGTCCGTCGCCCAGAGCGTGTGGAAGCTGCCTTCGGCGTCGATGCGCGCGTAGGTGTGCGCGCCAAAGTAATCGCGCTGCCCCTGCACCAGCGCGGCGGGCAGCCTGTCGGAGCGCACCCCGTCGTAGTACGACAGCGACGACGTGAACACCGGCGCAGGCACACCGTGGGTGGCGGCCGCGACGACCACCCGTCGCCACGACGGCAGCGCCTTCACGATGCGCTCATAGAAGTAGTCGTCGGCGATCAGCAGCGGCAGCTCCGGGTTGGCCTCGAATGCGCGCGTGATCTCACTCAGGAAACGCGCCCGGATGATGCAGCCGCCGCGCCAGATCTTCGCGATCGCACCCAGGTCCAGTTTCCAGTCGTACTCGGCAGCGGCGGCCTGCATCTCGTTGAGCCCCTGCGAGTAGGCCACCACCTTCGACGCGTACAGCGCCTGGCGGACGTCCTCGATGAACCCGTCGCGATCCTCGACGTTCCACTCCGCGGCCTCACCGGCGAAGCCCTGCGCCGCCTGCCGCTGAATGGGCGACGACGACAGCCCGCGGGCGAACGTCGCCTCGCCGATACCGGTGATGGGCACACCGAGATCGAGAGCCGTCTGCGTGGTCCAAGCGCCGGTGCCTTTCTGTTTCGCGGCGTCGACGATGACGTCGACGAGGGGCTTGCCCGTCTTGGCATCCACCTGGCGCAGCACCTCGACGGTGATCTCCATGAGGTAGGAATCGAGCTCGCCGCGGTTCCACTCTTCGAAGATGTCGGCGATTTCGGCGGGGGTGAGGCCGAGCGCGCGGCGCAGCAGGTCGTAGGCTTCGCTGATTACCTGCATGTCGGCGTACTCGATGCCGTTGTGCACCATCTTCACGAAGTGCCCGGCTCCGTCGGGGCCGACGTGCGTGCAGCACGGCTCGCCGTCGACGTGGGCAGAGATCTTCTCGAACATCGGGCCGAGGCGTCGGTAGGCATCCTCGGAGCCGCCCGGCATGATCGACGGACCGAGCAGCGCGCCCTCTTCGCCGCCGGAGACGCCGACGCCCACGAAGTGCAGGCCAGTGCCTCGCAGCGCGGCTTCGCGGGCGCGGGTGTCGTGGAACAGTGTGTTGCCGCAGTCGACGATGATGTCGCCCTCGTCCATGCGCTGCGCGAGCTCGTCGATGACGGCGTCGGTGGCGGCGCCCGCCTTCACCATGATGATCGCCACCCGGGGCTGCTGCAGCGAGGCGACGAAGTCGTCCATCGATTCCGACGGAATGAACTCGCCCTCGTCGCCGAAATCGGTGAAGACCTGCTCGGTTTTCTCTACCGAGCGGTTGTGGATGGCCACCTTGTAGCCGTTGCGTGCGAGGTTGCGGGCCAGGTTGCGGCCCATCACGCCCATGCCGGTGACGCCAATGTCTGCGGTGGCGGGTGTGGGTGTGGGTAGTGCCATGTGGGCTCCTTCTTCGATGGCGGTACGGGGCGGGGTTCCGCCCAGCATGCAGCATTTCGCACCGCGCCGGGGGTTGTTGCCGTTTCTTGCTATCCCAGCCTGCCACGAGGCTGCGAGGCACGCACCGGAACTGCCAGATAGACTCA
>NZ_CAMYFI010000072.1 GCF_947255005.1 uncultured Tessaracoccus sp. | reverse complement strand
GCTTCACCTCCGTCCACACTCGCGCGTTGCTTGCGCCCCGAGCGGTGCCCCACACATAGGTGGTGGCTCCGACGCTCGCACGCCCGGCGGAAGATGCGGTGACGGAAGCGACGCGGCGCTGCTCAACCGTCGGCGTGTACTCGATGTCACCGACAGCATGCTGGACAGCAACGCGCCAGCTCAAGGTGCCGGCGTTGTGTTGGCCGTAGGTGAGGGGGATGGAGTAGCCGCCGTTGGCGTTGGTGGTGCGTTCTTGGGACTTGACCCATGCGCCGTTGGGCAGCTTCACCTCCGTCCACACTCTGAGGGGTTTATCGGTGTCGACGCTGCCCCAGATGAACGCGGGTTCACCGACAGCCTTCACCTCGGCAGCGGCAGCGGTAGCCGGTTTCCGTGGCTCAGGTTCGGGCTCCGGCGTGGGCTCAGGCTCTGGCGTTGGCTCAGGTTCGGGCTCTGGTGTTGGCTTGGGCCCCGGCGTTGGGAGCGAGTCGAGCGCCAACTGGGTGCGCGGGTAGGGGTTGGTGTCGGCGCTGGCGCTTAGCGAGAACGACCAACCTTCCCAGTCGCCGGGGTTCGGGTCGCTGTTTATGATGCCGAAGTTGGAGTAATCCCACGTCTTGCCTTCATCGAAGGACTGCCAGTATGCCCAGTAGGCCCCAGCAGGTGGAGTGTCGAGGCATTCCTCGACGTAGTTCTCATAGCCCGTCAGGGTCATCTTCTCGTCAGGAGCCGGGCGGTTATTGATGCGACAGACGAAGCTGTTGCCCCACCCTTCAACACCGTGCATGGTGAACCCGGCGCCGCGCAGCGCTTCGAGGCCGTTTGCCGGGTCGCCCTCCACGCAGCGGATCTCGGGCTTGCCGCCCAAGCCCTGGTAGTCAACCACGATCGTCACACCCGAATCTGCGGGCGTACAGGGACCCGCGTAGTTCGCAGGCTTCGGCTGGGGCTTTGGTGTTGGCGTCGGCTTCGGCTGGGGCTTTGGTGTTGGCGTCGGCTTGGGCGTGGGCTTTGGCGTCGGCTCCGGCTCCGGCGCAGCGTTGAAGTTGATGGGCTTCACCTGCGTGCTCTTGACGGTGCCATAACCCTTGCCCGCGGGGGCAAACATGGCCTGGGTGGTGGCCATGATATTGCTCTTGGTGCCATCTGGCACATTCGACCACGCGCCGGTGCCGGTCTTCTTCTGCTGGTCGACGAGGTACGCGACGGGCGACTCGATGTTTTCGCCGGCCTCAGCGAGGGCGCCGGCGAGGATGCCGGTGCTGTTCGCCGACGAGTACGTCGCCCAGTAGATGTTGCCGTTGGCGTCGGTCTTCTGGTTGGCCGGGTTCTGTGCCCAATCGATGGCGGAGTCGATGGAATTGTTGATGGCCTTGCGCTGTCTTGCAGGCACCTTGCTGTCCCGCGACAACAGATTCATCGCCATGATGCCGATGCCGGTGTAGTCGGGGTCGGCGTTGAACTGGCCGTTGGAGGTGAACCCGAAGGCGCCGTCTTGCTGGTTGGCGAGCATGTTGTCGATGACGCTTTGTGGCACCTGTTCGCCTGCCCGCGAGAGCGCGATGGCAATCAGGTAGGGAGCCCAGAAATCCTTGGCGTTCTGCGAGTTCTCGTTCGCGTAGCCCACCAGCTCAGCGACGAGGTCGCGCCCAGGCAGGAACGTGCGGGGGTCTTGGTTGGACGCGAGCAGCGTGATGATGACCTTCGCCTGCCCGGACGGGTTGGGTTTTGCATCCGGGGTACCGACGTAGCTCGGCGTCTTCTCATGCAGCGCTCGGAGCATCGACTCGACGACGTCGGGATGAGCTTCTGCAGCGCTCAGGGCGAGGATACCGTCGGCGATCGTGCCGGCGGCAGCGTACTGGCCAGGTTTCTCTTTCCAGGTGGTGGCGAGCCAATCGGCTGCCTGTGTGACGGATTCTTGCTTCGCGTCCGCATGTGCGGGGGTGGTGCCTAGTGCGCCGATGGCGAGCATGAGTGCCATCAGTAGCGCCAGGACGCGGTTTCGCTGCAGGGTCATGCGCGACTCCTTGTAGGAAACGGTCCTCACGGTTGGGAGCTGTTTCAACAAGAAATCGCTCCACCGCAGACCTCGACGGTGTTTACAACATGACCACGGGCGGGCATTCCGGCTTGGAGCGTCGCTCATCACGGCTGCGGGTCAGCTGTGGGCTCGCACCACATTCCCCCGGTTCCATGGTCGAGCCGAAGCTTACACCAGCAGTTGTGGGCACCGCTCGCGCAATCCCCCTCCGGCTACCAGGTACGCTCGCCCTCGCCACCGGCACGGGGATCAGGCTTCTGCTCATTGCGTTGCCGCTCTTGCTGCGCCTGCTCGGCGCGTTCGTCGATCTGCTGCTCACGCTCGGTGCCGTCTGCGGACGACCCGTCGGATGGCCGCCGCGTGCTTTGCCCAGCCTTCCCTGCCAACCGCTGTTGACCCTGCAACTTCTGCGACTGCCCGGATTGCCCGCTTGCCGTGCGCTGCTGCTCGTCGCAGGCGGCGCTAGCCAGCACCAGCAGCGCGCTTTGGTAGCGAGCCGTGGCGCTGTCTGGATCGTCCTGCCGACGGAGCGCGTCGGCTGAGCGTTCTAACGCCTGCGACCAATTGAGCCGGATCATGCAATCGTGTTCGACGGGAGCCCGCAGCGCCGCCAGCTCGAAGTCGCTCGCCGCCGCATCCCACCGCTCCTGCTCGTAGCGGGCGACACCGCGGTTGAACGGCGCCTTCCAGCTCTCGACGGGCAACGGCACCGCACGCGTGTAGTGGCGCTCGGCATCCAGGAGGCGGCCCTGCTGCATCGCCTGGCCGCCGAGCCACATCGACACCTGCCACGTGAGCAGCATCACCCCCGCGCCCCCGATGAGCACCGCGACGAGCGCCGGCCACACCAGCCAACCTAGACGTGAACGCTTCACAGCTCCTCCTTCGCGCCCCGCACCCGACGCGCGGCCACGGCCAAGTCTGCGCACCACAGCGTCGCGGCCCCGACGGCGAGCCACCAGGCGAGCGTGGTGTCACGGTGGGCCGCCTCCGACACGGCGGCGCCGGCCGCAGGCGCCCAACCCTCCAACGCTCCGGGTGCGGTGCGGTGCTGGTATGAGCCTCCAGTCTGCTGCGCAATCGCCTCCAGCGCCTCCTCGTCGATTTTCGACTTCGCAGGCACGCCGTCGCGTGTGACGAGCTTGTCAGTGCCAACATGCATCGCCATCACGCCGCCTGCGGAGGTGCCGTATCCCAGCACGAGGGAGTCGTCGATGAGCCCGCGAAGCGGTGCGAAGGATGCGGGGTTGTGCTGGGAGATTTGCTCGCCGTCGCCCAGGTACACGAAGTAGCGACGCACGCCCGGGCGTTCAGCCGCCGAATCCTGCAGGAGTTGCTTCGCCAGCGGCAGCCCGGCGGCGATGTCGGAGCCGGTGCCCAGGCCCTCCTCGCGCCAACCCATCGTGCGGGAGAGCGTGACGACGGCGGCGCCGTCGGTGGTCCAGGGAGCGGCCACACGCGCCTCGTTGTCTGAAGTCACGACGGTGTACCTCGCTCCCGGCATGGTGCGAACGAGCGTTTCGACGTCGGCGGCGACCCCCTCCATGCGGGGGCGGTTGCCGTCGTAGTCTTGTGCGGCCATTGAGGTGGTGCGGTCGACGAGTAGCACCATGTCTATGCCAGTCGGGGCCTCTTCGGTGGCGTCGCGTTCGAAGCCTGGCTGGAGCGCCACCCCGACCAGGAGCACGAGCGCCGCAATGCGCAGCCAGGTGTGGAGGTCACGCCACATCCGTCGCTGCCACCACAGCACGGCCACCAGCGCGACAGCGACGAGCGCCAGCGCGGCGGGTTGCACGTCGAACGTCATGCCCCAGCCCTCCTTCGCGCGACGGCGGCCCCCGCCGCCCCGAGGCACAGCAGCGCCATGCCCGGCCACAAGAGAGGTTTGGCGTCGGTGCGGGACGGCCCTTCCAGCTCGCGAGCCTGGGTGCGCTCAACCGCGTCGACGATGCTCTCCAGCGGCGCGTTGGGTTCGAGGGCGAGCGTGTCGCCGCCAGTCAACTTCAGTGTTTGAGTCAAGGCCTGGGTGGCGGCGACTTGGTTGTCGTTCGGGACGATGCCGAACACGAGCGTGCCCTGATTAGCTGCCCGCCCCGCCGCCTCCTCGAGCGTGAACAGGCTCTTGCCCGAGGTCTGGTTGTCCGTGGCGAACACGACTGTGCGCGAGCGGCTCGGATCGGTGGTGTCGAAGCGCTGCAGGCAGCTCACGAGCCCGTCGCCGATGAGCGAGGTGCCGAGGTCGCCGATCTGCGTGCCGCGAACCGGCCCTGCGCCCACCTCGCGCGACGCGGCGTCGAGCTGCTCCGCGACGTAGGCGGCGTCGTCGGTGAGGGGAAAGAAGGTGACCGCGGAGGCGTCGAACATCACCAGCGCGATGCGCTCCCCGTCGAGGCGTTCCGCCAGCTGCTTGTAGGCGCCCAGCACGTCCTGCACCACCGACGACATCGTCGCCGACGTGTCCAGGCACAGCACGACATCGCGGTTGCTGCGCTGAGACGGCAGCTGGCGTTCGTCGACGGGCCGCGCCACCGTGAGCGCCGCCCCGCCCACCGCGACGGCCACCGCGAGCAGCTCCACCGTGAGCCACCGCACACGCCGCCGGGCCGCGTCGCGGTACTGCGGTAATGCGCGCAGCCTGGCGCCCGCGCTGAACAGCAGCGCGTCTCCCGTCGCTTCCCGACGACGCGGCCACCACCAGGCCGCCAACCCCACCAGTACCGCGGCAACCAGCACCGCCACACCCCACCACGGCTGAGTCAACGCCATGCGCGAATCACCTCCCTCGCCTGCTCCGCGCGCGCGGCCACGTCGAAGCCGTCGCCAGGCGAGGCGGAAAAGCTCACCTCTTGCAGGTCCGATACCAGCGCCGCGACGGGAGCCAGTCGCCGGTCACGCTCCGCCGCCGCAGCGAGCTGACTTGCGGGTTCATAGTCAGCGTTCCCGCCGGAGGCCACACCGACGAAACGCCGCACCGTCCGGCTGAGCGCCTGGGCGGCATCCTTGGGGCGCTCCAGGAGCGCATCGGCGCCCACCTGCTCCAGCGCCGACTCCCGCAACCGCTCCAGCGACGTGTCCACATCCGGTGGCGACGGTCGCAGCGCGCGCCAACGCCACACACCAACGGCGAGCACCGCGAGCGCTAGGACGAGGGCCCCGACGGCGAGCAGCCACCACCACCTTGAGGCGGCCACGACAGGTTCGATGGGGGGCAGTTCAAGCAGCACGACGCACACTCCTCAACCAGGAAAGTAGTTGCGGCACGACGGGGAGGTCGGGGGTGAGGGTCACCGTCGGGATGGCGAGCCTCGACAGCGCCTGGCTCCGACCCCTCGCGCGGTCTGCCACGTCGGCTCGCCACGCGGCTGCCAGCGCTGGGTCGTCGAGCAGCGCGCGCGGGAGTTCGCGTCCAGCGATGAGGTCGTGCACTGGGCGAGTGATGCGCTCATCGGTGGGGTCAACGTCGGGCACCGCCACGTGCACCACCGCGTGCTGCACGGCGAGGCGGCGCAGATGCAGCTCGAGGTTGGCGTCGACGTCGATGTCGCCCGTGATGACCGCGACGATGCCCCGGCGCCGAATGGAGGTGCCGGTGCGTTCCAGGAGCACCGGGAGCTCACCGTCGGGGGAAGTGGGTGAGCAGGCACCCTCCGCCTGCGTGAGCATGCGTTCCACCCGCACGGCCCTGGTGCTCGGGCGCGCTGCCACTGCGCCAGCAGCCCCCCAGTGCAGCACGCCGACGTAGTCGCCGCCGGCCAGCGCGAGGCTCGCGAGCGTCGCGGCGGCGTCGAGCATGAGCTCGCGTTTGACCGTCGACGGGCCGGCCATCGCCGCCATAGACTGCCCCGTGGCGAGCGCGACGAGCAGCGTCGTGCGGCGCTCGGCCACATGGCGTTGCACCAGCAGCTCGCCCTGCCGCGCGGACGCCTTCCAGTCGATGTCGGCGACGTCATCGCCGCGCACGTACTCCCGCACGTCGTGGAACTCCAGCGAGCGCCCCGCGTGCACCGACGGGTGGGCGCCGTCGAACCACCCGCTCACCTTGCCTCGGGTAGCGAGCAGCACTTCGGTGCGCACACGAGTGAGTCGGGCCATGTTACGGGGCCGTCACCGCGTTGAACACTGCGTCGACGATCTCGTCGACTGGCACTTGCTCCGCCATCGCCTCGAAGGTCAGAGCGATGCGGTGGCGCAAAATCGCGTGCCGCATCGCGGTGATGTCGTCGGGGGTGACGTGTGACCTGCCCTGCAGCAGCGCGTGCGCGCGGGCGATCTGCAGGAACGCGATCGACGCTCGCGGGCTGGCGCCGTACTCGATCCACCGCGCCGTGTCGGATTGCAGGAAGTCCGCCGGGTGGCGAGTGACGTTCACCAGCTCAACGATGTAGCGTTCGATGGTCTCCTCGACGTGCACCTGCCGCGTGATGGAACGCAACCGCCGCACATCGTCGATGGATGCTACCGCGGGGGCAGGCTGCTCGAACACGCCGGAGCGAACGCGACGGAGCACCTCCACCTCGGCGTCCGCGGCGGGATAGTCGATGACTTCCTTGACGAGGAAACGGTCCATCTGTGCCTGGGGCAGCACGTAGGTGCCCTCTTCCTCGATGGGGTTTTGGGTGGCCATCACGACGAACGGGTCCGGCAGCTCGTGCGTGACGCCGCCGATGGAGGTCTGCTTCTCCTGCATGGCTTCGAGCATGGCCGACTGCGTTTTCGCCGACGAGCGGTTGATCTCGTCCAGCAGCACGAAGTGGGCGTGCACGGGGCCGAGCTCGGTGTGGAATTTCGCCTCCGACGGGTCGAACACCTCGGTGCCGATGATGTCGCTCGGCAGCAGGTCTGGGGTGCACTGGATGCGCGCGAAGCTCGCATCCACCGAGCGCGCGAGGGTGGACGCGGCCAGGGTTTTCGCCAAGCCGGGCACGGATTCAACGAGGATGTGCCCTTCCCCCAGCAGGGTGGCCAGCAGCGCCACGCGCAGCTTCTCCTGGCCGACGACGACGGCGTCGAAGTACTCGGTCAGGGCGCCGAGCCGGTCGGTGGCCCACTCCAGGTCGTCAGGGTTGAGCTGATCGTTCATCGTCGGTCTCCTTCGGTTGCCAGAGGGTAGAGAGGTGGTCGCTACGTTCGCGACGTTGGATGGCCGCCGCGTCGATGCGCTGCGGTGGTGGCTTGATGGGAGTGGTGCTGGGGACGGGATCGCCGACGGTGGCGCGCAGGCCCCGGATCACGGGGAAGCCGACGATGAAGGCGAGCACCGCGGTGGTGATTCCGCGGGCGGTATCGACGGCGAACGACGTGGTGAGGGAGTAGTCGACGAGCCTGGTGAGGGATTCCCACGGCCCGGCGCCCAGCAGAAATCCGCCGGCAGGGGCGCCCGCGTCGCCCACCCATCCCGCGGTGTTCAGCAGCACACCGGAGATGGGGCCGAGCAGCGTGCCGACGATCACACACCCAATCCACGCCGCGCGTGCCCCCGAGTTGCGGAACAAGCCGCCCACAAGCCCAAACAAGCCCCAGACGAGGGTTTGCGCCACCAAGTGTTCCGTGTACAGCCCGAGCAGCGCCGACGAGCCCAGGCACGCGAGCGCCCCGGTGAGGAACCCTGCCGGGCTGCCCAGCGCCGCGCCCGCGAGTAAGGGCAGCACGAACGCCGGCTCCACGCCGGAGGTGCCAGGCGACAGGAGGAAGCGCACCAGCGTTGCCGCCGTCGCCACCAATACCACCGGTGCGAATACCTCGACGCGGCGCCCCGCGTCGCGCCACAGCGCCCAGCCGAGCACGAGCAGCAGACCACCAAGGGCGCTGATGAGGCTCGGCATCAGCGCTCGGGCGGTGGCCGCGTCGGGGGCGGTCCATGACCCCCACACCGGCCAACCCACCCACGCCAACGCGAGGGTGACGAGCACCGCCGTCGCGATGCGTGCGCGAGGCCCGCTGATGGGCGCCGCGTCGCGCCACGTCGTGGAACTCATGCCGCCCACCCCTCTTCGGCCAGCGCCGCGACGGCGTTCGGCGCGCCCTGGGCGACGATGGCGCCGCCCTCGATCACGACGATCTCGTGGCATGCGGCGCGCAGGAAGTTTTCGTCGCGCCCGGTGACGATGCGCACGCCCGGATTCTCGCCGGACAGTCGGGCGATGAGCTCGCGGCGCGCGACGGCATCGAGGCCAGCCTGCGCGTGCGGGAGCCAGAGCGGGCGCTTCGTGGCGAGCGCATCGGGGCTGAGCGGCGTGCCAGAAGGCAGCACGTCGCCGCCGAGATGCCCGACGAGGCGGCGTGCCACGGGTTCTGGGCGGGCGTCGCGGCAGACGATGCCGAGGCAGACGCCTGCGGAGATGTCGATGGGATTGCCCGTCAGGCCGAGCGCGGTGGGTTCGACGACGCTCGACGATGCCCGGCTGCGGAAGGTGGGGCGGTGGGGGGCATCGTCGGGTGTGATGCGTGGGTCAGGCAGGGTGGCGGGCACCCACTCGTCGACGGGGCAGGCGGCGAGCACCTGGCCGTGGCCGAGTTCGAGCACGTGCGAGGCGTGGGTGAGCAGGGTGGGGAGGTCGTGGTCGGCCCAACACACGGCAGCACCGAGCCCTGCGCGGCGGACCAACTCGTCGCCGAACTCCTGACGGATGCGGGCGGGCGCGGCGGTGAGCTGCGCATCGACGAGCACCGTATCGGCGGGAGTGGCCTGGTGGAGTGCGGCCAGCAGCAGCCCTGCGCGCACGTCGGGAGGCGTGGAGGTGGTGCGGTGATCGAGGTGATGTTCGGCGCCGTAGCGGGTGACATCGAACTCGGCCCCGCGCGCGAAGGCGCCGAGGAAGTCTGCCACCCCGACCGGCGGCAGGTCGGCGACGTGCAGGAGGCTGCCGTGACGGCGGATACGGCCCCGCAGCAGCGCCCCGTGCGGGAGACGGTTGCTCGCGGCGCGCAGCAGCGTCGACGCGCCCGCACCCGAGCGCCCCACCACCGCCCAGATCTCGCCAGGCTCCGGGGCGAACTGTACGTCGTCGAGCACGACGCCTTGGCCTGGCAGCCAGGTGCTCAGGCCGTCGAACTTAAGCATGCGCAGCCTCCCTGCGAGGGGTTCCGAGGGCGACGGCGACGGGCAGCAGGAGTGCCGCAACCGCAACCCCGACAACTCCGATACGCGGCGCAAACACCACGGCGGCAACCCACGCGACGGCGGCGAGCCCCTGCCAGAGGTCTGCGCGGTGGGGGCGGAGGAGCAGCTTGGGGGTGACCCCAGGGAGATCCCGGGCGACATCACGCGTGGCGCCTAGCCACACGTCGAGGGAGGGCCTCAGGTGTCGGCCCCGTGCTTGACGCCGCGAGGACGCGACCTCCGCGCAAGCCTCCCCGCAGGAGGCGAGCCAGCCGAAGGCGGGCGCGAGGGGGCCGGTGAGCCGTGCCAGCGACAGCCAGCCGCGGGCGCTCACGAGCTGCCCGGCAACCCCGATGGCGAGCACCACCGCGCTCGCAGCGAGCGCATTCGTTATACCTCGCTCCAACGAGTCGGTGGTGACAGCGCCTCCCAAGCGCACGCCCGGGCCGAACGTGTGCTCGGGCAGTGAGAACACGACGTCGCCGGAGCCCGTCGGCACCAGCAGCGTCCAGCCCGCCCACACCAACGCCGCCGCGAGCGCGCCGACGCAGGCGAATCCGAAGCTCGCCACCCTGGGGCCGCGCACCAGGAAGCCCGTGAGGAGCAGCGCGACCACGAAGGAGGCCAACATCAGCGGATGCGTGAAGCGCAAGGCCGCAGCCACCGTCGCGCCGAGCAGCGCCAGCCAGATGAGGGGATGGGAGTCAGTCACGGCGCCTCCTCACCGTGTCGGCTGCAAGCATGGCCGCGACGAAGATTGCTGACGCGCCCGCGATGCTGAAGCCGACCACCTGGACTGCCGTCGTCGGGTGTGCGGCCAGCGCCGCCGTACCATCGAGCGCGTCGCCCACCGGGGGCGGGGCTGTCTCTTATACACATCTCCG
>NZ_CAMYFI010000071.1 GCF_947255005.1 uncultured Tessaracoccus sp. | reverse complement strand
CACCCATACACACCGCGACCGCGAGGCGGTTCGGATTGACGTTGCTCAGCTCGGGGATGTAATCCGCCAGGGCCCCCTCGTCGTTCGCCTCGCACGCACGCAACACTTCCTGCAGATAATGGGGTACCTGGCTACGCATGCGCACAGCGTAGCCGTGGTGGCCGCGTCGACGCACTTCCGGCATGCTTAGCCCCATGAACGACGCCACACGTGCAACACGCGACGAACTTCGGCACGAGCCCCCATCGACACCGGCGAAGGCGACGCGCTTTCTCACCCACATCCTCGACGACGCGGCCACGATTCCGGGCACCAACATTCGGTTCGGGCTCGACCCGGTGCTGAGCCTCATTCCCGGCGTGGGCAGCAGCGTGGGCGCCGTGCTGGCGACGTCGGTCATCATCGATGCTATCCGGCTGCGCGCGCCGATTCCCGTCTTAGCGCGAATGGGCGCGAATTACCTCATCGATTGGCTGATCGGGCTCATCCCCATCGTCGGAGCGTTGGGCGACGTCGCCTATCGCTCCAACCGTCGCAATCTTCGGCTCCTGAACCGCACAATCGACGACCGGGAACAGGTGCGCAAGGCGAGCGTCAAGTATTGGATCGCTGCGGCAAGCATTCTCGTCGGCATAGTTGTCATCGCCATCGTGTTGGGCATTTGGCTGCTGGTGTGGCTGTGGAACGCCCTCGCTGCGGCGTAGCCCTGGTGGTAGTCGATATGCTCTAGGGCATGACTGCCCAGCCCTCGAACTACCTCTACGACGCCGTCAAGGCCGACACCGAATCCGGACGCTACGGCCACCGCGTACAAACCCGTTTCCCACCCGAACCCAACGGCTACCTCCACATCGGCCACGCGAAGGCAATCGTTGCTGACTTCAGCGTCGCCGAAGATTTCGACGGCCTCTGCATGCTGCGTCTGGACGACACCAACCCCGAAGCAGAGAACCCCGAGTTCGTGCAGTCCATCATCGACGACATTCATTGGCTGGGCTATGAACCAGCCGAGGTGAGGTTCGCGTCGAGCTATTTCCAGCAGCTCTACGAGTGGGCGGAACAGCTCATCGAGAAGGGGCTGGCGTACGTCGACGACCAAAGCGCCGAGGAAATCTCCGCCGCGCGCGGTTCGTTCACGAAGCCCGGGACTCCGTCGCCGTACCGCGACCGCAGCCCGGAGGAAAACCTCGACTTGTTCCGCCGCATGCGTGCTGGCGAGTTTGACGACGGGGAAAAGACGCTGCGCGCCAAGATCGACATGGCGCACGAGAACATGCAGATGCGCGACCCTCTGATGTACCGCATCCGCAAGATCGAACATCACCAAACCGGCTGGGATTGGCCCATCTACCCCACCTATGACTGGGCGCACGGGCAGTCGGATGCGATTGAGGGCGTGACGCACTCGATGTGTTCGCTCGAGTTCGAATCGCACCGTCCGCTCTACGACTGGTTCCTGCAGGCGCTCGAACTTGATCAGGCCCCCCGCCAAATCGAGTTTGCCCGCCTCGAGCTCACGCACACGGTGACGAGCAAACGTCGGCTCCTCACATTGGTGCAGGAAGGCGTGGTCGACGGCTGGGATGACCCGCGCATGCCCACCATCCGTGGGCTACGTCGACGCGGTTACCCTGCCGCGGCGCTGCGCGAGTTCTGCACGGCAGTGGGCATCACGCGGGTGCAATCCCGCAAGGCCATCGAGGAGCTGGAGAGCTACGTGCGCCAGGAGCTGAACCGCACAGCGCAGCGCCGTATGGCCGTGCTTCGCCCGCTCAAGCTCACCATCACCGACTGGCCAACCGACGAGGACGGCGAGCCAGTCGTCGAGTGGTTCGAGGTCATGAACAACCCGGAGAATCCCGACGACGGCATCCGCAAGGTTCCATTCACAGGCGAACTCTGGATCGAGCAGGATGATTTCCGGGAGGTGCCCCCGTCGAAGTATTTCCGTCTCTCCCCCGGCAAGGAAGTGCGGTTACGCGGAGCCTTCCTCATCACCGCCACCGACGTGGTGAAAGACGAGGACGGCAACGTCGTCGAGGTGCTGTGTACGCACGACCCCGAGTCGCGCGGCGGCACAGCACCCGACGGTCGCAAGGTGAAATCGACGATGCACTGGGTATCGAGGCGGCACGCCGTCGACATCCGGGCAGCGCTCTACGAGCGCCTATTCACCGCGGAGGCCCCTGGTGCTGCCACAGGTGATCCCCTCGACGATCTCAACCACACTTCTCGTGAGTTGCTCGAGCAGTGCAAGGGCGAACCGGCACTCGCCGACGCTGAGCCCGGCCAAGTACTGCAGTTTGAGCGCATCGGCTATTTTGCTGTCGATCCGGACCAGCCCCGGCTGTTCCATCGCACTGTCGGGCTCCGCGACGAGTGGGCGGCGCTGCAAAAGCGCGCCAGCAAGTGATGAGGAGGACGCGGTATGCCCACTGACGACACCACCGCCGAGGTAGCCCTCGACGTACTCTCCGTCGTCGCACACGGAGCCTTCGGGTTCCTGGCTGGCGCTGTGCTGTCGTTGCTCGTCGGCGCTTTCGCGCGCATCTTTATCCGACGACGCCAGCACCTGAAACCGTTCAGCCGGCGCCTACGGTCGCCGATGCGGATTATTATCATCATCTGCGGTGTCGGCGTGGGGGTGCTGATCGCGATCGGGGGGCCCACACGAGCGCAGAGTGTGGAGTGGGCGCCCGTGTTCTTCCATGTGTGGACGATCCTGCTGATTCTCTCGGGCGCGTACCTGCTCTCCGGCCTCATCAGCGCCATTGCGGATTCGCTGCTGCTCGCACACGCTGACGCGCAAGAAACCGTGTACTCACGTAGGCTGCGCACACAAACACAGGTGATCTCCCGCGTCGGCGTTGCGGTGGTCTGGGTGCTAGCTATCTCGGGCGTGCTCCTCACATTCGAACAGTTCCGCGCCATCGGGGCGTCCATGCTAGCCTCCGCTGGTCTGCTGTCCATCGTTGCTGGTCTCGCCGCCCAGTCGTCACTGGCCAACGTGTTTGCGGGTGTGCAGCTCGCGTTCACCGATGCGCTACGCGTGGGCGATATCGTGATTGTCGACGAGCATCTGGGCACCATCGAAGAAATCACCCTCACCTACGTGGTGGTTGCGAGCTGGGATGGGCGACGGTGGATCGTGCCGTCTACCGTGTTCATCTCGAAGACCTTCGAGAACTGGACGCGCAGCAGCCCCAAGCTGCTGGGCACCGTCGAGTTCGATCTGGACTGGCTGGTGCCCGTCGAGGCAGCGCGTGTGGAGCTTCAGCGCATCGTGCGGCGCTCTGACTTGTGGGACGGGCGAACGGTCAGTATGCAGGTGACTGAAGCCACCGGCGGATACGTGAAGCTCCGCGCAACGGTGTCCGCCGCGACTTCTGGTGATCTCTGGGATCTGCGTTGCTACGTGCGCGAGGAGCTCATCACCTGGCTGCAACAGCGCGCCGTCTACGCGCTTCCCCGAACCAGGCTGGAACCGGACGTGACGCCTGCGCCGTCGATTGAGGAGCGCAAACAGTTCGTGGCGGAGACGAAGGCCGCCTGGGACGACGAGCGCGCTGATGATACGACGGAGAAGATCCCCGTCGCGGATCTCTTCGACGACGATGATGATGTGCCGAGCGACAGTTTCGACGCGCGGCGACGGACTTGGTTCAAGGCGCTTCGCGATCGCTCCGCCACCCCCAACGGCAAGAAGAAGCCCGGCGACCGACAACGCCCACAGCTCGACGCATTGATCTCCTCAGTGCTGAGACCGTCGAAAACAGCCACCCCTGAAACACCGACACCGCCCGACGACGGCCCCCACACCGCCGAGATGCCCAGCGTCGAGGTTACCGACGGGCGCGGCGACTCACTCAGCGTCACGGCGCGCGTATTCTCTGGGACGCCCGAAGCCGAAGAGCGCAACCGCAAGTACGCCGGCCCTTCCAAGGAAGACCTAGAGGAGCGCGAAGCGCGACGCAAGGAACGGGAAACGCAGGAGCACGACGACGAATTGCCGAAGTCGGGCGATTGGGAGGAATCCTAGGCGCGGACGAGTGACGACGATGCGGTGGCCACTGAACCGACAACGCACGTGAGATTCCCCCAGGCGCACACGTGGATGCGCAATAGATACGAGGCGGCCCCCACCAGCTGAAGCTGGTGGGGGCCGCCTCGTATCGCGTCAGATTAGATCACTTGATGATCTTGGTGACGGTGCCAGCACCAACGGTGCGGCCACCCTCACGGATAGCGAACTTGAGGTTCTCTTCCATCGCGATGGGCTTGGTGAGGTGCACGGTCATCTCGGTGTTGTCACCGGGCATCACCATGTCGGTGCCCTCAGGCAGCTGCACAACGCCAGTCACGTCGGTGGTGCGGAAGTAGAACTGCGGGGAGTAGTTCGAGAAGAACGGCTTGTGACGGCCGCCCTCTTCCTTGTTCAGCACGTAGACGGAAGCCTCGAAGTCGGTGTGCGGGGTGGTGGAACCGGGCTTGATAACCACCATGCCGCGCTCGACGTCTTCCTTCTTGGTGCCGCGGAGCAGCAGGCCGACGTTCTCGCCAGCGCGACCCTCGTCGAGGATCTTGCGGAACATCTCAACACCGGTGATGGTGGTGGTCTGCTTCTCGTCGCGGACGCCAACCAGGTCAACGGTGTCGCCGGTCTGCACGACGCCGCGCTCGATACGGCCGGTGACGACGGTGCCGCGACCGGTAATGGTGAAGACGTCCTCAACCGGCATCAGGAACGGCTTGTCGGTGTCACGCTCCGGGGTGGGGATGTACTCGTCAACAGCGTTCATGAGCTCGAGGATGCTCTCGGCCCACTTCTCATCGCCGTTCAGCGCGGGGAACGCAGCAACACGAACGATCGGCAGGTTATCACCGTCGAACTCCTGCGCGGAGAGGATCTCGCGGAGCTCCATCTCAACGAGGTCGATGAGGTCTTCATCGTCGGCGGAAATCATGTCGCACTTGTTGAGGGCGACAACGATGGCCGGCACGCCAACCTGGCGGGCAAGGAGGATGTGCTCGTGGGTCTGAGCCATCGGGCCGTCGGTCGCAGCCACAACGAGGATGGCGCCGTCCATCTGAGCAGCGCCGGTGATCATGTTCTTGACGTAGTCGGCGTGGCCGGGGCAGTCAACGTGCGCGTAGTGGCGCTTCTCCGTCTGGTACTCGATGTGCGAGACCGAGATGGTGATACCGCGCTGGCGCTCCTCCGGGGCCTTGTCGATCTTGTCGAACGGGGAAGCCTCGTTCAGATCCGGGTACTTGTCATGGAGCACCTTGGAGATCGCCGCGGTCAGAGTGGTCTTGCCGTGGTCGACGTGTCCAATGGTGCCGATGTTTACGTGCGGCTTCGTCCGCTCAAACTTGGCCTTTGCCACTTGGGCTCCTTCTCAGTGACACTACGCACCCTGCGCAGCGCTTGGATTGTGGGTCCCCTGAAATTGCCGCAGGGGACTTGATTATTCTTGTGCAGCCTCGGCCGATAGTCAAACCAGCCGAGGACTGCCGACCTCTCACTTTACTGCACGCGGGCACTGTCGAAAAGGTCCGCGGGCCGAAACATCATCTGGTGCGGCAACGAAGCCTCTTCGTAGGCTTCCCCCACCTCGATGAATCCGAATCCTCGATAGAGCCCGCAGACGTACTCCTGGGAGTGGATCGCCATCGGCTTGTGGCCGTGCCTGGCAATCACGCACTCGACAACCCGTTTCGCAAGGCCCTCCCCACGGCGATCTGGCCGCACCGCGACCCGGCCGAAGGAGAACGTCGCGCTCTCCTCCTCCACAGCCAACGGGTAGGCCCGCAGGTAGGCGACAGCGCCGTCGTCGTCCATGATGAAGACGTGCTCGGTACCGGGCGCCCGGTCGACCTCGTCGAAGTCCTGCACGTCCACCCGCTGCTCGACAAAGAACACCTCACAGCGCAGCCGCGCGATCTCGAAGAACTCATCCTTGGTGAGCTCATCCCAGGTCTTGATCCGCATGGTCACGGACGTCGAGCCTAGCGATACAGCAGCGGCTGTCTGGGGCCTATTCGATCCGTGGAATGGTGTCGGGGTCGATCGGCGTTGCGTCCGGGCTGCCGAACTGCGGCCACGCTCCCCCACCACGGCTCACGACGACGTTTCGCTGCCTGCCAGCCACTCCGGCGCCCGCCGGCAACCGATAGAGCTCGGTCACTTGCCTGCGACCACCTACCTCCGCGACCACCACAGTGACCGGCAGTGTGTCGAGATCGGTGTTCCACGGCAAACCCTCATCCGCATGGAGCTGCTGGGTGGCGCAATCGACGTCGTGGAGCGTGAACTGCTGTGCATAATCCGTCATGGCGGATCGCTGGTACACCGTGAACGTCGCTGTCCGCGCGCCCGAGGGGCACAGCTCCAGTGTGAGGTCGTATTGCATCTTGAACAGCTTCACCATCCACGAGCCGCCCCACAGCAGCAGTAGCACGAGTGCCACCGCCACGGCTCCACCGAGCCACCGTCGCGGGTTCGCCTCGTTCGCCGTGCTCATGCGACGGCCTTGTCGCCCAGCGGTACGCTCGCGGTCGGCACGCGAGTATGCGGTTGCGTCGCGGGATCCAGAAATCGCCCTGGTTCCATGAAAACCTCGCCGTTGCGCAGCCGCAGCCACCCCGTGGCGTCGGTGTACAGCCACGACTCAAATCCTGGCCCCAGGGTGCCGCGGAGCAGCTCGAAGCGCTGGCCGTCCCGCAGCTCGACGACGTAGGACTCGTACCACATGCGCGACGGCGGATCTCCCTTGGTTCCGCGCAGCATTAACAGATCGTCGGCGACATACGCCATGGCGTCACCGGACCGCACGTCAATGTGGATTGCTTCCCTGTCACCGGCCGCAAATCCGAAGGCCTCGATGCGCACCACGTCGACAACGTCCGCTCGGTCCGGCAGCGGATGCACGTCCCCGCACGCCGTGAGAGTCACGACCAGCGGGAGGACTAGCAGCTCCCTCCTCATCACAGGACCTTGAATTGCGTGTTCGACGTGACCACCCCTGAACTCAGCACGACGCGCTCCCCACGAAGAGCCTTACTTCGAATCGTGCGCTGGATGTACGTCGTCGTCGAAGACGGTGGAGGGATCTGCGGGCCGCGAGGATACGTCACTGATTGTGGAGTACTCCGTTGCGCGGCCGTGTTCCGTCGTGCGTTCTATATTGCGCACGGCCTGCTTCGTCGTGGTAATGAGAAGCTGGGGAACCGGCGGCATCAACTCTGACATGATCCAAGATTACTAGGGACCACCTGATAGAAAAAGGTGGCGCCTCGATTACTCGAGACGCCATCCTTACGAGAGAGTTGCGAGGGTCACACTTCGGTGCCGCGCGCCTTAGCGATGATCTCGTCGGACACCGACGTGGGGCACTCGGCGTAGGAGTCGAACTCCATCGAGTACGACGCCTGGCCTGAGGTCTTGGAGCGGAGATCGCCGACGTAGCCGAACATCTCCGACAGCGGAACCAGCGCGCGCACGACGCGGTTGCCGTGCTGCTCGTCCATCGACTGCACCTGGCCGCGACGGGAGTTCAAATCGCCGATCACGGTGCCCAGGAACTCTTCCGGAGTGGTGACCTCCACAGCCATCAGCGGCTCGAGGATGGCGGGGCTCGCCTTACGAGCGGCCTCCTTGAACGCCTGCGAACCTGCGAGCTTGAACGCGAGCTCCGAGGAGTCGACGTCGTGGTAGGCGCCGTCGGTCAACGTCACCTTGATGTCCTCGACGGGGTAACCCGCCAGCACACCGAACTGCATGGCTTCCTGGATGCCCGCGTCGACAGAGGGGATGTATTCCTTGGGGATACGGCCACCCGTAACAGCATTCACAAACTCGTAGCCAGCACCCGGCTCCAGAGGTTCGAGGTCGATAATGACGCGGCCAAACTGACCGGAACCACCCGTCTGCTTCTTGTGCGTGTACTCGACCTTCTCAACCTTCTTGCGGAGGGTCTCACGGTAGGCAACCTGCGGCTTACCAATGTTGGCTTCCACCTTGAACTCACGCTTCATGCGGTCGATGAGCACGTCGAGGTGCAGCTCACCCATGCCTGCGATGATGGTCTGGCCGGTCTCCTCGTCGGTGTGGACGCGGAACGTCGGGTCTTCTTCAGCAAGGCGCTGAATAGCGTTCGAGAGCTTCTCCTGGTCGGACTTCGTCTTCGGCTCGATGGCCTGTTCGATCACCGGGGCGGGGAAAGTCATGGATTCGAGCTGAATCGGATTGACCGGGTCGCACAGCGTGTCGCCGGTGGTGGTGTTCTTCAGACCCATGACGGCGCAGATCATGCCGGCGCCGATCTCTTCGATCTCTTCACGCTTGTTAGCGTGCATCTGGTAGATCTTGCCGATGCGTTCCTTTTTACCGGTCGCGGTATTGAGCACATTCTCACCAGACTTCAAGACGCCCGAGTAGATACGCACGTAGGTGAGCTTGCCCAGGTGCGGGTCGGCGGCAACCTTGAACGCGAGCACGGACAGCGGCTCGTCGTCGCTGGGGTGGCGCTCCAGCTTGGTGCTCTCATCGCCCGGCTTGAAGCCTTCGATGGCGGGCACGTCGAGCGGGGAAGGAAGGTACTTCACGACCGCGTCGAGCAGCGGTTGCACACCCTTGTTCTTGAAGGAAGTGCCGCAGACCACAGCCGTGAACTCGTTGCCGATGATGCCCTTGCGTAGGGCCGCCTCGATCTCCTCGGGAGAAACTTCCTCGTCCATCAGGAACTTCTCAGCGAGCTCGTCGTCGACGTCGGCGCAACGCTCAAGGAGCTCCTGGTGGCGCTGCTCAGCCAGCTCCTGCAGCTCGGCGGGGATTTCCTCGACCTCGTAGTCTTCACCCATCACGGTTTCGCCGCGCCAGGTGAGCGCGCGCATGCGCACCACGTCAACGACGCCGAGGAAGTCAGCTTCTGCTCCGATCGGGATCTGCAGCAGCACCGGGTCGGTGTTGAGGCGCTCACGGATGGTCTTCACCGCGTGATCGAACGACGCGCCGGTGCGATCGAGCTTGTTGATGTAGCAGATGCGGGGAACGTTGTACTTCGTAGCCTGACGCCACACGGTCATCGACTGGGGCTCCACGCCCGCAACACCGTCGAACACGGCGACCGCGCCGTCGAGCACGCGCAGCGAGCGCTCCACCTCGACGGTGAAGTCGACGTGGCCAGGCGTGTCGATGATGTTGATCAGGTGGTCTTTCCAGAAACAGGTGGTGGCGGCAGAGGTGATGGTGATGCCGCGCTCCTGCTCCTGCTCCATCCAGTCCATGGTGGCCGCACCGTCGTGCGTCTCACCGATCTTGTAGTTCTTGCCGGTGTAGAAGAGAATGCGCTCGGTGGTGGTGGTCTTTCCGGCATCGATATGAGCCATGATGCCGATGTTGCGCACCTTGGACAGTTCGGTCACTGTTGGAGTCCTTCGGGTTGGGTGTGGCTTCGTGTGGTTGGAACTGGAAACGCCCCCGCGCCAGGGCGCGGGGGCTAAACGTCACCAGCGGTAGTGCGCGAAGGCGCGGTTGGCTTCCGCCATCTTGTGCGTGTCTTCACGACGCTTCACAGAGGCGCCGAGGCCGTTGGACGCGTCGAGGATTTCGTTCATCAGACGTTCTGTCATGGTCTTCTCGCGACGCTCCCTGGAGAACGCAACCAGCCAGCGCAGAGCGAGGGTGGTCTGTCGAGCAGGCTTCACTTCGACGGGCACCTGGTAGGTGGCGCCCCCGACGCGGCGAGATTTGACCTCTACGGAAGGCTTGACGTTGTCCAGTGCACGCTTCAGCGTCGCGACGGGGTCGTTGCCCGTCTTCTCGCGAGTGCCTTCGAGCGCTTCGTAGACGATGGCCTGCGCGGTGGACTTCTTGCCGTCGAGCAGGATCTTGCTCACGAGCTGGGAAACCAGCGGGGAGCCGTAGACGGGGTCAGCGATGATCGGACGCTTCGGAGCGGGTCCCTTACGAGGCATTACTTCTCCTTCTTCGCGCCGTAGCGGCTACGGGCCTGCTTGCGGTCCTTGACACCCTGGGTGTCAAGCGCGCCGCGAACGATCTTGTAGCGAACACCCGGGAGGTCCTTCACACGACCTCCGCGGACGAGCACCATGGAGTGCTCCTGCAGGTTATGGCCGACGCCCGGAATGTAGGCAGTGACCTCAATGCCCGAGCTCAGTCGCACACGAGCAACCTTGCGCAGTGCAGAGTTCGGCTTCTTCGGGGTTGTGGTGTACACACGGGTGCACACGCCACGGCGCTGCGGTGAGTTTTTGAGCGCGGGCGCGTCACTCGTCTTAATTTTGTCCTTCCGGCCTTTACGGACCAGCTGCTGAATTGTTGGCACCTGTTGGCATCTCTTTCGTTGTCTGTGTGGAATATTGCATCCCTGGCGTGCAGTGGTTCCGTCGCGGGAACAGTTCACCGTTCCTGTTCCGTCGCGCGGTTGCGCTGCCGTGCGAACTCCGCAGGAAGCCGGGCTCCTCCGCAACGAATGAGGGCCGACGATCATGCCAGGGCACGCACAAAAGTACCCGAGCAACCGGGCACGTTGATCAAGATTAGTTGAGCGGGGGCGTCCGGTCAAAATCGCGCCGCTCTCCCGCGCTCGTCCTCGCCCGTCGCCGTCGCCTGTCGCGGCATGGTTTCCTCACCCGGCACCTGCAACCTGTGCGGCAAC
>NZ_CAMYFI010000070.1 GCF_947255005.1 uncultured Tessaracoccus sp. | reverse complement strand
GCTGCAGTATCTGGAGGGGCTGGCGCCGAAGCTGCCGCTCAACGAGATCACGTTCTTCTGGGTGACCGGCGGGCTGTCGAGCTTCCTGGACAACGCGCCAACCTACGCTACGTTCTATTCGATTGCGGGTCAGCTCCCGGGTGAGCCCCGGATTGGCTTCGATCCAGGCGTGCCGGAGTTGTACCTCGTCGCGATCTCGCTGGGTGCGGTGTTCTTCGGCGCGATGACCTACATCGGGAACGGGCCGAACTTCATGGTGAAGTCCGTCGCTGAGTCGGCGGGCGTCGACATGCCCAGTTTCGGTGGCTACATCAAGTGGTCGTGCATCTACCTACTGCCCGTGCTGGTGGCGGTGTGCGGCATCTTCGTCGCGCAGTCGATGGCCTGGCACATCGTGGGTTGGGCGGTGCTCGTCGTGCTCGTGGCGCGGGCATTCATCGTCGGGCGACAAGTGAAGCGGGCGGGGTACGCGGAAAACTGACCGTTATCCTCCACAAGAAGCATGTGACCCCCGGCTTTCGGGAAAAATCTGCAGGCGTGGAGGAAAACGGTCATTTCGTCCCCCACCCGGTGATCGTGCAGCCCCTGCCCGATGATTGAGTAGCCGCCCCCGCCACTGCCCACCCCATGATTGAGTAGCCGCCGAAGGCGGCGTATCGAAATCATCCCACCCCGACCGTTATCCTCCACGCCTGCAAAAAATCGCCGAAATCAGGGGGTTCATGGCCGCGTGTGGAGGATAACGGTCGCTCTAGCTCGCTGCCCCACCTAGCAGCCCGGCAACTAAGCTAGGCGGCATGGCTGACGGATCGTTCTACGAACGCGTGGGCGGGCGCGCCACGTTCGAGCAGCTCGTGCGCGAGTTCTACAAGGGCGTGGCCTCTGACCCTCCACTGCGCGCAATCTACCCGGAAGAAGATCTCGGCCCCGCAGAAGAGCGTCTGAGGCTATTCCTCGAACAGTACTGGGGCGGCCCGAAAAGCTACAGTGAGCAGCGCGGCCACCCGCAGCTACGGCTCAGGCATGCACCATTCGTCATCACACCGACGCAGCGTGATCGGTGGGTGCACCACATGATGGCCGCGGTCGACACACTGGCGCTGGACGAGGCCCATGACGCCGAACTACGCGAGTACCTCGTGCGCGCGGCACAGTTCATGATCAATGCCCCGGAGATGCCGGATGAGCAGTAGGGAACGGTTCGCCGTCGAGATCAACCCACTCCTGCCGGACACGCTGCGCGTCTCACTCACCCTGCGCAGGTTCGGCGGCGGGCTCCTGATGTTCCTCGGGGGCTCCATGCTCATCATGGTGATCGTCGGCACCATCGCTCGCGAGCGCTCCACCATGACCACGGGAGACGTCCTGACCACCGCCCTCGCCGCGCTCATGCTCGCAGGGCTTGTCGCCCTCGGTGCAGCACTGCTGTTTCGCCGCTCACGCTACGACCACCTGGTCGACCAGAAGCACGCATTCCTCATCACGCCCGAGCACCTGGAGTTCCCGGCGCGCAACGATGGTCCCGCCGCGGTGTGGCCACTGGACAAGGTCACGACGTCGTCGACGCCGGGCCAAACCGGCAGGTTGGTGCTGCGCTGTCCAGGATTCCCGACGAGGCAGTACGCCAACATCCACCTCAAGGAGACGCCCGCCGAGGTACAGGCACGGATCATGGCTGCACAGCGCGCCCTGGCACAACGAGACCGACCCGCCACGTGATGGGTTGACCGGCGACTCGCTGCGAAACGTTCCTCTCCGGCATCTCGACGTGTGGATGCCCGCGGGTGGCTAGCGTCCCTCGTCGCCCTTGCGCTCGACCGAGCCTCCCCAGCCGGTCAGTTCCTCCGACCGCACGATGGCCTCGGCTTCGGCCTGCTGGGCAACGACATCTGGGAAGATCGCCTGGAGTTCCTCCATCTGCGGCACCTGCACACCGATCGATGCCAGTTGGTCCTCGACCTTGGCTGCCACCTCCTGGGCGTCGCCCTCGAAGTCGATCGTCGGCGGCGTCTCCTCCATCTGCTGCGCGGCCTCACGCAGTTCGGGCTGGAAGCCCGGGTCGTGCAGGAGGGTGCGCAACGGGCGCTTGCCGTCAGCGACCTCGAGCAGCCGTGCACGGTAGGCGGGATCGTCCGTCTCCCGTGCCCGCTTCAGCAGGGATTCGCGAAGCTGTTCGCGGAAGTCTCGCCCGCCGAGCAGTTTGGCGGCCAGTGGATTCATGTTGGGCAGTGACATCTGATCATCCTTCCGGGAGTGTGACCCACTCCACTTGTTTCAGCACGGCCCCCAGCCCGGCCCCGATCCCCAGCATCGCATAGGCGGCTGCCGTGGCGTATCCCCAAGCGGCCGCCACCGCCTTGACCACGGCGATGATGGCCGTGACGACACCCGGGAGGGCAAGTGCGCCACTGAGAATCTCCGCGATCGACGTCCCGGCAAGCAGGGCGGCAACCACCGCGTCGACGATCGCGTCAACGCCGGAGTAGATGGCCTGGCACCAACCGAAGCTCGATGTTGCCACGGCCATGTACTTGTCCCCGAGATCGGACATCGGGCCGTTGACACTCGCGAGCGCTGAGCAGGCCTCGCGGAAGTACTCGCCAGCAGTGGTGGCTGCATCCGAGTCGTACCACCCGGTGAACATGATCTGCATGCGGGTCTCGAGTTCCGTTCCCAGATCAACGAAGAACTGGCCCATCAGATCCCAAATGAAAGCGGCCTCCTCGACCAAACGCCACTCGCCGCCGAGAGTGGAGTAGAGCCACTCCCACAAGTCCCTGCCCCCGGTGAACGGGAAGGCCAGGAAATTGATGATGCGTCGTAGCCAACCGGTGACCGACATGTAGCTGGGCCAGTCGAGGATCTTGAAGACCCAGTGGTCGAAGACGCTGCCGGGGAACATCTGGTGCAACGACGAGGTCCATCACATGTCGTTCGCCTGGACGGACCCGTCGGGAGCGGGGCCGACGGGCTCCATGCCCTCCTCCATCTCGAGCGCTTCCCACAGGCGCTTGATCTCGTCGAGGTTGGCCTGCTCACGTTTCGCCATCGCATCGATGGTGTCGCCAACCTTGGAGGCCCCTTTGTTGAGGAGCCGCTCAGCACCGTCAAGCAGATCCAGCAGACACTCTGTGTATTCGTCGTGCTTTTGCAGGATGTGGTTATAGAACAGTCCGCCGTCAGAGGATGTGACCACGCGCAGCCCTGGTTCGGCCTTCGCACGCCCTAAGCCCATGTCATCAGCCAACCCTTCCAGACCGGCCTTCCCATCTGCGACGATCGTGGGTTCAAAATGCATGGTAAAACTCTAGTGCCTAATGGGGCCAGCCAGGCTCCGAGCGCCCCGGGATCCAGTGTCCATCACAATGGTCACAACCCCCAGGACACCGGCCAATGCCCAAGCTCCGCGGGCCCACCATGCATCGGAGTCGAGGTGCTGCAGCGGCATCGCGGCCAACCCCACCAAAGCCCCGAGCAAGCCCACAACGCGCATCGCCCCTCGTTCGGTCCAGTGCAGCAGTGCGAAAAAGAGGCTGGCGACGACACCGACCCACCACAGAAAGCCGCCGAAGGGAAGGGCCACCTCTCCCGCGCCCAGCACGATGACCACTGTAATGAGTACGAGTGCGGCAGCGCTGGCGAGTCTCAACCACCTGAACGCGCGTGCCTCCGCGCGGGACACTTGCCTTCGCAGCGTTCACTCCTGCTCTGCGTTGGCAATCAGCTCGTGGTGGCGGACGACCTCGCGCACGATGAATTGGAGGAACTTCTCGGCGAACTCCGGGTCGAGCTGGGATTCCTTCGCCAACGCGCGCAGGCGCTCGATCTGTTGCGCCTCGCGGGCCGGGTCGGCGGCAGGCATGTTGTGTGCCGCTTTCAGCTCACCGACGCGCTGCGTGATCTTGAAACGCTCGGCCAGCAGGTGCACCAGCATCGAGTCCAGCTTGTCGATGCTGTCACGCAATCGGCGCAGTTCGGCGCGGGCCTCGTAGTTCGTCATCGGTGGAGAATGAGGTTGCTGCGCTGGAAACTCTTCACGTCGGTGTACCCCGTCATGGCCATGGCCTTACGCAGGCCACCGGCCAGGTTCATGGTGCCGTCGGGCACCCGCGACGGTCCCACCACCACTTCTTCGAACGTACCCACCTGTTCGAAGAATGTGCGCTCGCCGCGCGGAAGGGTTCGGTGCCACGCCTCGGGTCCCCAATGCCAGCCCATACCTGGCGCCTCCGCCGCACGAGCCAGCGGCGAACCCACCATCACAGCGTCGGCTCCACACGCGATGGCCTTCGCGATGTCGCCCGAACGCCCGACGGCACCGTCGGCGATGATGTGTACATAGCGACCCCCGGACTCCTCCAGATAGTCGCGACGAGCCTCGGCCACGTCGAACACCGCCGACGCCATCGGCACCTCGATGCCCAGCACCGACGCGGTGGTGTGCGTCGCGCCGCCGCCGAATCCGACGAGCACCCCCGCCGCGCCAGAGCGCATGAGGTGCAAAGCTGCGCGGTACGTCGCCACGCCTCCCACGAGGACGGGCGTGTCGAGGTGATAGATGAACTCCTTGAGGTTGAGCACGTCGTCGCCACCACCCACGTGCTCGGCGGACACCGTCGTGCCACGGATCACGAGGAAGTCGAGCCCCGCGCCCTCGATGACGTCGGCAAATTCCTGCGTGCGCGCTGGCGACAGCGACCCGGCGACGGGCACCCCCGCGTCGCGGATCTCCCGCAGCCTCGCTTCGATGAGCTCGCGCTTGATGGGCTCGGCGTAGGTCTCCTGCATGCGCCGGGTGGCGGTCACCTGGTCGAGGGGGCCGGTCAGGGCCTCGTACTGCTCTGTCGGATCTTCATAGCGTGTCCACAGACCTTCGAGGTTGAGTACACCAAGGCCACCCAACTGCCCCATCTTGATGGCGGTCTCCGGTGACATCACCGAATCCATCGGCGCCGCACAGATGGGAACGTCGAAGGTGATGGCGTCAATCTTCCAGGTGAGATCCACCTCGGAGTCGCTGCGCGTGCGTCGCTGGGGCGCGATCGCCACATCGTCGAAGCTATACGCAGGGGTGGCGCGATTGCTGTGACTCAGTTCGTACATTTCCTTCATCTTCCCGGGTTATCGGCGCGCGTAGTTGGGGGCTTCCACGATGTTGTGCACGTCATGCGGGTGCGATTCCTTCAAGCCGGCGGCGGTGATGCGCACGAATTTGCCGCGCTCCTGTAGCTCGGGCACGGTGCGCGCCCCGACGTAGAACATCGACTGGTGCAGGCCGCCGACGAGCTGGTGCACGACGGACTTCACCGGCCCGCGATACTGCACCTGGCCCTCGATGCCCTCAGCGATGAGTTCGTCGTCGCTCATCACGTCGGCCTGGAAATAGCGGTCTTTCGAGTACGACTTCTTGCCGCGCGAGCTCATGGCGCCCAGCGAGCCCATGCCGCGGTACTGCTTGTACTGCTTGCCGTTGATGAACACCGTCTCACCAGGCGACTCCTCGCAGCCGGCCAATAGCGAGCCAACCATGACGCTGCTCGCGCCTGCGACCAGGGCCTTCGCCACGTCGCCGGAGTACTGGAGGCCGCCGTCGGCGATCACCGGCACGCCTGCGGGCTGGCAGGCGAGCGAGGCGTCGTATACGGCGCTCACCTGGGGCACCCCGACACCGGCGACGACACGCGTCGTGCAAATAGACCCGGGGCCCACACCCACCTTGACGGCATCCACACCCGCGTCGACGAGGGCCTGCGCACCCGCGCGCGTCGCGACGTTACCGCCGACGATCTGGACGCCGTCGGAGGCTTTGTCGGCCTTGAGTTTGCGGATCATGTCGAGCAGCAGCTTGGCATGGCCGTGCGCGGTGTCGACGACGAGCACGTCCACGCCCGCCTCGATGAGCAGGTTGGCGCGCTCCCAGGACTCACCGAAGTAGCCGACGCCGGCGCCGACGAGCAGCCGCCCGTGCGCGTCCTTGGAGGCCTTCGGGAACTGCTCCGACTTCACGAAGTCCTTCACCGTGATGAGGCCAGTGAGCTTGCCGTCGGCGTCGACGAGCGGCAGGCGCTCCCGCTTGTGTTTACGCAGCAGTGCGGTGGCGTCGTCGCGGGAAATATCTTCCGGCGCGGTGATGAGCGGCATGGGCGTCATGACGTCGCGCACGAGCGTCGACTCCCACTCGGCGACGGGCGTGAAGCGTAGGTCGCGGTTGGTGCAGATGCCGAGCAGCGTGTTGTGTTCGTCGACGACGGGCAGGCCGGAGATGCGGTACTGGCCGCAGCGCTTGTCGAGATCGGCGAGCGTGGCGTCCGGGCCGATGGTGACGGGGTTGGTGATGCGCCCGGTCTGGGTGCGTTTCACCAAGTCAACCTGGTAGGCCTGGTCTTCCATGGAGAGGTTGCGGTGCAGCACGCCGAGCCCACCCTGGCGGGCCATGGCGATGGCCATGCGGGATTCCGTAACGGTATCCATCGCCGCGGAGACGATGGGCAGCTTCAGCGAGAGCTCACGGGTGAATCGCGTCGTGGTGTCCACTTCGGAGGGGATCACGTCGGTCTCCCCTGGCAGAAGCAGGACATCGTCATACGTCAGGCCCAGATAGTCGAATGGTCCACCGGTCGTCACTTCGCTCACAGTCCACCTTCTTAGTTCACACGCGGTCACGCTGAGTCTAGTCCGTTCCCCCAGCCCCGCCAGGCGAAGCCGGCATCCGACCATGACGCCCCACAGCCGCCACCGCCACACCGTGAGAAGGCGAATACCCTGCGCCGTGACCTTCGCCCCTGTACGGTTAGAGAAGGCTACGAGGAGGTAGCCCAAAGGCCCGTCTTAGAATGGTCCGACCAGTCACCCAGCGGCTCCCAAGGAGGCCCCAATGGAGTCCCTGTCTCCTTCTGAACACACCCAAGCACCGCCCCGCGCGAACGTGCGGCTGCAGGCCCCCATTGACGGGATCGTGGTGCCGATCGAAGCGGTACCTGACCCGGTCTTCGCCCGCAAGATGGTGGGCGAAGGCGTGTCCATCGACCCCATCACGAGCACCCTGTGTGCCCCGTGCGACGGTGAGGTCGCGCTCATGCACGACAGCGGCCACGCCGTCACCGTGCGCGAGCCATCGGGCGTCGAGGTGCTGATGCACATCGGTCTCGACACGGTAGCGCTCGGCGGTGAAGGCTTCACCGCCCTGGCGAAGACCGGCCAGCGAGTGAAGGCCGGCGATCCGCTCATCGAGTTCGACATGGATTTCATCGCTCGCCACGCGAAGAGTCTGCTCACGCAGGTGGTCATCGCCAATTCCGACACGCTGATGGGCTTTGCTCCCGCCGGCCCGGGGGTTATCGCCAAAGGCGATCCGCTCGCGACGTTGCAGCTCGCCGACGAGGCCTCCGAAGGTGCCGAAGCCGAGGGCCACAGCGCGTCGTCGGAGGCCATCATCATCGGCAACCCCACGGGTCTACACGCCCGCCCGACGGCGACGCTCGTCGGCATCGCAAAGCAATACCAGTCGCAGATCCGACTGCACCGTGGCGACGACTCGGCCAACGCGAAGTCGGTCGTCGGCATCATGAGCATGCAGGTGCTGCTGGGCGACTCGGTGCGGGTGGTGGCCACCGGCCCAGACGCCGAGGAAGCGATCAAGGCGTTGAGCGAAGCGATCCGCGGCGGGCTCGGCGAGGAGACGGTCCCAGTAGCAGGAGCCGCGGTGCCGCCGGAGTCTTCGACGGCACCGGCTGCTCCGGCTGAACAACCGAAGCCGAAGTCCGACGACCCACACCTTCTCATCGGCGTTGCGGCGTCGCCGGGCCTCGGCGTCGGACGTGTGCGTCAACTGCGCCGCAAGGAGATCGAGGTCACCGAACACGCCAGCGACAAGCACCTCGAGCGTCGACGCCTCAACACGGCCATTGACCATGCACTCGTCGAATTGCAGGCACTCGAGTCGGCACTGGAAGACAAGTCCAAGGCCGCGATCTTCGCCGCTCACCGCGAACTTCTCGCCGACCCTGACCTGCTGGATCTGGCGTCATCGGGCATCGAGAAAGGCAAAACGGCGGAATTCGCGTGGCGCAGCGCCTACCAGACGTTCGCCGACCAGCTCGCCGGCCTGTCGAATGAGGTCCTCGCCGGGCGCGCCACAGACGTGCGTGACGTCGGCATGCGCGTCCTCGAAGAGTTAACGGGTGAGCGGCAGGAGGCAGACGAACTCGAAGAGGGCACGATCCTCATCGCTGAAGACCTCGCTCCGTCCGACACAGCCACGATGGACCGCTCCAAGGTGGCAGGCTTCGCCACGGTGAACGGTGGCTCGTCCAGCCACGTCGCGATCCTCGCCCGTTCGCTCGACATCCCCGCTATCGCCGGCATCGAGGCACGCGCACTGGACATCCCCGACGGGGAGCGCGTGTTCCTCGACGGCACCCGCGGCAGTCTGCGCACCGGGGTGAGCGAGACGGAGGTCGAGGAGATCAAGGCCCGTCAGGCCCGTATCGCCGCGCGCCGGGCAGAAGAGCAGGCTCACGCGCACGAGCCAGCGGTCACCGTCGACGGGCACAAGGTGCTCGTGGTGGCTAACATCGGCGGCCTCGACGACGCGCGCAAGGCGGTCGATGCGGGTGCCGAAGGCGTTGGTCTGCTCAGGTCCGAGTTCCTGTTCCTCGGGCGCCAGAATGCCCCGACGGAGGACGAGCAGGCGGAGATTTACCACGGCATCGCGGAGACGCTTTCCGGCAAGCCCTTGGTTATTCGCACGCTCGACGTTGGCGGCGACAAGCCCCTGCCCTACCTGCCCATCGCCCCGGAGGAGAACCCCTTCCTCGGTTTGCGCGGCGTGCGGGTGGGGCTGGACCGGCCGGAGATCTTACGGACGCAGGCCCGCGCGATCTTGCATGCGGTGAAGGCCGGCGCACAGATCCACGTCATGTTCCCGATGGTCGCCACCCTGCCGGATTTCCGGCAGGCCAAGGAGATCTTCGAGGAAGAGCGTGCGAAGCTGGGCGTGGCGCAGGTGCCGCTCGGTGTGATGGTCGAGGTGCCGAGCGTCGCGGTGATGGCGGACCAGTTCGCCCGAGAGGCCGACTTCTTCAGCGTCGGCACCAACGATATGACCCAGTACACGCTCGCAATGGACCGCGGCCATCCGATGCTCGCCCCACAAGTGGATGCGCTGAACCCCGCGGTCCTCGCGTTGATCGGGCGAGCAGCCGAAGCCGCCCACCGCTACGACCGCTGGATCGGCGTCTGTGGCGGCGTCGCCTCCGATCCGCAGGCGGTCCCCATCCTGCTGGGGCTCGGCGTCGACGAGCTGAGCTGTTCTATCCCGTCCATCGCGACGGTGAAGGCTGAGGTTCGTGCGCAGTCACTCGAACACTGCAAGGACCTCACCGAAGGCGCGCTGCGCAAGACTACGGGAGCCGAGGTTCGCGACCTCGTCCCACTCGAGGAGGAGTGATCCCATGTCCACCGCATCCGAGATCGTGGCCGCGCTCGGCGGCCCAAGCAATATCAAGAGCCTCACGCATTGCGCCACCCGACTGCGATTCGAACTCGTCGACGCCAGCGGGGTTGACGCGGGAGTCGTCGAATCGATCAAAGGCGTGATGGGTGCCGTGCCGCAGTCGGGCGACCGCTACCAGGTCATCATCGGCGGTGGTGTACAGGGCGTGTTCAACGAGATCAACGCGCTGCCCGAGATGAAGGACATCACGCCCCGCGAGATGACCGACGCTGAGCTCAAGGCGGCCGCCCGCGAGGGTGGCATCCGCGGCAAAGCTGCATGGATCGACAACTTCTTCGAGTACCTGTCCGACTCTTTCCGGCCCCTGCTGGGTGTCCTGCTCGGTGCGTCGCTGATCATCGCGATCGCGGCCGTGCTCGACGCGACAGGCGTCGTCGACTTCCGCGCCCCCGATAAGGCGGCCGGCTGGGTGTTTATCGACGCCATGTGGCGGTCGGTGTTCTACTTCCTGCCGATCATGGTGGCCTACAACGCGTCGAAAAAGCTGGGCGTGGACCCATGGTTGGGTTCGGCGATCATGGCGGCCTTCCTGACACCAGAGTTTCTGTCGCTGGCCAACGCGGAACGCTTTCTCGACACCGTCTGCACCAAGGACGCGACGCTCGGCACGTCGAGCTGCGTGGCCAACACTTTCGGCTTGCCCCTGCAACTCAACGAGTACGGCGGGCAGGTGTTCGTGCCGCTGATCATGGTGGCGGTGCTGGCGCCTGTGTTCAAGTTCTGGAAGAAGATCATTCCGGAGAACGTGCACATGGTGTTCGTGCCGTTCCTGTCGATGCTGGTGATGTTCCCGCTCACCGCATTCCTCATCGGCCCGCTGGGTATCTGGATGGGCTCTGGCATCGGCGCTGGCCTTTCGTGGCTGAACGGCAACGCACCCGTGGTCTTCGCCATCGTGATCCCGCTCGTGTACCCGTTCCTCGTGCCGCTCGGTCTGCACTGGCCGCTGAACGCGCTCATGCTCGTCAATATCAACACGCTCGGCTACGACTTCATCCAGGGCCCCATGGGCGCGTGGAACTTCGCGTGTTTCGGTGCGACGGCGGGCGTCCTCGTCATCTCGATGCGCGAACGCGAGTCGGAGATGCGGCAAACAGCCACTGGCGCTCTCGCCGCGGGCCTACTTGGCGGTATCTCGGAGCCGTCACTCTACGGCATCCATCTGCGCCACAAGCGCATCTACCCGCGGATGCTCGTCGGCTGTCTCGTCGGCGGTCTCCTCATCGGCATCCTGGGTGCGGGTTCGGGTGGAGTGCAGACGTCGGCGTTCGTGTTCACGTCGTTGCTGACGATCCCCGTGTTCAACCCGATGTGGGTGTACATCATCGCGATTGCGTCGGCGTTCTTGACGTCGATGTTCCTCGTGATCGTCTCCGACTTCCGCACGAAGGAGGATCGCGCCGCCATGCGAGCCGCACGCGACGCCAAGCCCGCGGAGGAGACCGATGGCGAGCCTCGAGTGATCGTCGTGACGGACACGGAGACAAATCAAGCGAAGCAGTGGGTCGAGGCCATGGGCGGCGACGACAACATCGCCGCGGTCGACACCCTGGCTGAAACTCGTCTGCGCATCGAGGTGCAGGACTCGTCGAAGGTCGATGTCTCTGCGCTTCAGCGGGCCGGGCTGCCAGCCGCCGTCGAGGTGGCGCCAGGTGTGTGGCACCTCGTCGCGGGCCTCGAAGCTTCGCACTACGGAGAGGCGGTGCAGCGCCGGCTGGCGAGCTCGAGTATCTGAACGGTCGTCACGACGCGGTTGAGCCTTGGGGTCTGACGGCCCGGGGCTCAACCGCCAGCAGGATGGTCAGCTTACGATCGAGTGGCCGCATCGGGTGAGCTTGCGCTTGTGTATCGCTCAGCAGC
>NZ_CAMYFI010000069.1 GCF_947255005.1 uncultured Tessaracoccus sp. | reverse complement strand
CCGCCACGCGTCCGAAGACGCTCCCGTGCGTTGGCTCCACCAGGTGGTGTGACGCGTTCCCGCGCTCGACGCGGGGGCTTTGTGCCTAGTCGGTGATGTGTTCGTTCGTGCAGACGATGGCGACGTTGTGGCCGCCGAACCCGAAAGAGTTATTCACGGCGGCGAGATCGCCGTCGGGAAGGGGACGCGGCTCCTTGGCGATGTCGATGCCGAGGCCCGGCTCCTCCTTCTCGAGGTTGATCGTCGGCGGCACCACGCGGTGACGCAACGCGAGTACGCTCGCGAGCGTCTCGAGCGCGCCCGCCCCACCGAGGAGATGGCCGGTCATGGACTTCGTTGACGTCACCACCGCCTGCGTGTTCTCGCCCAGCGCGGTGCGGATGGAGCCAGCTTCCGTGATGTCGCCTTGCGGTGTTGATGTGCCGTGAGCGTTCACGTGCACTACGTCGACGGGGCTGAGGTCTGCCTCGCGAAGCCCCTTGATCATGGCCTGCGACTGCCCGTACCCGTCCGGGTCAGGTTGCACCAAGTCATGTGAGTCAGCGGTGATACCGGCCCCGCGCAGGGTGCCGTAGATCGTCGCACCGCGTGCTTTCGCGTGCTCGAGGGTCTCCAACACCAGCATCGCCGCACCTTCTGCCATAACGAAGCCGTCGCGATCCACGTCCCAGGGGCGGGAGGCGCGCATAGGGTCGTCGTTGCGACGAGACAGCGCCTGCATCTGCCCAAACGCCACCATCGCGAACGGATGAATCACGGCTTCAGCACCGCCTGCGACGACGATGTCCGCGCGCCCGAGGCGAAGCATGTCGATACCCAGCGAGATGGCTTCGTTGGAGGAAGCGCACGCTGAGACCGGCGTGTGAACGCCAGCACGGGCACCGATGCGCAGCCCGATATTCGACGCGGGAGCGTTGGCCATGAGCATGGGGATCGTGAAGGGGGACACACGGCGTATGCCCTTCTCCTTCAACACGTCCCACTGGCCGATGATGGTATCGAGCCCGCCGATGCCCGTGGCTGCGCACACGCCGAGACGATCACCATCGACTGCGTTGTCGGGTTGGAATTCAAAACCGGCGCCCTGCCAGGCCTGTTGGGCGGCGATGATTGCGAGCTGGGTGGAACGGTCGAGCTTGCGGATCTCGACGCGGGGAAGCACCTCGACGGGATCGCCCACGACTTCGGCAGCAATCGTGGTGGGCAAGTCAGCAGCCCAGTCATGCTGCAAGCTGTGTACACCGGAACGCCCGGCGAGCATGCCCTCCCAAGTGGAGGCGACGTCTGCACCCAGCGGGGTGGTGGCGCCGAGACCAGTGACGACGACGGTGGGGGTGTTCATGACAAGCTCCTAGGGAGTGCTCAGGAAAAAAGGGGGGAGGGTGGGGCGCTACAAGCGGGTGCGCCCCACCACGTGTTCATCGCTGCGCGTTCTCGATGTAGGCAACGGCGTCGCCCACGGTCTTCAGGTTCTTGGAGTCTTCGTCGGGGATTTCGACGCCGAAGCGGTCTTCGCATTCGTAGATGATCTCTACCATCGACAGGGAATCGACACCGAGGTCATCGACGAACGACTTGTCGAGTTGTACGTCCTCGACGGCAGTGCCGGCGAGATCGTTCACGATCTCCGCGAGGGTGGTGCGGATTTCTTCAGTGCTTGCCATGAAAGGCTCCTTTATGGGTTGTGGTCGTGCAACGTTCACGGGAGGGTGATGACCTGGCCTCCGAAGACCAGACCCGCCCCGAAACCGATGATGAGTGCGATCTGCCCGCTCTTGGCCTGCCCAGATTCCAGCAGGCCCTCGATCGCCAGCGGGATGGAAGCCGCGGACGTATTTCCCATGTCGACGATGTCTCGGGCAACAACGACGTCGTCGGGGAGACCTAGGTGGCGCAACATGGAATCGGTGATCCGGTTGTTGGCCTGGTGGGGGATGAACACGTCAAGTTCGTCGGGGGTGACCCCGCTTTGCGCAAGTGCTTCTTTAGCCTTCCCAGCGATCACGGTCGTCGCCCAGCGAAAGACGGCGCGCCCCTCCATGTGGATGTACGGATGATAGTCGGTGTGGCGCCAGTCGTCGATTTGGATCACCTCGTGCGCGGCTGGATTTGAGCCCCACACCGGCGGGCCAATCGCGGGGGTGTCGCTTCGACCCACTACGGCGGCGCCGGCGCCGTCGCCGAAGAGGAACGCGGTGGTTCGATCGGTGATGTCGGTGTACTCGCTCAACACCTCGGAGCCGACGATGAGTACGTGCTTCGCGGTGCCTGCGCGCACGAGGGAATCCGCGATGTTGAGGGCGTAGCTGAAGCCGGCACAGGCTGCGGAGATGTCGAACACGGCGGGGTTCGACATCCCGAGCTTGGCGGCGAGCATCGCCGCCATCGATGGGGTCTGGGCGTAGTGCGAAACCGTCGACACGATGACTGTGTCGACCTCGGCAGGGTTGACGTTGGCGCGGTTGAGGGCCTTCGTCGACGCGGTTTCCGCAAGCGTGAGCGCATCTTCGCCCTCGCCAACCCATCGTCGCTGCGTGATGCCCGTGCGCTGTTCGATCCACTCAGGCGTGGAGTCGATCATCGTGCACATCTCTTCGTTCGTGACGACACGGCTCGGACGGGCGCCGCCGATGGACATGATGCGGCTGTACTGCGATCCCTGGGGGACGTTGATGGTCATGGCTATTCCTCAGCGGTGGTGTGCCTGTGCGAAGGCACGTGCATCGTCGAGCTGATCGGGGGTATTGAGATTGAAGACTTCCGCGTCGCGGAGATTGCGTTTGGCGATGCGGGTGAGGGTTCCGGCCGGGGTGAGTTCCAGGATGCCGGTCACTCCGAGCGCACGCATGGTGTCCATGCACAGGTCCCAACGAACCGGGTGAGCCACCTGCTGGACGATGCGGTCGAGGGCGTCGGTGCCGTCGGTGACCAAGGCCCCGTCGCGGTTCGATAGCAAGGTGATGCGTGGGGTTTGAGGCCGAATCTCGGCGGCAGCCTTCGCGAGGGCCTCGACCGCTGGCTGCATGTGTACCGTGTGGAACGCGCCGGCAACCGACAGCGGTATGAGCCTGGCGCGGTGCGGAGGGTGCTGGGCGAGGGCCTCGAGCTGCTCGACGGTGCCCGCCGCCACAATCTGCCCCGCGCCGTTGTGGTTTGCAGGGGTCAACCCCGCGGCTTCGATGGCAGCGAGCACCTCGTCGGCGTCGCCTCCGACGACGGCGGTCATGCCGGTCGGGCGCTGTGCGGCGGCCGCCGCCATGGCTCGCCCGCGGGCTGTCACCAAGGACGCGGCTTCGGCGTCGGTGACAACGCCAGCGAGGGCAAGCGCGGTGAACTCCCCGACGGAGTGGCCGGCAACGAGATCTGGTTCGACGTCGAGCACGTGCTGGGCGCCCACCGATGCAGCGACGAGCAGTGGCTGCGCAACGGCGGTGTCGCGGATGGCATCTTCGTCAGCTTCGGTGCCGAAATAGGCAAGGTCGAGTTGGGTTGCCTCGGAGAACTCAGCGAGCGTCGACGCAAAAGCGTCGAGTTCGAGCCAAGGGACGAGGAATCCTGGCTTCTGGGCGCCTTGACCCGGCGCAACGATTGCTAACACGCCTTTCACTCTGCCCGATCCCACCGCTCGGAACGCGCAGTGACCAACACGAAAATACAACCGAGTGGTTTGTAGAGAGTCAACAAAGTAGCGTGGCGAATGGCGATTCGCGGCATGGGCGAGTTGTGCAGTTCCCAAAAACTCACTGATGTTTCGTGTGCAGCCGACCGAGGGTGACCGCCATGCGCAAGATGTACGCCTCGCGGGCGTCGGAGGGGTTATACCCCGTGATCTCCGTGATGCGCTTCAGCCGGTAACGCACCGTGTTGGGGTGCACGTACATGGCACGCGCGGTGGCCTCCATGGACGAGCCGTGGTCGAGGAAATTGACGACAGTCTCCAACAGGTCGTGGTGGGCATTCAGCTGCTCGTAGAGGTCGACGCCCAGCACGCGGCGGGCGTGGCCGTCGCCCGCCAGAGCCCGTTCTGGCAACAGATCGGACGACAGCAAGACTCGCGGCCCTTCAGGCCACGCACGTGCTGCTCGATACCCCGACGCGGCCTCCCTCGCCGAGCGGCTGGCGTCGGCGAGGGAAGGTACGATGGGGCCGATGATGATGGGTCCGTCCCCGAAGTGATCGGTGAGCGGTTCGACGGCGCGCGCGGTCTCCACTGGGGTCGTCACCGCCTGGCCACCCAGGATGCACACGAGACGTTTGCCTTGCACCGTCGCGAGCAGGTCGAAGCCAGCCTTGGTGCTGGCCCGTCGGAGCGGATCGATGTCCTCATCGGGCTTCGTCGTGGCGACCAACACCACAACCTTGTTCTCGCTGTGCCATCCGAGCGTGGATGCTCGTGAGATGACGGACTCGTCCGTTTCTCCGCGAACAACGGCGTCGATGACAGAGGCTTCGATGCGTGAATCCCAAGCGCCCCGAGCCTCGGCTGCACGGGCGTACACGCCCGCTGCGGCGAACGCCACCTCGCGCGTGTACTGGAGGATGGCCACCTGCAGCGCCGGGCGATCATTGCGGGGCAGCAGCTCTCGAATCTGCTCCTCGACGACAGTGGTCGTCGTGCGCACCAGGTCTACCGTCTGACCCAGGTTGATGCGCCTAGCCATGAGCCTAGGCGCCGCCTCGAAGATGGTTTCCGGGTCGAAGTGCTCTCCAGAAAACCAGCTCACGAAGCCGTCGATGCCCGTGCGGGCGACCATGGAGATCCAGGAGCGCGAGTCGGCGTCGAGCCCTTTGAACCATGGATAATTCTCGTCGAGCGCTGCGATCACGGCCGTATTGATGCCACTGCTCACCGCGCGAAAACGCTTGATGAGCGCAGCCTTGCCCCTCACAGAGGGAGCTGGCGTCGCGGTCGACTTCGAGCTGGGGGGAGTCATTCGACCACCCTATCGCGGGCCGCCGGAACCGCCAGAGAGCCATGCGTTGACCATGCGAATGCGCTCCTCCACCTGATCCTTCGATGCCTTGGCAAGTGGTGGGCCGCCGCATTGGCGTCGAAGGTCGGCGTGCACATGCGAGTGCGGGACGCTGCGCAGTCGCGCGTACTGGGACACCAACGAGTTCAGCTTCTTTCGACGGTCCGCCATGGCCCGATGCAGGGTCACCTCGGGTTGGCGTTTGGTTTGACGTTCCCGACGGCGCAGTTGCCGGCGCTGACGTTCCGCCAACAGCACACTGACTTGCTCAGAGTCGAGCAGACCGGGCAACCCCAGGTACTCCTGTTCATCCGCCGACTGCGGTTCGGCGAACAGTCCGTACTGTTGGGAGTCGAACAAGACGTGGTCGAACGTGGCGTTCGATTCCATCGCCTCGAAGCTGCCGAGAAGCTCGTCGGCGGCACTCTCAGCGCGATTCGCCTCGGCCATCTCGGCCTCAGATTCGCTCCACAGCGCCTCGTCGTCGTTCTTGGGACGCCCCAACACGTGATCGCGTTGACGCTCGAGCGAGCTGGCGTGCGCAAGGATGATGGGCACTGTCGGTAGGAAGACCGTGGCGAGTTCGCCTCGGCGGCGCAGCCGGACGAAGCGCCCGACTGCCTGCGCGAAGAACAGTGGGGTCTGGGTGGCAGTGGCGTAGACGCCGACCGCGAGCCGTGGCACGTCGACACCTTCAGAGACCATCCGCACAGCCACCATCCAGCGGCTTTCGCCCGCGCTGAACTCGTCGATGCGCTCTGAAGATTTCGCCTCGTCGGAGAGCACCAGAGTGGGTTTCTCGCCGGTGATCGATTCGAGGACCCGAGCGTAGGCGCGTGCGGTGGTCTGGTCGGATGCAATCACGAGGCCGCCGGCGTCGGGAACGTGCCGACGGGTTTCGCTCAGTCGCGTGTTTGCCGCTGCCAGTACGGCGGAGATCCATTCGCCTTTCGGGTCGAGCGCCGTGCGCCAGGCGTGCGCGGTGACGTCTTTGGTGAGGGGCTCTCCGAGATTCGCGGACACCTCGTCGCCGGCCTTCGTGCGCCAACGCATCGGGCCGCCGTAGTTCATGAAGACGACGGGACGAACCACATTGTCCTTCAGCGCATCGGCATACCCGTAGGTGTAGTCGGCGTGGCTCATGCGGGTGCCGTCGGGGAGCTCGTCGTAGGTGACGAATGGGATGGGGTTATCGTCGGAGCGAAACGGCGTGCCGGTGAGCATGAGGCGACGCTTGGCGTAGCCAAACGCCTCCCTGAGTGCGTCACCCCAGCTGAGGGAATCGCCGGCGTGGTGCACTTCGTCGAGGATGACGAGGGTGTCCTGGCTCAAACAGATGCCCTCGTACACCCATGGGCGCATGGCAACCCCGGCGTAAGTCATGGTGGAGCCGACGTATTCCCTGGAGCGGCCGCGCTTCGTGGTGTTACCGGGGTCGAGGTGAATACCCACCCGGCCGGCGGCGTCGGCCCACTGCACTTTGAGGTGTTCGGTGGGGGCGACAACGATGATGCGTTTGATCTCGCGCCGCTCGAGAAGGTCCTTCGCGACGCGGAGCGCGAACGTTGTTTTGCCTGCGCCGGGCGTCGCAACGGTCAGGAAATCTTGTGGTGCGTGCTCGTGGTAGAGCTGAAGCGCCTCAGCCTGCCAGGCGCGCAAACTTTGAGCGGTACCCCAAGCCGCCCGCTGTGGGTATGCGGGGGAGAGGTGCTCAAAGCCGGCGGAGGACACGGCCGACAACTCTACCTCGCGCCACTGACTGCACCAATCCGCTGCGCACTCTCATCAGCCTTGCGCATTCGTACGCGGGCCGGTGATCGCAGAAAAGTGACCATTATCCTCCACGCGCGGCCAAGAAGTGATCGAATGAGGGGGTTACATCACGCACGTGGAGGATAACGGTCAAGATTGCGGGGGTCTCCGTCCTCCGCGCCCTTGATACGTGGCGGAGTTGTACTGTGGGGCCACATGATCATCCCTGTCGACGATGTCCACGACCCACGCCTCGCGGAGTTCGCGAGCCTTCGTGACGCTCAGCTGCGCACGAAACTCGAAGCTGAACGGGGGCTGTTCGTGGCGGAAGGCGACAAGATCATCCACCGCGCCTGGGAAGCGGGCTTGCTTCCAAGCGCCTTCCTGCTCACGAAGCGGTGGCGCGCGAAGCTCGACGACGTACTGGCCGCCACTCACGCGCCCTGTTTCGTCGCCTCCGAGGCGATGATCGAACAGGTGAGTGGCTTCCACGTGCACCGTGGCGCGCTTGCCACATTCCACCGCCCCGCACCCGTCCATTGGGAGACGCTGCTGCGCACGGACCGCATCATCGTCGCCGAGGGCCTCGTCGACCACTGGAACGTTGGGTCCTTGTTGCGCATCGGCGCAGCGCTGGGGTGGGGAGGCGTCGTCGTGAGCGAAACGTGCGCTGACCCGCTTTACCGCCGCGCCATCAAAGCCTCGATGGGCGCGGCGCTGCAACTGCCATGGCGGCGCATGGACGACGACATGGCTGACCTTCGGCGTATCCAGGACGCGGGATTCCGCCTCGTGGCGGCAACCCTTTCCGACGATTCGATCCCCCTCGACGAGGTGCCTCGCAGCGGCAAGATCGCCGTCGTGCTCGGCAACGAAGGTCACGGTCTTCCGGAGCCTTGGCAACGAGCCGCCGATGTCCGGGCGCGCATCCCGATGGCTGACGGCATCGACTCACTCAACGTTGCCGCGGCAGCATCTATCTTTTGCTACGAGCTGCGAAGTTCCTTGACCATTTCGAGTTCGTAGTCGTCGGGAAACAACTCGTGTGGCTGACGCACACCCGTCGTCACGAACCCTTCTCGCTCGTAAAACCTGCGTGCGGCAACCTGCTGCTCGTTCACGTCCAACCACAACCGACGGTGCCCCCGCGCGCTCGCCCATTGCTCGGCCTTTGCGAGTAGCCGGCTGGCCAAGCCGGAGCCGCGCAGCGTGGGGGAGAGGTACACCTCCAGGAGGTACGCGCGCTCACCAAAACTGCGCGTCAACATCTGCCCGAACCATTCGTCGGATCCGGCCACGACGAACCAGCCTGAATCTGGCATGAGTTGGGAACTCGTGCGAATCTGCCACCACGTCTCAGGCTGCATACGCACTTGATCCAATGTGTGTCCGAAGGCCCGGGGGGTATCGCTCAGCATGTCGAGACGCAGTGTTTTGTACCGCCGCCATTCGTCGGCGCGCGCCTCGCGTATCTCGAGCCCCATAGCCGTCACCATACTCGAGGGATTCTGCAGAGGTTTAGGCTAGGCTCACTGAGAGTGGACAAGTAGCGAACGACGCCGCCGCGTCGGTAGAGAGGACCCAACGTGACGCACGATGTAGGACCGATCATCAACGGTCTACCCACGAATCTGCCCGACTCCGACGTCGAAGAAACCGCGGAGTGGCTGGAATCACTCGATGCCGTCATTGAGCACGGCGGGCGCAACCGGGCCCGGTACGTGATGCTAAAACTGCTCGAACGCGCACGCGAAAGCCACATCGGCGTGCCGTCGCTTGTCGGCACGGACTACGTCAACACCATTCCTGCCGACAAGGAGCCTGTGTTCCCCGGCGACGAAGATCTCGAGCGCGGCATCCGTCGCCTCCTGCGCTGGAACTCGGCCATCATGGTGCACCGCGCGCAGCGCCCTGGCATCGGTGTGGGCGGACACATCTCGTCGTTTGCGTCGTCAGCGACGCTGTACGAGGTTGGCTTCAACCACTTCTTCCGCGGCAAGGATCACCCAGGCGGCGGCGATCAGATCTACTTCCAGGGTCACGCCAGCCCGGGCATGTACGCCCGCGCCTATCTCGCCGGACGCCTCACCGAGGACGACCTCGACGGCTTCCGCCAGGAGCACTCCCACTACGTTGACGGCGAACTGCGGGGTCTGCCTTCTTATCCGCATCCGCGCCAGAAGCCGGACTTCTGGGAATTCCCGACCGTATCGATGGGCCTGGGCCCCATCAACGCCATCTACCAGGCGCAGTTCAACCGCTATCTGCATAATCGCGGCATCAAAGACACGTCGCAGCAGCATGTCTGGGCGTTCCTCGGTGACGGCGAGATGGACGAGCCGGAATCGCGCGGCGCGCTGCAGCTTGCCGCCAATGAGGAACTTGACAACCTCACCTTCGTCGTGAACTGCAACCTTCAGCGTCTCGACGGCCCCGTACGCGGTAACGGGAAGATCATCCAGGAGCTTGAGGCATTTTTCCGCGGCGCGGGTTGGAACGTCATCAAGGTGGTGTGGGGGCGCGGATGGGATCCGTTGCTCGCGGGCGACACCGAAGGCGCGCTGCTCAACCTCATGAATTCCATCACCGATGGCGACTTCCAGACCTTCAAGGCCAACGACGGCGCCTACGTGCGCAAGCACTTCTTCGAGCGCGATCCCCGCACCGCCGCGATGGTCAAGGATTGGAGTGACGAGGACGTGTGGCGCCTTTCGCGCGGTGGCCACGATTACCAGAAGGTGTACGCGGCCTACAAAGCTGCCACCGAGTTCACCGGCGCACCGACGGTGATCCTCGCCCACACCATTAAGGGCTACTTCTTGGGCAAGCACTTCGCTGGACGCAACGCCACGCACCAGATGAAGAAGTTAGCGCTGGACGATCTCAAGAATCTCCGCGACCGAGTGCAGCTGCCCATCTCTGACGAGCAGCTCGAATCCGACCCGTACTTGCCGCCGTACTACCACCCCGGCCAGGACGACGACCGCATCAAGTACCTCCAGGAGCGACGTCGCCAGTTGGGCGGCTACCTGCCCGAGCGTCGCGGCGACCGCAAGTTCATCTCCCTGCCTGGCGACAAGGCGTACGAAGCCGCGCGCAAGGGTTCGGGCAAGCAGGAAGTGGCGACGACCATGGCGTTCGTCCGACTGCTGAAAGACCTCATGCGCGATAAAGACTTCGCGTCGCGCGTGGTGCCCATCATTCCCGACGAGGCGCGTACGTTCGGGATGGACGCTTTCTTCCCCACGATCAAGATCTACAATCCGCACGGCCAAAAATATGTGCCAGTTGACCACGAGCTATTCCTCAGCTACCGGGAAGCGAAGGACGGCCAGATCCTCCACACCGGCATCAATGAGGCGGGCTCCGTCGCGGCCTTCACCGCAGCCGGCAGCTCGTATGCCACGCACAACGAACCCATGGTGCCCATCTACGTGTTCTATTCAATGTTCGGCTTCCAGCGCACTGGCGACGCAATGTGGGCTGCCGCCGACCAGCTCGCTCGTGGATTCCTCATCGGCGCGACCGCGGGGCGCACCACGCTGACGGGCGAGGGCACGCAGCACATGGATGGCCACTCCCCGCTGCTGGCCGCCACGAACCCGGCGGTCGTCGCCTACGATCCGGCCTACTCCTACGAGACGGCGCATATCGTGCGCAGAGGCCTGGAGCGCATGTACGGGGAGAACCCCGAAGACATCATGTACTACCTCACGGTGTACAACGAGCCCATTCGGCAGCCCAAGGAGCCCGAGAACCTCGACGTTGAAGGTGTCCTCCGCGGCATGTACCTGCTGAGCCCGGGCAGCTTCGACGGGGTTGACGAGAACGCACGTCGTGCTCAGATCCTCGTCTCAGGCGTCGCTGCCCCGTGGGGTCTCGAGGCGCAGGAGCTGCTGAAGCGCGACTTCGGTGTTGTCGCCGACGTCTGGTCGGTCACCTCGTGGGGCGAGCTGCGTCGCGAAGGTAAGGAGCTGGACAAGAAGAAATTCGACGATCCCAGCAACGATGAGCGCACCTGGGTGGAACAGAAGCTCGCTGACACCGAGGGCCCGATTGTGGCTAGCACTGACTTCTCGACGATGCTGCCCGACCTGATTCGCCCCTGGGTGCCTCGCGACTACTCCGTGCTCGGTTGTGACGAGTTCGGATTCTCCGATACCCGCGCGGCTGCCCGTCGCTACTTCAACATCGACGGTCCCTCGATCGCGGTGCGTGTGCTGCAGCGTCTTGCCGCTGCCGGCGAGGTGCCTGCCGACTGGCCGCAACGCGCCGCGGAGCAGTACCGGATCCAAGACGTCACGGCTGGCGAATCTGGTAACGCCGGCGGCGACGCCTAACTTTGCACATCTGCGAATCGTACGAGGGGCTGCCCATGACGTTGGGTGGCCCCTCGTCCATGGTCCGGCGGCGCTCGGACGCCGTCACGTCGACGAGGAGGAGTGAACCACCGTCGGGGCAAGACTCGATTCCGTATTTTGGGGTGGGGTGATGGAAGCCGACCTCGTCATCTGGCAGGCTAGGGGCGTGGCTATCACAAAAGGCAAGGAGCACGGATCCGAAGCAGTCGCCGGCGCAGAGCTGCTGGGGCTGAACACCGACATGATTGTCCAAGAACTCGGCTGGGACGAGGATGTCGATCAAGATCTTCGTGACGACATCATGGACATCATTGACGCCGACATGGTCGAGGAAGCCCTCGAGGCTGTTGACGTCGTCATTCTCTGGTGGCGCGACGAGGACGGTGACGTCGTTGACGGCCTCGTCGATGCGATGCCAGATCTGGCCGACGACGGCTACATCTGGCTACTGACGCCGAAGGTTGGGCGTCAGGGGTACATCGATGCGGCCTCCGTACAGGAGGGTGTGACCATCGCAGGGCTGAGCCTCACATCGACGGCGAACGTCGCCGACGATTGGCTCGCCACGAAGGTGGTTCGACCGAAGGGTAGCCGCAAGTGACTGTTCCCTGCGCG
>NZ_CAMYFI010000068.1 GCF_947255005.1 uncultured Tessaracoccus sp. | reverse complement strand
GCACCGCACCGATCTACAAGTCGGACTCGCTGCACTCCGCTGTCGTCGAAATCATCGTGAAGAAGGGCGCCCGCTGCCGCTACACGACCATCCAGAATTGGTCGAACAACGTCTACAACCTTGTCACCAAGCGCGCCACCTGTGAGGAAGGCGCGACGATGGAGTGGATCGACGGCAACATTGGCTCCAAGGTCACCATGAAGTACCCGGCCGTCTACCTCATGGGCCCCCACGCCAAGGGCGAGACGCTCTCCATCGCGTTCGCCGGCGAGGGCCAGTACCAAGACACGGGCTCCAAGATGGTGCACTGCGCGCCTCACACGTCGAGCTCCATCGTGTCGAAGTCGGTTGCCCGCAGCGGTGGTCGTGCAGCGTACCGGGGCCTCGTGCAGGTGCAGCCGGGCGCGACGCACTCGTCGTCGGGCGTGATGTGCGACGCGCTGCTCGTCGACACCATCTCCCGTTCTGACACCTACCCCTATGTGGATATCCGCGAGGAAGACGTGTCGATGGCACACGAAGCCACCGTGTCGAAGGTGTCGGAGGATCAGCTCTTCTACCTGATGAGCCGCGGTATGACCGAGCTGGAAGCCACCGCCATGATCGTGCGCGGCTTCGTCGAGCCCATCGCCCGCGAACTCCCGATGGAGTACGCGCTCGAACTCAACCGACTCATTGAACTGCAGATGGAAGGCGCGGTCGGCTGACCGCACCCATCCTCCAATCGGCGCAACGTAAGGAACAACATTGACCATGACGAAGCCCAACGTGGCTGGCGCGCTCGAGCGCGTCGAATCCCATCTGCACCCCATCCCTTCGTGGAATCTCGACGATCACCCGCAGCCCACCGGGCGCGAGGAGATCTGGCGATTCTCACCCATGCGACGCATCAAGGCGCTGCTCGACGAGCAGGCCGAAGCGGCCACGCTGGAGTGGGAATCTGAGGTTCCCGAAGGCGTCACCATCACCGAGCTCACCGCGGAGGAGGCCCGCAACCTGGCTGCCGAGGCACCCGTCGACAGGGTGGCCGCAATCGCAGCTGAGCAGGCCGTTCGCCGCACGCTGATTGAGGTGGCGGAGAACGCGCAGCTCACCCAGCGGATCACCATCACGTGCCGGGGCGACGGTTCGCAGGCACGCGAGCACGTCGTCGTGAAGGTGGGGGCCAACGCGCAGGCCACCATCGTGCTGCACTTCGTTGGCAACGGAACCTTTGCCGAGAAGTCCGACTTCATCATCGGCGACGGCGCGAACGTGAACATCGTGACGGTCCAGGATTGGAGCGAAGGGGCTGTGCACGGCGGTCAGCGCTCGGTGCTCGTCGGGCGCGACGCGCACGTGAAGACGATGAGCGCATCGCTTGGCGGCGACGTCGTGCGCTTGCAGGAGAACATGCGCTTCGATGGGCCTGGCGGCGAGATCGAGAGCTACGGGCTGTACTTCGTCGACGGCGGGCAGCACGTCCAGCACCGCCTGTTCGTGGATCACAACGAGCCGCGCACCAAGTCGAACGTCGACTATCGCGGTGCGCTGCAGGGCGAGGGCGCGAACTCGGTGTGGATCGGCGACGTCCTCATCCGCAAGGCCGCCGAGGGCATCGAAACCTACGAATCCAACAAGAACCTGCTGCTCACGGAAGGGTGCCAGGCGGATTCGGTGCCGAACCTGGAGATCGAGACCGGCGAGATCGAAGGCGCCGGGCACTCGTCCACCACGGGACGGTTCGACGACCTCCAGCTGTTCTACCTGATGAGCCGCGGCATTCCGGAGCGCGAGGCGCGTCGACTCATCGTGCACGGCTTCTTCTACGACATCATCCGCCGCTTCGGTGTGCCGGACATCGAAGAGCTCATGCTGGCGCGCGTCGAGCAAGAGCTCGAAGCCGTCGAAGGAGCCACAGCGTGAGCTGGGTCACCGTCGCAACCGCAGATGAGCTCACCGACGACGTACCGCTCGCCGTCGAGGTAGAGGCTGACGACGGGCCGCTCGAGCTGGCCATTGTCAGCCACGACGGCAAGCTGTACGCGCTCGACAACGAGTGCACGCACGGCAAAGTGGCGCTTTCCGACGGCGACGTGGTGGGGTGCACCATCGAGTGCTACCTCCACGGCGGCGCATTCGACCTTGCCACCGGCGAAGCCATCCAGCTGCCCGCCACCGAACCAGTGCGCGTGTTCCCCGTCCGGCAAGAGGGTAACGACGTGCAAGTCGACCCCACCACCCCCATCACTGACCTTCCGTAGAACCCACAGGAGTACCTGCTATGTCCACTCTCGTCATCTCCGACCTTCACGCCGACGTCCTCACCGAGGAAGGTCCGAAGGAAATCCTGAAGGGCGTGAACCTCACCATCAATCCCGGTGAAATTCACGCGATCATGGGCCCCAACGGCTCTGGTAAATCCACGCTGGCCTACGCCATCGCGGGCCACCCGAAGTACGAAATTACCTCCGGCTCCGTCACCCTCGACGGCGTGGAGCTGATCGAGCTCTCCGTCGACGAGCGCGCCAAGGCCGGCCTCTACCTGGCCATGCAGTACCCCGTCGAGGTGCCTGGCGTGTCCGTCTCGAACTTCCTGCGCACTGCGAAGACCGCACTCGACGGTGAAGCACCGAAGGTGCGCACCTGGGTGAAAGACGTCGAGGAAGTACTCGGACGTCTCAACCTGGATAAGTCGTTCGCGGCGCGTTCCGTGAACGAGGGGTTCTCCGGCGGTGAAAAGAAGCGCCACGAGATCGCGCAGCTCGAGCTGCTCAACCCGAAGGCCGCCATCCTCGACGAGACCGACTCCGGCCTCGACATCGACGCGCTGAAGGTGGTCTCCGAGGGCGTGAACCGCTACGCCGCATCCGGCGAGAAGCCGGTGCTGCTCATCACGCACTACACCCGCATCCTGCGCTACATCGAGCCCGCATTCGTGCACGTCTTCGTCGACGGGCACATCGTCGAATCCGGCGGCCGCGAGCTCGCCGACAAGCTGGAGGCCGAAGGCTACGAGTCCTACATCAAGCAGGCGGCGCAGGCCTGATGCTGGACATCGAGAAGGTCCGGGCACAGTTCCCCATCCTGCACAGGCGGGTGGGGGACTGGCCGCTCACCTACTTGGATTCGGCGAACACGTCGCAGAAACCGCAGTGCGTCGTAGACGCCATCGAGGAGCACTACCTCCAGCACAACGCCAATGTGGCGCGCGCCATGCACGTGCTGGGGGCGGAGGCCACCGAGGCCTACGAAGGTGCGCGGGTGAAGATCGCACAGTTCATCGGTGCTGCCCGGCCCGAAGAGGTGGTATTCACCAAGAACGCATCCGAGGCCCTGAACTTGGCCGCCAACAGCTTGGGCGCGTCGCTGCAGCCCGGCGACGAGGTGGTTACCTCGGTGATGGAACACCACTCCAACATCGTGCCCTGGCAGCTGATGTGCGAGCGCACGGGTGCCAAGCTTCGGTGGTTCGACGTCACCGACGACGGGCGCCTCGACGTCGAGAAAGCAAAGGCGGAAGGGCTCATCAACGAGCGCACCAAGATCGTGACGCTCACGTGGGTGTCCAACGTGCTGGGTACGCGCAACCCCGTCGCCGACATCGCGCAGATGACGCACGCCGTCGGTGCCACAATGGTGGTGGACGCGTCGCAGGCGGTGCCACATCAGCCGACAGACGTGGCTAAGTTGGGCGCCGACCTCGTCGCATTCACCGGCCACAAGATGTGCGGGCCCACCGGCATCGGCGTGCTGTGGGGCCGCCACGATCTACTCGAGGCGCTGCCACCGTTCCTGGGTGGTGGCGAGATGATCGAGGTCGTGGAGATGGAACGCTCCACCTACGCCGCTCCGCCGTACCGTTTCGAGGCGGGCACGCCCCCCATCGCGCAAGCGGTGGGGCTCGCCGCAGCTATCGAATTCCTCGAGAGCATCGGCATGGACGCTATTGCGGCGCACGAGCACGAGATCACCGAGTACGCGCTGGCACAGCTCACCGCGATCGACGGCTTCACACTGCTGGGGCCCGCCGAGGCGGTCGAACGTGGTTCGGCCATCTCGTTCAACATCGACGGGGTGCACCCACACGACGTGATGCAGCTGCTTGACAGCCGCGGGGTGGCCATCAGGGGCGGACACCACTGCGCGCGCCCGCTGCACAAACGGCTGGGCTACCAGTCGTCGACCAGGGCCAGCGCCTACCTGTACACCACCAAGGAAGAGATCGATGCGCTCGCCGACGCGCTCGTCTACACCCGCGACTACTTCGCGCCCAAGCTTGGAGGTTCACGTGAACGTTGATGAGCTGTACCAGACCATCATTTTGGACCACTACCGCGAGAAGCATCACTCGGGGCTGCGCGACCCGCACGATGTCGAAGTGCACCACGTGAACCCGTCGTGTGGCGACGAGCTCACCCTGCGGGTGCACCTCGACGGCGACACCGTCGATGATGTCTCGTACGCGGCGGAGGGCTGCTCGATCTCGCAGGCCTCGACGTCGATCATGACCGACCTCGTCATCGGCAACACCGTCCAGCACGCGATGGAGCTCTATGACGAGTTCCTCGAGGTGATGGAATCGAAGGGGGAGCGGATGCCCGACGAAGACCGATTTGAAGACGCCATCGCGTTCGCCGGCGTCGCGAAATTCCCCGCACGAGTCAAATGCGCACTGTTGGGGTGGGCCGCGCTACGCGACGCCATCCTCCAGGCCCAAGCGAAGGAGCAGTGATGACCGAACCTCGCCCAAGCGACCTCGTCAAGGACGAGCTGCCCGACGTGAACCAGCCGTCGGCGAAACCCACGGTGGAAGACATCGAAGAGGCTATGCGCGACGTCGTCGACCCAGAGCTGATGGTCAACATCGTCGACCTGGGGCTCCTGTATGGGGTCACTATCGACGACGAAGCCAACGTCACGCTCGATATGACGCTCACCTCGCCGACGTGCCCGCTCACCGACAAGATCGAGTACGACACGAAGTACGTGCTCGACGGGCTCGCCAACTCGGTGACCATCAACTGGGTGTGGCTGCCGCCGTGGACGCTCGAGATGATTAGCGACGATGGCCGCGAGCAGCTGCGCGCCATCGGCTTCAGCATCTGATCCTGCCCAGTTGGCGGGGTTCTCGTCGCGAGACACCGCACAGTGTGAGATTTGTTGCGCTTTCCCGTAACAGATCTCACACTTTGTTGCTTGTCCGGCCTTCCCGACGTTGCCCGTCGCGCTGCCAAGGCGCGTACACTAGCCAACCGTGCTGCGGGCAAACGAAGTAGAAGTGCGGGCGGGAGCGAGGCTGTTGCTCTCGCCGGTGTCGTTTCAGATCATTCCTGGCGACCGAATTGGGCTCGTCGGGCGTAACGGCGCAGGCAAAACCACGCTGACGAAAATCCTCTCCGGCGAAGCCCTTCCCGCCGCTGGCAAGGTGGCGCGCTCCGGCACGCTCGGCTACCTGCCGCAGGATCCGCGCTCGGGTGACCCGGAGCAGATCGCCCGCGACCGCATCCTCGGCGCCCGCGGGCTCGACCACGCGGCTAAACGTATGCAGGAAGCCGAGGCAGCGATGGCCGACGGTACCGCCAGCGAACGCGAGGCAGCCATGGCCGCGTACGCCAAAGCGGAGAACGCCTTCGTCGCGGCCGGCGGGTACGCCGCGGAATCGGAGGCCGCGCGGATCGCGTCGAACCTTGGCCTGCCCGACCGCGTGCTCACGCAGCCGCTCAAGACGTTGTCTGGCGGTCAGCGCCGACGCATCGAGCTTGCGCGCATTTTGTTCTCCAACGCCGACACCCTGCTGCTCGACGAGCCCACCAACCACCTCGACGCCGACTCCATCCATTGGCTGCGCAACTATCTCCAGACCTTCCCGGGCGGCCTGCTGGTCATCAGCCACGACGTCGAACTGCTCGGCGACGTGGTGAACAAGGTGTTCCATCTCGACGCCAACCGCTCCGAGCTGGACATCTACTCGATGGACTGGAAGCGCTACCTGCTCCAGCGCGAAACCGACGAGAAACGTCGCCGCCGGGAACTCGCCAACGCAGAGCGCAAGGCCAGCCAGCTCATGGCGCAGGCCGACAAAATGCGTGCGAAAGCGACGAAAGCCGTCGCCGCCCAGAACATGGCCAAGCGGGCGGAGAAGCTACTCGCCGGGGTCGAAGGCGAGCGGATGCAAGACCAGGTGGCGCACATTCGCTTCCCTGACCCCGCGCCCTCGGGCAAGACGCCGCTCATGGGTGAAGGGCTCAGCAAGCACTACGGTTCACTGGAAGTATTCACCGCCGTCGACCTCGCCATCGACCGCGGCTCGAAAGTGGTCATCTTGGGCCTCAACGGCGCGGGCAAGACGACGATGCTGCGGCTGCTCGCCGGCATCGAGGAACCCACCGCGGGCGAGGTGCGCTACGGGCACGGCGCCAAGCTCGGCTACTACGCGCAGGAGCACGAGACCCTCGACGTGGAGCGCTCGGTACTCGACAACATGCGCTCCTCGTCGCCCAGCCTGAACGACACCGAGGTGCGCAGCGTGCTCGGCTCGTTCCTGTTTTCCGGCGACGACGTCGACAAGCCCGCGAAAGTACTGTCGGGCGGCGAGAAAACCAGGCTGGCGCTCGCCATGCTCGTCGTCTCCGCCGCGAACGTGCTGTTGCTTGATGAGCCGACGAACAACCTGGACCCGGCGTCGCGTGCCGAGGTACTGAACGCCATCCGTACCTACTCCGGTGCCGTCGTCCTCGTCACCCACGACCCCGGCGCAGTCGAGGCGCTCGAGCCCGATCGCGTACTCGTCCTTCCCGACGGCGTCGAAGACCTCTGGAGCGACGACTACGCCGAACTCGTCGACTTGGCTTAGCCGCGCGTCCGCCCCGACGATCAGCTGGCAGTCAGGGGGAACCTGAGCGCTCGGTGCGGCATTGCTTCACGGGGGGGCGATACCATGAAGCAATGCACCGCCTTCGCAACGCGCTCCTCGGCTCAGCACTGCTGCTGGCGGGCGCCACCGTTCCCGCGCAGGCCGCGGCGCACGTCGTCGAACACTGCTACGGCGATCTCGTCGCAACGATCCCGCTCGTTGACCGCGACGACCTACAGGCCACCACGGATTCGGGTGTGCTGCGCGTCGAGGTGTACCAATCTGAGGCCTCCGGCGGCACAACGTGCGTGCTGAGCCTCGGCGGAGCCAACTCGATACCCCGCATCGCCATGATCGTGGCCGACGACGGTACCGCAGCCATCGACCACGGCGAATACGAGTACCACGCTGCCGTCGCCGCCACGCGCACCAAGGGCACGTGCGTGCTCATCTATGCGGCAGCCGAAATGCGCACCTTTGGCCCACAATCTCCAGCCTCGACAGGCGACACCTACACGCTGCCCGCCGGCAAACGTAGCGTCTGCGTGTGACCTCGCGCTGGCGCTCAGCCTGTAGCGTCCAGCTGGCTGATGGTCACCGACCAGGGAGCCATCGTCGCCCCGCGGGTTCCAATGACAGGCTTGGGGTTGCCCGTCGCCGTCGGACGCCGACGGTGTTTCCTGCCCAGGTTGAGCTCAATCAACCAGCTTGACGCGTCGTCGCGACGCACGAAGCAGAATACGTCCTTGCGATGATGCACCACCTCGAGCCGCCCGGTTGCCAGCGCCGAATGCTCCCGACGAAGCTGCAGCAAAGTGCGATACCAGCGCCATACCGATCGGGGGTCGGCCTGCTGCGTCTCCGCGGAGAATCCTGGTTCGCGCTCAAGCCCCGGCAGCCATGCTCGACTATCGTCCTGGCTTTCCGTCCAGCGCATCGGCGTGCGGGCGTGGTCTCGTGAGCCCGCGATGATCTGTGCCCACGCCTCAGCATCGCTGAGCCCCTTGCCTTTGAGCGCCGCGTAACGATTCGTGGATTCCACATCCCGCACATCCGACGGTCCGGTGAACGGCTCGTTCACCTTGCCGAGCTCCTGGCCCTGGAAGATGAACGGCGTACCCCGCATGGTGAGCTGCATCGCCGCTATGAGTTTCGCCACCTTGCGTCGAAGCGCGGGGTCACGTTCTGCGTCGGGGCAGACCTTGCTGACCATGCGAGGGTTATCGTGATTCTCGACGAAGAGCGCCACCCAGTCGCCCTCCCCGAGCTGCGTGTTGTAGTGGCTCCAAAACCGCGCCAGGTAGTTAAGGTCGTAGGTGTAGGAGTCCCAGCGCAGGTGCCCAGGCGTTTCCAGCCCGTCGAAGTTGAAGATGAGGTCCATCTCTTGGCGCGACCAGCTGCTGAGCAGACGCCCAGTTTGAATGCCGATGCCTGGGGTCTCGCCAATCATGACGGCGGTGGTGCCGTCGGGGCGCGTAAAGCCCTCGCGACGCAGCTCGGCGAGGTACTCGTCGAGGCGCGGGCCGTAGAAGTAGTGCTCGATGCCGGCAAAATCGAGCAGCTCCCCGACGAGGGGATGCCCGTCGGTGAGCTCGGCGGGTTTCGAGATGTAGTTGATGACGTCCATGCGGAATCCGTCGACGCCGCGGTCGAGCCACCAGCGCACAAGCTCGGCCACTTCCCGGCGCACCTCAGGGCTGTCCCAGTTGAGATCTGGCTGGTGCTCGTCGAAGAGGTGGAGCACCCAGACGCCCTGCTCCGGCAGCCAGCGCCACGTCGAGCCGGAGAAGAATGACTGCCAGTTCGTCGGTGGTGTATCGGGTGCGCCTTTGACGAAGCAGTAGTAGTCGCCGTACTGCCCCTTCGGATCGGCGAGGGCCTGCTGGAACCAGGCGTGCTCAGAACTGGTGTGGTTGACGACGAGGTCAAGGATGATGCGCATGCCGCGCGCGTGGCATTGCGCGATGAGTTCGTCGACCTCATCGAGGGTGCCCATCTCGTCCATGATCGCGCGGTAGTCGCTGATGTCGTAGCCCATATCGCGATTAGGGGAGGCGAAAATGGGGGAGAGCCACAGGCAGTCGACGCCGAGGTCTTGGAGGTAGTCGAGCCTATTGATGATGCCCCGGATGTCGCCGATGCCGTCGCCGTCCGAGTCGCAGAAGCTGCGGGGATAAATCTGGTAGAACACCGCGCTGCGCCACCACGGGTGCTCGTCGGGGCCTTCGTGCGTCAAGGTGCCGTCGATGGAGTTGCACACGTTGATGAATTGGTCGACGAGCCCCTTGCCGCCGGCGAGCCCCGCAAGGCGGTCGACCGTGCTCAGCCGGAGTGGCCCGAGCGCACCACGCAACCACGTCGGAGCCCCGGTGTAGAGGGTGAGCTTGTCCGCTACGTCGCTGGCCAGAGGATGGCGCAGAAAGTCGCGGAGTTTGGTCTTCCTGGTGAAGGGGGCACCGCTCATGGTGTCAGTCTAGGCATCCGTGGATTGTTCTCGCTCCCGAAGTTCGTCGACGATGCCCTGGTAGGTGGCCTCGTCAAGACGATACTTGGCGCGCAACACCGCCCAGCTCACCACCACCAGCACCGCGGGGAGGCCGAACATGGCAATGCGCACCACCGTCTTCCCCGACTCTTCGATACCGGATTCTCCGAGAGCGCCGGCATCCGCGATGCCGCTCAGCATCACCGTGATGCCGACGAAAGCCGTCGCCAACGCATTTGAGAACTTGTAGATGAACGGCTGGAGGGCGAAGGTGACCGCTTCGTTGCGACGCTTGAACTTCCACTGCCCGTACTCGGCGCTGTCCGCGATGAACATCACCATGAGCAACTGAATCGGCGCCTGCCCCGCAAAGAGGAGCACACCGGCCACTCCCACGCCCAGCAGCGAGGTACCCGTCGCGAGAAACACGACGTATCCCACGGCCATGATGATCGTCGCGCCCAGATGGATCGTAAACCGTCGGACGTAGCGTGCGACAACGGGAAACAGTAGCAATGCCACGATTTGCGTGACGCCCAGGAGCGCGGCGAACACCGAGTACGTGTTCTCGTCGCCAAACACGTATTTGAAGTAGTAGAGCGCGAGTGAGGTTGTCGTGGTGTAGCCGGTCATGAACAGCACCATTCCCAAGGTGGTCCACATCAGCTGATCGTTGCTCGCGATGGCCTGCCACAAGCCGCGCAGCGTTGTCGCTTCGTTGCCAGTGTGCACCTGCTCTTTGGAGAGGCAGATCGGCAGCAGCTGGAACACCACCATGATGCCCGCGAGGATTACGGCGAACCAGAACCACGCCTGGCTCGGTCCGCCCACCGCCGGTTCCATTGCCTTCGTGATGGGCACAATCCCGACGACCACAGCGAACAGGCCGATATTCGCGCACACGCGCGCCACCATGCCGATGCGCTCGCGCTGCTTCTGATCTCGCGTGAGCGAGGGGAGCATGCCCCAATAGGAGATGTCGTTGATGGTGTACGCGATCTCGAAGGTGACGTACACCAGCGTGAACACGACGACGAACCGCCAGCCGTCTAGCCAGAAATCGGTGAACATCAGGATGCTCGTGACGGCCCAGCACGCGGTGCCGATCGCCATCCACGGCTTGAACTTCCCCCAACGGGTGTGGGTGTTGTCGACGATCCAGCCCATGAAGGGGTCGTTCACGGCGTCAAAGACGCGCATGAACACCATCACGCCGGTGACGACGACGAGCGTCTGGCCACCGACGCCCAGCACATCGGTGAGGTAGAACATGAGGAACATGCTCACCATGCCGGCGACCATGTCGCGGCCGAGCGTGCCCAATCCGTAGGTGAGAGCTGCCACCGTCTCAGCGTAAGGCTCGCGCCTTGAGCGCGGGCGAGCAATCAGATAACTGATGGTCGGGACGTCTACTGGTAGCTGCCGACGACGACACTCACGTCGACGGTAGTGATGCAGGCGGCCGCCGCCCGGCGTTGGTGAAACGCATTCGGCCCCATCCCGACGAGATCCGTCGCGGCTTGCGTGTCCAGATCGAGCGGGAAGCGCAGGCGGGTGGTCGTCGCATCTGTCAACGACGCCGTGAGGCGCTCGGCCTTATCGCCGTCGATGTTGAGCAGACCCTCCGCGGCACGCAGCTCCGCCAGGTGGCCCTTGTTGGGCACGACGATGCACACCCGCCCGCCTGGGCTGAGCACCCGCTGGAACTCCGACATGTTGCGCGGGGCGAAGACGCACAGCACTGCATCGACGCAGGCGTCCCGCAGCGGCAGACCCGCCCACGTGTCGGCGACGACCGCCGCCACGCGCGCATCCACCTTGGCCGCCCGCCGGCACGCTGGCACCGAGATGTCGGTGGCGAGCCCCGTCGCGCCCTCGCGCAGCGCGTGTGCCAGGTAGTAGCCGGGCCCAGCCCCCACCTCCACGACAGAATCGGCGTCTGACAAGGCCTCGCGCACCGCATCCGCGATGGGGGAGTACCAGCCGGCGTGCAAGAAACGCTGGCGAGCGGCCACCATCTCCGCAGAATCAGCGTGCTGGGGAGCGCCATGGCCGAGCAAGTTTACGTAACCCTGCCTCGCCACGTCGAAAACGTGGCCGTGATCGCAGCGCAGCGAGCGCTCGTCGAGGGCCATGGAACCGGCGCACACCGGGCACCGTAGCCACGACGCCACCGTCCCCAACGCCGTCATTGCTGCGCCGGCGCACCAACTTGCCGCGTGCGCTTCGCCTTCTTGCGTTGAGCCTTGCGGTAGTCGCGGATGTCGGCGCGGATGAGCACGATCACGCCAACCCCTGCGATCACCGCGAACGAAAACCACTGCCACGCGTAGCCCTGGTGCGGGCCCTCGTCGAGGCTGGGTAACGCGATAGGTTGTAGCGACGCGTGGTCGGTCGGGCTGGATTCGAACGCGGCCACATACCCGTTGACGAGCTCGACGCCGAGCGACTCGCCAATCTTGTCCGAGTTGATGAGCCGCACCTTGTACTCGTGCGGCATCACGGCCTCGTCCTTGCCGCGCTCGTTGCGCTGCACGTAGCCCTTGACGGTGACTTCCCCGTCTGGCGGTGGCGGAGGCTCCGGGTCGGGCTGGCCGTTGGGGCGCGGAATGAACCCGCGGTCGATGAGCACCGTGCGCCCGTCGGTGGCGCGCATGGGGGAGACGACCTCGGTGCCCGGGCCGTCTTGGTTGCGGTAGCGCACCTGGAACGTCTCGCCGGTGTACTGGCCGGTGACGGTCACGACGTGCCA
>NZ_CAMYFI010000067.1 GCF_947255005.1 uncultured Tessaracoccus sp. | reverse complement strand
CGGCGGCGGTCACGGCGCCTGCACCCGCCTTGCGCAGGTACATCACCACAGGCTCATCCTCTTCCGACGAGAGCACGAGGCCCTTGAGGTTCAGGATGATCTCGGTGACGTCTTCCACCACGCCTTCCAGCGTGGAGAATTCGTGCTGGTTGCCCTCGATCTTAATGCTGGTGACCGACGCACCAGGAATCGACGAGAGCAGCGTGCGACGCAGGGAGTTACCGAGCGTGTAGCCGAAGCCGGGCTCGAGGGGCTCGAGCACGAAACGCGAACGGTAGTCAGAGATGACCTCTTCGGTGAGCGTTGGACGCTGAGCGATGAGCATTGTGTTTCCTTCCCGCACCAACCGCTATTTGATGGTGCGATAACGGAGGCCGGAGCGGTTCCGGCCCCCAGAGGGCTACTACTTCGAGTAGAGCTCGACGATCATCTGCTCCTGAACGTCCACGACGATCTGTTCGCGAACGGGGAGCTGGTGGACGAGGATGCGCATGCGGTTGGGGCGGGCCTCAAGCCACGCCGGAACCGAGCGCTCGTGATGCGTCTCACGAGCGACAACCAGCGGGTGGAGGTTCATCGACTTCTCGGCGACGTCGATGATGTCCTTCTCCTGCACACGGTACGACGGGATGTTCACGCGCTGACCGTTCACCAGGAAGTGTCCGTGCACAACGAGCTGACGGGCCTGACGACGGGTAGCCGCAAAGCCTGCGCGGTACACGACGTTGTCGAGGCGAGTCTCGAGGATGCGCAGCAGGTTGTCGCCGGTCTTGCCTGGAAGACGATCTGCTTCCTCGTAGTAGCGGCGGAACTGCTTCTCGAGCACGCCGTAAGCGAAGCGAGCCTTCTGCTTCTCCTTCAGCTGCAGGGAGTACTCGGAATCCTTGGTGCGCCCACGTCCGTGCTGACCCGGAGGGTACGGGCGACGTTCAAACGACTTGTCGCCTCCGACGAGGTCAGTCCCGAGACGACGAGACTTCTTGGTGAGAGGGCCGGTGTAACGAGCCATGATTCTCTGCTGTCCTTTCTATCTCGAGATTGACTAGACGCGACGACGCTTGGGCGGGCGGCAACCGTTGTGTGGCACGGGGGTCACGTCGGAAATGGTGCCGACCTCGAGCCCAATGGCGCCCAGCGAACGAATGGCGGTCTCACGGCCGGAGCCGGGGCCCTTGACGAACACGTCGACGCGCTTCATGCCATGCTCCATGGCGCGACGTCCGGCAGCCTCTGCTGCCATCTGTGCGGCGAACGGTGTCGACTTGCGCGAGCCCTTGAACCCGACGGTGCCGGCGGATGCCCAAGCGACGACGGCGCCGGAGGGATCGCTGATCGAGATGATGGTGTTGTTGAAGGTGCTCTTGATGTGGGCCTGACCCACCAGCACGTTCTTCTTTTCCTTGCGGCGCATCTTCTGCTGTGCGCCCTTGCGGCCTGCAGTAGCCATAAGTGTGAGTTTCTCCTACAGTCTTCCAGCTCACCGCGAGGGTCAGCGTGCCTTCTTCTTGCCGGCGACGGCCTTCTTCTTGCCCTTGCGGGTGCGAGCGTTCGTGCGCGTGCGCTGGCCACGAACAGGCAGCCCGGAGCGGTGACGTCGGCCCTGATAGTTGCCGATTTCTACCTTGCGACGGATATCTGCGGCGACACTGCGACGCAGGTCACCTTCGATCTCGTAGTGACCTTCGATGTGATCACGAAGCTTGACCAACTGGTCTTCTGTGAGCTCATGGACTCGAAGATCGCCGCTCACGCCAGTGGCGGCGAGGGTCTCGGCTGCGCGGGTCTTCCCGATGCCGAAGATGTAGGTGAGTGCAACCTCCAGGCGCTTTTCGCGCGGAAGGTCAACACCAACGAGGCGTGCCATCAGGCGGTACCTTTCTAGGTTTCAACTGGTTCCGGCCAGTTGCGAAGGTGTGTGGCGCGTCGCGTCCCCGCTGCCTTGGCTGGCCGATACTTCGGCCACGGGGCCCCGGCCTTCGTCCGGGGGTGGGGGCTGGCGAACCAGCCTTTTGCGAACACGTTGCTTCAGTTGTCGGCGGGCGGACGATGCCGTACCCCGCGGTGGTTTGCGTTCAGCCCTGACGCTGCTTGTGGCGAGGGTTTTCGCAAATCACCATCACACGACCGTGCCGGCGGATCACCTTGCACTTGTCGCAGATCTTCTTGACGCTCGGCTGAACCTTCATCGAGCAACCTTTTCAATCAGCGACTGGGCATAGGGGTGCCCAATCTTGTGGTGGATAGTCACAGGACATCTGTGCTGCGTCTGCCCTGAAAAGGGCGCAGGGACGGGCACAGACGACCAACCGACAATTTTACGCGTAATTCCCCAGATCACCAAACCCGGAGCAGTTGGCGCTTGGCCGGGGCCCCGTCGGCACGTCGACGGGGCGCGCGCTGGCCTCACTTGTGCCGGTAAACGATTCGTCCGCGGTTGAGATCGTACGGAGACATCTCGACGACGACGCGGTCGGACGGCAGAATTCGGATGTAGTGCTGACGCATCTTGCCAGAGATGGTGGCGAGCACCTTGTGTCCGTTGCCGAGCTCCACGCGGAACATCGCATTCGGCAGTGCCTCAACCACAGTGCCCTCCATCTCGAGGGCGCCTTCCTTCTTAGCCATAAACTCTCAATCTTTGCCGGTAGGGCGGCACACGCACACCCTCGGGGCATTCTACGCGCCCGCTCGCGAGTGCCCCAAATCCCCCACTACGACGATGGCGCGGCGGCCGGGGTACTCTCACGGCATGAACTACTTCGCTGTGCTCTACACCTATGCCACCGACAAGGCCAAGCTCGACGACGTGCGCCCGGAACACCGTCGCTACCTCTCCTCGCTCGAGGAGAACGTCGGCGCAGGCCCGCTGCTGGGCACCGAGCCTGGGCGGGCGCTGCTGTTGTTCCGCGCCGACTCGCTCGACGCCGTCACGCAGGTACTCGACGCTGACCCGTTCCGCACGGCCGGTCTCATCGCCCATCGCGAGGTGTTCGCCTGGAATCCCGCGACGGGTTCCCTCGCCCAGTAGCGGCTCACCGCACGCGCTGTTCGTCGACTGTCCAGGTGTTACAGTCGCCGATGGTCTGCGCTCGCAGCCCCCTCGTGCCCCAGTCCACGAGAGATGCGCGCGTGCCGTGCTGCTCGCTTTCTCGCATGGTGCGCAGTCGTTTGCCCCACGATTCGGCGTCGTCGGGGCCGAACTTGACGGCGTCGTTACGCACGGTCATCATGCCCGACCAGCACACGGCCTGGAGCTCGCTACGGCGGATGAGGCCGTCGTCGGCATTCTTCTCACGCGACCAGGCCTGCGAGATGCCCGCGAGCGCCTGGATGTGGTGGCTGTATTCGTGGTTGACCATCTCATTGACCGAGAGATTCCACTGTTGCGCCATCTCGAGGTGCTGTCCGCCAAAGAAGACGCTGCCTCCCTTAGCGGCGCAGTAGAACGCCGGCGCCTCAAAGTATCCGCAGTCGCTCTTCGATCCGACGCCCGGGTAGAACATCACCTCAGGCATCTTCGTCGACCACCCCATCTCCTCGTAAATCGGCACCCAAGCTTCGTGCACGCATTTCCATTGTTGGCGCACAACCTTTCGCCACTGCTTCTGATCGTGGAGCGTCGTCTGCGCCGGACAACCCCGCAGTGTAGGCGCCGGTAGTGCGTACAGCGGATTGGATTGGAGAGCCGCATCGAGCGATCCATTCGCGGGTGGCAGCGGCTCTAACGTCGACACGGCCGCCTTGTGGCTGCGCTTTGGCGACGGGGTGACTCGCACCGTCGGGGTGAGGATCGCCGTCGGGGTGACGGTCTCCGTCGGGCGGGGACTTGGGGAAGAAGTACCGACGATGCTCGGGCTACTCGTCATCGACGGCGACGCGGCGACGGGCTGGGCTTTCGGAAAACGCCCGGACAAGGCGATACCGAGCCCGATCACCGAGCCCGCGACGATGATCGCTGCCGAAACCAAGATGATGCCGAACTGGGAGAAGCGGGAATTGCGCTCTGCCGACGGCGCACGTTCCTCCCAGCGGGGGCCGGGCGCCCGTACGTCGTGGAACGGCGGCGTCGTCCACGACGTCGGGCTGGGCGCGTTGGGGCGGCTTACCTCTTCGTCGGGGAACCATGACGGAGGCTCGCCTGCGCTGGGAGGGACGACGTTCGGCGTGAGGTTACGGTTATTTGGACGCGTCGCGTTGGGTGGCGCACCAGAGCTGCCCCCTAGCGACGCTTCGACGTCGTCACGATCCGACGACGGCTCACTCATACATGGCTCCTCACTTGGCGAGGTCAGATGCACCTCGCCGCATACAGCCCACCCTACGCGTGGCAGGGTTCACAGCAGCAGCGCGAGCACGACGATCACCACGAGCGCTGCGCCGACGATAGATCCACCAACGACGATGGGTTTCAGCGCCCGGGTCGAGATCGGCGCCAGCTCTCCAGGCGCACCGCTCCCCGTCTCGACGATGGCCGGCACCCCCGTCGTGCCGTCAGGCAGCTCGCGAACCACCGGAGCCAAGTCTCCCAGCGTGGTGGCAGCGTAGAGTTGATCCAGCAGCTCGAGGTAACGATCTTGTTCAATGCGGCCGGCCTGAAACTCGTCTGCGAGCCGAGATTCGAGGGATTGCCGCTCGGCCTCAGCAACTGGCTCTTCGCTGCGGGCAATGTACTTCGACGACGGTGAGAGCTCCATGCCTTCAGTCTACGGGGGTCAGTCCGCCAGCGGGCCAAACAGCTCGCCCAGCCGGGCCTCTCCGCCGTCGGGTTCGGTCAACACCCAGATGCCACCCGCGGTGATGGCGACGGTGTTTTCCCAGTGGCTGCCCCTGGAACCGTCGGCGGAGACGACGGACCATTCGTCGTCGAGCTCCAGCGTTCGATGCCCACCGTTGGTCACCATCGGCTCAATCGCCAAGACGGTGCCCACGGCAAGCTGCGCCGAACGCCCGAAGGTGCGCACGTTAGGCACATCCGGCGGCATATGCATAGACCGTCCGATGCCGTGGCCCGTGTACTCGCGCAGAATCCCGAAGCGCCCCTGGCTCATGATGGACTTCTCGATGGCCTTCGAAACGTCGTTGACCTTGCGCCCCGGACGCATCATGCGCGTACCCGCCCACAGCGCCTCCTCCGTCACATGGTTGAGCGTGCGGTCTTGCGCCGATCCCTCTCCAACGATGATGGTTCTGGCAGCGTCACCATGCCAACCTTGCACGATTGCCCCGAAATCAATGCTGACGAGGTCGCCTTCTTGGAGCACGCGTTTGTCAGGGATGCCGTGCACGAGCACGTCGTTGACAGAAATGCAGGCCACCCCAGGAAAGCCCAGGCCGTACTGCGCGCCGTAGTTCAGGAAATTCGACGTGGCCCCGCGCCGCGCGAGCACCTCACGACCGACGTTGTCCACCTCCATTGTGGTCACGCCAGGCTTGGCGGCATCGATCATCGCGGCGAGCCCCTCGGCGACGACGAGCCCCGCTGTGCGCATCAGCCGCAGCTGTTCGTCGGTTTTCTTCTCCATCACTGATCGGCGACGCGTTCATCGAGCTGGGCGAACATGCGCGCCTGCACCTCGTCCACGCTGCCCGTGCCGTCGATTTCGACGAGCAGACCCTGCTGCTCGTAGTGCATCAACAGCGGTGCGGTCTGCCCGGCGTAGACCTCCATCCTTCGGCGGATGGTGTCTTCGTTGTCGTCGGCGCGGCCTTCCTTCTCGGCCCGGCTGAGCAGGCGCTCCACGAGCGCCTCCGGGTCGACGTGCAAGCTCACGACGGCATCGAGCGCCGCGTCGTGCTCCGCGAGGTATTCGTCGAGGAAGTGCACCTGGTGCAGCGTGCGGGGGAACCCGTCGAGGAGGAAACCCGGCTCGCAGTCGGGCTGCGCGAGGCGGTCAGCCACGATCGCTTCCGTGATCTCGTCGGGCACATACTCGCCCGCGTCGATGATGGCTTTCACCTTGACCCCCAGAGGAGTCTGCCCTTTGATGTTGGCACGGAAGATGTCGCCCGTCGAGATCGGTGGGATGCCGTACCTGTTGGCGAGCCCTGTCGCTTGCGTGCCTTTGCCAGCACCCGGGGCGCCCATGATCAAAAGCCTCACTTGAGGAACCCTTCGTAGTTACGCTGCTGCAGCTGGCTCTCAATGCGCTTGATCGTGTCGAGCGCAACACCAACCATAATGAGTACCGACGTGCCGCCGAAGGGGAAGTTTTGGTTGGCGCCGACGGCCATGAAGGCGATCGTCGGCAGCGCTGCGACGATGGCCAGGTAGAGCGAACCGGGTGCCGTGAGACGGTTCAGCACGTAGCCCAGGTAGCGCTCCGTGGGTTTGCCCGCGCGGATGCCCGGGATGAAACCACCGTATTTCTTCATGTTGTCGGACACTTCTTCAGGATTGAAGGTGATCGACACGTAGAAGTATGCGAAGGCGATGATGAGGACGAACTGCAAGAGGTTGTAGGGCAGGCTGAAGTGGGAGTTCTGGCCAGCAAAGTAGCGTCCGATCCACTGACCCGCCGCAGTTTCGGGACGGAACGTCGCGAACAGCACTGGCAAATACAGAATGGAGCTGGCGAAAATCACGGGAATCACACCCGCCTGGTTCACCTTGAGCGGGATGTAAGTGGTAGAGCCACCGACGAGGCGACGCCCAACCATCCGCTTCGCGTACTGCACCGGAATGCGACGCTGGCCCTGTTCCATGAACAGGATCGCTCCCATCACCAGCAAGCCCACCAGGATGATGGCGACGAGGTAGAACCAGCCGATGGCGCCCTCGTTCCGCGCCTTGACCGACCAGATGCCACTCGGGAATGCGGCGGTGATCTGGGTGAAGATCATGATGGACATGCCGTTGCCGATACCACGTTCAGTGATGAGCTCACCCATCCACATGATGATGCTGGTGCCTGCGGTCATCACAAACACCATCGTGACCAGGGCGAGCAGATCCTGCGAGTACAGGATGCCGGCGCAGCCCTGGAGCAGCTGGCCGGTGCTCGCGAGGGTGACGAACGCCGTCGCATTCATCACGGCCAACACGAGGGTGAGGTAGCGCGTGTACTCGGTGATCTTCGCCTGACCCTGACCGCCTTCTTTCTTCAGGGCCTCAAGCTTGGGGATCACCACAGTCATGAGCTGCATAATGATCGACGAGGTGATGTACGGCATGATGCCCAGCGCGAACACTGTGAGCTGCAGCAGCGCGCCACCTGAGAAGAGGTTGATCATCGAGTACAGGCCTGCCGCCGAACCCTGGCTCGCCTGGGTGACACACTCACCGATGCGAGCCATGTTGACGTTCGGGGAGGGCAGCGATGAGCCGAACCGGAAAATCGCGATGATACCGAGCGTGAAGAGAATCTTCTTACGCAGATCCGGTGATCTGAACGCGTTCAGGAAGGCGGAGAACATCCAGCGCTACTTTCAATCCGTTCGCGGCCATGTGGCCACAGGGCCTAATACAACTCGGTCAGCCTAGCAACTTTGCCGCCACGCCCCCAAGTCACGGAAGCCGATGCTTGGACAGCTAGGCACTCTCTTACGTTGTAGAGAAAAAAGGGGACGGTGACCGGACCCGAAGTCGGAACCGGTCACCGCCTTGAAAGGTTGTGCGCCCGAAGCTCGGTTGCGGAGCCGCCGGCTTCAGCCAGCTTGTCCTTCGCAGAGCTCGAGAACTTGTGGGCAGTCACGTTGAGCTTGACGCTCACCTCACCCTGCCCGAGCACCTTGACGAGGTGGCCGTCGCGCACGGCGCCAGCTGCCACGAGGTCGTCGACGGTCACGTCGCCGCCCTTCGGGAACAGCTCGGCGATGCGGCCGACGTTCACAACCTGATACTCCACACGGAACGGATTCTTGAAGCCCTTGAGCTTCGGAATCCGCATATGCATCGGCATCTGCCCGCCCTCGAAGTTCTCAGGAACATTCTTGCGAGCGCCAGTGCCCTTCGTGCCACGACCTGCAGTCTTACCCTTGGACGCCTCACCACGACCCACACGAGTCTTGTCGGTCTTAGCACCAGGCGCAGGACGCAGGTGATGAATCTTTACTGCCATGTCACTTCACCTCCTCAACCGCCACAAGATGCGACACGACGTTAATCATGCCGCGCACCTCAGGACGATCCTCACGGACGACACTCTGACCAACACGCTTGAGACCAAGCGAACGAAGGGAATCCTTCTGATTACCCTTCCCCTTGGCACCGGACTTCAACTGGGTGATCTTCGACATGGTGACTGCCCTTTCGACACAGCCCCTTCCCGGAAGTCATGCAGTCTTGGAGCTAACCAAACCTTCGGCAGTCCCTGCTTGGTCAGCGTGCGCGGCGGTCCACCCCCGGCGCTGGGCATCCTCCTTCGCCCAGATATCCGGCCAGTCAGCAGTCTTGTAGGTCCGCGTGATGACCTCATAGACCTCGCCCCGGAGCTCCTCGGAGGGCAGGTCGAAAGCCTTGCCCACTCGATCTTCCGTTGCTCCTCGCCATCATTGTCTTCTAAAACCCACTATTCAATGCCGACGAGGCTGCGTCCAGCGTCAGCCAATCCCCTACTCACTGATATGTTCTTCCGCCGCTGCGGTGAGCTGCCTCCGGGCGATTCGCTCCTGCGCTTCCCGGTAGACAGCCTGGATACGTGCTTGAAGCTCGGCCTTTGGTGGCAGCGTCGTCCAGTATTCCGCCACGACGATTCCCTCCTTGTGCATCTCCAGCAGCTCGATTTGTTCACGGCTCGCCTCGGTGCACAGGATGAGACCGATGGGCGGATTCTCATCTGCCTGGCGTTCGTGCCTGTCCAACCATTTCAGGTAGAAGTTCATTTGCCCCTGGTAGCTTGGCTTAAACTTGCCAACCTTCAGCTCCACCGCGATCAGCCGACGTAGGGGGCGGGAGTAGAACAGCAGGTCGAGGTGGTAGTCGTCCCCATCGAAGGTCATGCGTTTCTGACGTTCGACGAACGTCCACCCTCGACCGACCTCCAACAGGAACGCCTCCATGTCGTGACGCAAAGCCGCTTCGAGGTCGCGCTCCAAGAAGGTGTCGGTCAGCCCGAGCATGTCAAGCAGCACCGGGTCACGGAAGGCATCCAGCGGGACTGCCGAGCCCTCGGGAATCTGCGAGTCCGCGATCTCACGGCGCTCGAACGCCTTGCGAGAAATGGCGTGGCGCAGGTCACGGACGCTGAGGTGGCGGTCGACGATCTCCTTCACATAGAAGGCTCGTGCGTCGCCGGTTGCGAGCGGAAGCAGCTCGCGGAAGTGGGTCCAACTGACTTGTTGCGCCAGTGACGCAACAAGCTCGGGGTCGGTGAACTGCTGGGAGAACCGCACCATCCGGTACAGGTTCGTTCGGTCGTAGCCTCGCCCGTAGCGTGAAGTCAGTTGTTGCGCCAGTGACGCAACAAGTTCCTGGCCATGCCCGGCACGTCCTTCGCGAAGCACGGCCACGTCGATCAATCGACCGATGTACCAGTTCCGCAGCGTCAGGGTGGCGTTCACCTGCGCGGCCGCGAACGCCTGCGCCTGGTCGATCAGAGCCGACACCTGCTCTACGAGTTCGCCGCCCGAGGCGGTAACCGACTCCGCGATGGCCCGGAACGGAGTCAGGTCCGCGTTTCTCGCTGGATGCGCATGGAACCGCTCACCGGCAGATTTGGGTGAGCCATTCGGGTGATTCGATCCGGTCATCAGACTTTTGCTTCTGAAAGCGTCGCAATAGTCGTATTGATTGACTCCGCGGCAGTATTCAATGCGGAGTAGCACTGCTCTTGTACGTCGTTCGCTGAACGAGCCCGTCTAGCTATCGAGTTGTCCCTGCTGCCAGTGAAGTCCATCTCGTGCACGATCTCGTTACGCGCTTTGAAGAATCTGTCTAGACCGTCCATTGCTGGTTGACCGCGCGTCGTCTCGGGTAGTCCCAATACAAGTACAACCCGATTTTGTAGGTCTCCGCTCCCTTGGAAACTCGCCTTGGTCTTTATAGAGAGGTAATAGCTAAGGACGCTGTCTTCGATGTCCATATCGAGAAGTCTGTCACGCGGTCCAGCGTCGACCCATTTCGCAGGTATCTCCCATTTTAGGCCTCCTAGCACTTGCTCCATGAGCTGCTACTCCTCGTTCATCTCGAAATCGAACGTCTGCCGTGACAAGAGTGGCGTCGGGGCACACTTGCACCCTGCTCGTGCACGCCCGTTACCTTGGAAGAGTCCTCGAACGTCGGGGATCTGGTCGCTCGGTCGGGCATGGCTGTCTCGCCCTGCCATTGATGGTCCGGGGGGTGTTGCCACCCGACCGAGAGACACTCGTTGACCGCTGATAGGGACACGGCCCAGCATTGCTGAGGTCTCACCGTAACGTGGGTGCCGGCAGTGGGTGTCACGACTGCGACCAGCCAGAAACTCTCATTGAGGAGAGCCACCATGGAGACACCATTTGCAATCACCATTGGCCTGGACGTCGGCAAGACCGAGCACCACGCCTGCGCGCTCGATCCCACCGGGAAGAAGATCTTCGACAAACCCCTCCCACAAGACGAGGCCAAACTCCGCGCACTGTTCACCACGCTACTCGACCACGGCCGAGTACTGCTGGTGGTCGATCAACCCAACACAATCGGCGCGCTCCCGGTCGCAGTCGCCCGTAACGCTGGCTGCGAGGTCGCCTACCTGCCCGGTCTGGCCATGCGCAAAGCCGCCGACCTCTATCCCGGCCGGGCAAAGACCGACGCCAAAGACGCATTCATCATCGCTGACACCGCCCGTACCATGCCCCACACACTCCGGCAGGTCGATCAGAACAGCGAAACTCTGTCCGCGTTGAAAGTCCTCTCCGGCTTCGACGAAGACCTCGCCCACGAATGCACCCGCGCGCTGAACCGGCTCCGTTCGCTGCTCACACAGATCCACCCCGCCCTCGAACGGGTCTTCACCGGCACCACCCTCAGCAGCGAACTCGCGCTGAACCTGTTGATCAAATACGCCGGCCCCACCGGTCTCGCCACGGCCGGGAAGACCCGCGTCCTGCGCTACGCCCGGACCCACCGCTACCGGAATCCAGGCCAGCTCATCGACCGCATCTTCACCGCACTCGAGGAACAAACCGTGACCGTCCCCGCCACCCGCGCCGTCGAGAGCATCATCCCCCGCATCGCCGCGCAAGTCGTCGAGCTCAAGACCCAACGCGCCACCGTCGCACAAGAAGTCGAAGCCATGCTCGCCGACTTCCCTCTCTCCAAGGTCTTGATGAGCATGCCCACCATCGGCATCAAGACCGCCGCACAGATCCTCCTCGCCATCGGCGACGGCTCCAGCTTCGCCACCGCCAGCCATCTCGCCGCCTACGCCGGCATCGCCCCTATCACCAGACGCTCCGGCTCCTCCATCCGCGGTGAATACCCATCCAGAGCAGGCAACAAACGCCTCAAGAACGCCCTCTTCTACTCCGCCTGGATCGCCTCCACCCGCGACCCCGCATCCAAGACCTACTACCAACGCAAACGTGCCGAAGGGAAACGCCACAACGCCGCCATCATCTGCCTCGCCCGCCGACGATGCAACGTCATCTACGCCATGCTCCGAGACGGCACCCCTTACCAACCACCAACACCCTCGCCCAACCCCAAACCCGTCACCCTCGCAGCTTGACAAACAACATAGGGACACCCCCCAGCACTCACCAGGCCGTGAACAGGATGGCGTCCTTCGTGCCTTCTTCTCCACCTCATGGTATAGCAGGAAGCCCAATTCATTGACTGCAGCCAGATTCACGCGAGTCTGCGCCGAGGGTAGTAACCCCGCCACCTGTTGACACCGTCCTTGGCCATCACGGCAGCGAGCGTGGAGTTGATGAGCGACAGCGCATCTTCGACGCTCACCTCCGACCCATCTGCCTCACGTACTCGTGAATAGCGAGAGAGCACCGACATCGACATCTACTTCGCGGGCACCCACGCACTCTGGCAACGAGCAACCAAAGAAAACGCCAACGGGCTCCTGCGCCAATACTTCTCCAAAGGCACCGACCTCAGCCGCTACAGCCAAGAAGACCTCGGCTTCGTCGCCGACGAATTCAACCGACGCCCCCGCCGCCGACTCGAATTCGCCACCCCCCTACGAAGTACGATTCAAACACCTACTGAGCTGCCATGGCCACACGAAACCGCCGTGAGAGTAAACGAATAAGTTGGCGGCCGGACGCCTCAGGAATCCGGCCGCCAACTCTCAGAGAACTCAGAGCTCGGTTGCGGAGCCGCCGGCTTCAGCCAGCTTGTCCTTCGCAGAGCTCGAGA
>NZ_CAMYFI010000066.1 GCF_947255005.1 uncultured Tessaracoccus sp. | reverse complement strand
GGACGAGGCGGAGCAGGTCGACGAGCCTGAGGCGGACGAGGCGGAGCAGCTGGACGAGCTTGATCCGGAGAACATTGACGAGGACGCGTCGGCCGAGCCGGAGCAGCTAGACGAGCCCAAGGCGGACGAGGCGGAGCAGGTCGACGAGCCTGAGCCAGAGCAGCCTCACGTGCCCTGGTCGCCCCCTCCGCTGCCGGTGAGTGCCTCGTCGGTACCCCAATCGCAGGTGTCGCCGCCCGGCAGCCGCCAAGCGCCCGTGGTGGTGCCCGGTGAGTTTGGCGAAATCGACGACGAAACGGGCACGGTGTTCTCCACCGGCCTCGCCGCGACGCACAAGCCGCCCGTCACACAGGCCGCCCCAGATCCGCAGGTGATGGCTGTGCCGTGCCGGAACGGCCACGCGAACCCTCGCGGCGCCTCGAGCTGCCGCCTGTGCGATGAGCCCGTCGACTCCTCCAACCCGCGCCTGATCCGCCGTCCGGTGCTCGCTGCGGTGATCTCGAACCAAGGTGACGGTACCGATCTGGTGAGCGGCGTGATCGTAGGGCGTTCACCCGACAGCGCGCGCGGGCCCCAGGGCTCGTATCTCATGCGCGTAAGCAGCAGCGGCAACGACATTTCGCGTAACCACATCCTGATTACGCCCAACGAATGGAATATAGTTCTCACTGACCTGCACTCCACCAACGGCACCCTCGTGCACCCCCCAGGAGAGCCGGAGTTCGAGCTTCGCGACGGGCGAAGCGTCACCGTCGAGATCGGAACGGAGCTGCTGTTGGATGACCAGGTGAGGCTGAAGATCGTTCCGCCGAGGAGCAGTTAGTGTCCGACCTCACCAAACCAACCTCGCGCGGTCTGCGCCTACTCGTCCGTTTCTTCCGACGCTTCTGGCAGTGGCTCATCGTCGGAGTGCTCGCGATCACACTCGGCGTGGCCGCCTACGCGAGCCCCGGCCTTGACCGTGCCGACGTGCACCTCGACGAGGGCACCATCTACGCCATCAACCGCAACCGCGCGATGGTGGGCATGGTTAACACGCAGATCGAGGCGCTCGAATCAGCGACCACCGTGGCGGACCGCAAATCGTCGGTGATGCAAAGCGACGACCTGGTGCTGGTGCGCGGCGAGGACTCCAACACGCTAACGCGCTACAACCAGAGCCGCAACCGTCTCGAATCGCCCATGGTGTTGCCGACGGGCGCCGACGTGCAGCTCACCGGCAGCCGTCTGCTCGTGACGAGCCCGCAGAATGGCCGCGTCTGGTTCGGCAACGCCGAAGATGTGCTCGCGATGGACCCCGATAAGGACAAGGCGCAGTTCGAGGTGGGCGTCAACGGTGTCGCGACGCTCACCGCGAAGGGAGAGCTCATCGGCCTCGACGTGACCACCTCGGAGCTCGTGCGTGAGGTGGATGGGAAGCGTACGAGCACCAAGCTGCCGTTCGAGCTCGATCCTGAGCGTATGGGAGCCGTCGAACTCACTGCGGTGGGCGACAACGCCGTCGTACTGGATCGCGTCGGTGCCCGCATCTGGGTGGAGGGAACCAAGCAGGTGTTCGACGTCTCGGGCGCTGCACACGCGCAACTGCTGCCTCCGGTGGAACAGATCATGGGTGGCAGAGAAGACGTGCGAGCCGTGTACGCGACGGAGGCTGGCCTGATCGGCGTGACCTCCGACGGGATCCGCTCGCTGTCCGGTGAGGTGCAGGGCACGCCCGCGGCTCCCGTGCAGGTGGGAAGCTGCCTCTACGGCGCATTTGGCACCACGTTCGTGAAGCGCTGCGGCGGCGCCGACGCCTTCACCCGTGAGATTCCCGGCTACAACGCACCAGCGGGCGCCATGCTCTCGCTGCAGGTGAACCGTCGCACGGTCGCCCTGAATGAAGGGCAGAGCGGCGTGGTGTGGCTCGTCGATCAAAACATGGCACGCATCGACAACTGGGAAGAGTTCGTCACGAAGGAATCCAACGAGCCCCCGCCGCCCGACGCGCCCACCACCGACGACAAGGCGGATCGCAGCGAGGACAACCATCCCCCGACCGCGCAGGATGACGAGCTCACCGCGCGTAATGGGCGCGCCACAACGCTCGACGTGCTCGACAACGACTCCGACCCCGACGGCGACGTGCTCACTATCCAGGCGCCCACCGAGATCGACGGGGCTTCGCTGCAGACGGTGCGCGGCGGTACTGGGTTGCAGATCACGATCCCGCCGGAGAACACGAAGAAGAGCTTTTCGTTCAGTTACACCATCTCCGACGGTTTCCTCACCGACACCGCGAACGTCACCGTGAACGTCGCCGACGCTGATCCGAAGAAGGACAACAAACCGCCGTATCTGTTCGAGCTCGCTAAGCCGATGACGATTCAGAAGGGCTCGAAGTTCACCAAACGCATCCTGACCGACTGGCGCGACCCGGAGGGCGACCCGCTCATCCTGGAGGACGCATCGATGCCGCCCGGCTCCGAAGATCTCGTCACCTTCAACCCCGACGGCACCATCAACTACCAAGACATCGGCAAGACCGACGGCAAGAAGAAGATCAACCTCACCATCTCCGACGGCACCGACACCACCGAAGGTGAGCTCGAGGTTAACGTCGTCGACGAGCCGGTGAAACCCATCGCCTACGCGGATTTCGCGACGGTGCAAGTCGACCAAACCGTCGAAGTGCGGCCGCTCGACAATGACATTGGCGAAAACTTGATTCTGCAGGAAGTGGCGATCGAGGATTGCAGCACGTGCAAGGTCACCCCTGATTATGCCGATCAGAGCTTCACGTTCTCCGCCGCCCAGCAGGGCACCTACTACGTCACCTACAACGTCGCGTCGACGGAATTCGACACCGGCATAGTGCGCATCGACGTCGTGCCTCCCGGCAGCGACAACCCGCCGGTGGCGGCACTCGACGTCGCGCTGCTGCCGCCTGAGGGCAGCGTGTTCATCGATCCGCTCGCCAACGACACCGATGCCGACGGCGACGTGCTCGTCATTCAGTCGTTCACGCCGGATCCGTCGCTCAACGTGAAGCTGGATCGCCGGCACTTGATGACGATCGAAGCCAAGTCTGCACCTGCGGGACCGGTGACGATCGAGTATGTGGTCTCCGACGGGCGGCACATCGCGCGCGGCAGCATCGTTGTGATTCCGACGAAAACGATGGGTTCCGTGGAGCCCATCGCCGTTGACGACGACATCAACGTGCGTGCCGGGAGCATCGCGTCTGCTCCCGTGCTCGTCAATGATTCGTCGCCGATTGGGCTCGAGCTGAAGCTCAACCGCATCCTGGAGTCACCACTTGGAGACAACGCCTGGATCGATGGTGACAAGCTGCGGGTGCAGATCCCGCAAGGATCGCAGCGCCAGCAGATGGCCGTCGTCTACGAGGTGATTGATGAGGAGGGGCATACCGCGTCGGCAGTGCTCAACGTCACTGCTGTGAGCGATGATTCCCCGAACCAGCCGCCGGCGCCGCGAGAGGTCGTCGACAGGGTGCTCTCGGGCACCCAGACGCGCATACCGATTCGTCTCGACGGCATCGACCCCAACGGTGATGCGGTGACGCTGCTGGGGCTGGGCGCTGGGCCGTCGCTGGGGCGTGTGGTCGAGGTGGGTGAGAGCTACATCACCTACGAGGCCTTCCCGACAAGCCAAGGCACCGATACGTTCCGCTACGAGGTTGCCGATGCACTTGGCGAAGTTGCCACCGGCCAGATCCGCATCGGCGTGGCCCCACCCGGCAACGTGAACCAGCCTCCGGTTGCTGTGCACGACTCGATCGAGGTTCGCCCAGGTCGCCCGATTCAGGTGCCCGCGCTCGCCAATGACTATGACTTCGAGGGCGACAGCATCGGGTTCGCCGCCCAGAACGCGGTGAAGATGGACGACCCGACCCTGTCCGCGGAAATCGTGAATGACCGCGAAATCTCGGTGGCTCCCATCACCAAGCCGGGGAAGTACAACGGCACGTACCGCATCACCGACAGCCGCCAGCAGGAGGGCATCGGCAGCTTCACGGTCGTGGTCGACGAGGATGCGCCCTTGCAGGCCCCGATGGCGCGCGACGACATTGTCCCGTTCCTTGATGTCGCCAACAAGCCCGTCATCGAGGTCGACGTCACTGCGAACGACTTCGATCCCGACGGGCCGCACAAAGACCTCAAGGTTTCGGTGCCCGGCGCATCGAAGGACGACCCAAACAGCCCCCAGGTGGTGAGTGCCACGGAGATTGCGGTGCCCGTCGGCGAACGCATGAAGCAGGTGCGCTACGCGCTGACGGATAACGACGGCATGACTTCGTACGCGCTGCTCACGGTGCCCGGCACGCAGGACGTGCGCCCCGTGGTGCGCGACAGCAAAGCCCGCGAGATCACCGCAACAGCGGGCCAGCCCGTGCACCTGAGTTTCGACGATCTCATCTTGGGTACCGAGGGTCGTTCGGTGAAGCTCACCAGCGCCGACACGATTACTGCGACGAACGGGAGCGCGGTGCCCGCCACAGGTGGCGTAGACTACACGCCGAGCCTTGAGTACCGAGGCCCTGCCGCCGTCGTGTTCGAGGTCATCGACGTGGTACCCGAAGGCGATATGACGGCGAAGCGCGCCTACGTGAGCATCAACGTCGAAGTGCGCGCGAATGCGCAGAACAAGGGCGAGGATGCGAACGATCCGCTCACCCAGCTGCCCCCGGAGAAGGTGGCCGACGGCGTGTTGCAGGTGGCGCCCGGCGAGGGGGAGTTCCGGCTTTCCGCCATGCCGCTGTTCAGGGATCCTCGCGGCCTGGATTTCAGCTTCAGCGACTGGAAGGACGCGGGCGGTGATGCGCCCATCGAGTGGCGCACCGAATCCAGCAACTCCGTCATCGTCGCCACGGCGCCGATCACCGCGAAGGCCGGCACACGTAGAAGCCTGAGCGGTGTCGTGACGAATGCGGTGGGTGCATCGACGGAATTCGAGGTGGTGCTGGAGATGGTGTCGTCCAGGCAGCCCCTCACTGTCGCCGAAACCGACGTGGTGAATGATGCCGCGGGCGGCATTCCGACGTCGATTCCGGTGACGGCCAACGATACTTCGTACATCACCAGTGACCCGAGCCTCACCGTGACAGGAGCATCGATCACCTCCGGTTCAGGCAAGATCGAGTTCGATGAACATTCCGTGACGATTACGCCTGCGAAGGACTTCGTCGGCACTCTCACCGCCCGGTACTCCGTGCAAGACGCCACGAAAGACCCAGGGCGCGTCGTCGACGGCAGCATCCGGTTGGACGTGAAGAATAAGCCTTCGCCGCCGTCGGCGCCGTTCGGCGGTGTGGCAGGCGACGGGCAGATCCGCTTCGAGTACCGCTCCGGCGGGTCCAACGGGTACCCGATCGAGAAGCGCGAAGTGACCGCGTCGGCGCCGGGGCACTCGCCGGTGACGCAAGTGTGCCCAGGTACCACGTGCACCATCACCAGGCTGCGCAATAACGTGCCGTGGACGCTGAGCGTCGTGGAGTACAACAAGCTCGGCCCATCCGAACCGTCCCCGCAATCGGCCGCGTACATCCCCGACGTGACACCGCTCGCTCCCGGCCGCCCGACCGCGGAGAGCAAAGACCAGGCGCTCATGGTGCGGTGGCCGGAAGCCGGGTTCGCGAACAAAAACAACAAAGGAAGCCCGGTCACCACCTACACCGTCCACTTGTACGATTCGTCCGGGAAGCGCATCGGCAGCAAGAATCTCGAAGGCTCGGCCCGGCAGTTTGAGTGGGCCGGCCTCACCAACGGGAAAACCTACTCGTTCGGAGTTGTGGCCACCAACAACGCCGGATCCTCGCCGGAATCCGAACGCTCGGTGCCAGAGTTTCCCGTTGGCCCCCCGAAGGGAGCTGGGGGCATCACAGCCGTCGCGAGCATCACCGAGAATGGCGGAAGCTTCTCCGTGAAGGTCTCTAGGCACACCCTCGACGCCAACGGCGACCCGAACATGAAACTCCAGATCGTCCCTGTCACGGGCGGGAATGAACGGCCTGGCAAGGTCATAGCCTTCCCACCCGATGAGGGCAGCGAGCATGCGTTTGGGGGGTTTGGGCACAGCCCAGTGACGTTCCGTCTCTACGCTCAGAATCGTCACTCCCGAGTGCTTGTTGCGGAAACCCCGCAAGCACTGATCTCGTGGAGCGCACCCAAACTCGTCGTCGAGAGGCCCGCGGCGTTCCCAAGGTACGGGAGCGCCCAGTATCCCAACCAGCTTGGGTTCCGGCTCATCACTCCCAAGATGAACACTCCCGAAGAGCGGGCGAAAGCTGGGGTGCGTCTGGAATACCAAATCGGCGATGGCGGCTGGACCGAACTCGAACCCAAAGATGGCGTCTACCTCACGCGGCCACTTACTCCGGGGAAAGAGTACTCCGGTTACGTGCGGATGCGTCTTACGCAGGGCGTAGGTAATCAGGAGATCGCCGACACGCATCCTGTGTCGGGAATGATGCCGCTGAGTAAGGAACCGCAGCCTTTCGCGCTTGAGCAGCCCATGGCCTACGATAAAGGGCACGTGTCTATGCGCTGGGACACGCCCTCCCTGGAAGGTTCAGGGGGGTGGGATCCCTCTCGGTACTACGTCAGCTTCGGGGGCGGCTCGAATGCCAAGCGGGCGCCAAACGGCACCATTTTGCTGCAGCCGGGATCATCCACCGTCATTCTCGGGTGGAGGGGCACCAATCCAGGCACCAGCCAGCAAGTGGGGTTCTCGAACGTGCGCACTCAGTCGTACCGCATCGATGATGTCGCCAGAGTGGAATACCACACTGTGACGAAGAAACTGACCGTCTCCATCAAGTACGTCAGGTTCGGGGGCGCATGCAAAGTGCTCGACAAGGAAGAGAACCTGCTCGACACCATCCACGCTGCGAACAACCGAATTTACAAATCGGAGATGTACCTGCAACCAGGTTCGGCCGATGAACCTCCCAAGCCATACGAGGATTTCAAGGTCAACTGCAGGGTCAATGGCAATAGCAGCCGCTGGACCTGGAATAGCGTCGAAAGGAAACCGTGAATCCAGAACAAGCACGATGGTTCAGCGAGAACTTCGCGAACATCGTCGGCAATATTGAGCGCGTCATCATGGGCAAGAGCGAGGCCATCCGTCTCGCGATCACCTGCATGTTGGCGGAGGGGCACCTGCTGCTCGAGGACTACCCTGGCACCGGCAAGACGAGCCTCGCTCGCGCCATTGCACAGTCGGTGCAGGGCACCCACAGCCGCATCCAGTTCACCCCCGATCTGCTGCCCTCCGACGTCACCGGCGTGACGATCTACGACCAGAAATCGGGCGAGTTCGAGTTCCACCAGGGCCCGATCTTCGCGTCGATCGTGCTCGCCGACGAGATCAACCGCGCCTCGCCGAAAACCCAGTCGGCGCTGCTCGAGGTGATGGAAGAGTCGCGCGTCACCGTCGACGGGCAGTCATACTCCGTCGATAACCCATTCATGGTGATCGCAACCCAAAACCCCATCGAGCAGGCCGGCACCTATCGTCTCCCCGAGGCGCAGCTCGACCGTTTCTTGATGAAGACCACGCTCGGCTATCCGGATCACGAGGCTACCATGCGCATCCTTGCCTCCGGCGGCTCACGTCCACGTTCGACGGCGCTGCCGTCGGTGGTGACGGGCCAGCAGGTGGCGGAGATGGCGCAGATGACGGGGGCGGTGCACGTCGAGGCGAGCGTGATGGACTACGTCGTGCGCCTCGTCGAGGCAACACGTGCCGCCGGGGACGTGCGTCTCGGTGCGTCTGTGCGTGGCGCGTTGGCGCTGGTGAGGGCGTCGCGGGTGTGGGCGGCGTCGGTGGGGCGGCACTTCGTCACGCCCGACGACATCAAGATCCTCGCGGTGCCGTGCCTGGCCCATCGTTTGATTCTTGACCCTGAGGCTGAGTTCAACGGAGTCACCACCGTCGACGTGATGGCGGACGTGATTGGTTCCGTGCCGCCTCCGACGGAGCGCGCTCGCGACTGATGACTACCACCGCTCGCTGGGAGATCCCCGAAGCGGTCGATCCACCAACAGGTAAGGCCGTTCGCTCGCTGTACAAACGCGTCAGCGAGCGCATTGGCATGCGCGACGCTGGTTGGATCACCCTGCTGCTGGGCGTCGTGGCGCTCGTCGTGGGGCTCGCCGCACGTTGGATGGAATTTCTGCTCGTCGGCATCGTCGCGATCGTGCTCGTGGGCATCGCGCTGCTGTTCACTATCGGCAAGCCGAGGTTGCGCGTCGCGATGCAGCTCTCGGACCGTTCCGTCGTGGTGGGGGAGCGGGCCTTCGGCCGGATTCTCGTGCAGACGCATCCTGGCAAGCGTCATCTCGGCTCTCGCCTCGACCTTCCGTTGGGCGACGAGACGGCTAGCTTCTGGTTGCCGGTCATGCCCGGAGGCAGCACCCGCGAATTCCGATTTCGGATTCCCACGCACCGGCGCGGACGCATCGTCGTCGGCCCCGCCAACTCGGTGCAGGGCGATCCCTTCAGCCTGACCGGGCGGGAGACGCGCTGGACGGGCGCAGAAGAGGTGTACGTGCACCCCAAGACGGTGCGCCTGCCTGGGCGGCAGATAGGCTTCGTGCACGACCTGGAGGGCCACGCGAGCCCCAACCTCAACGCCTCCGACATGAACTTTCACGCGCTGCGCCCCTACGTGGCAGGCGACGACCGTCGCCACGTGCACTGGAAATCCTCCGCGCGCGCAGGCCAGTTGATGGTGCGCCAGTTTGAGGAATCGCGCATGTCGAAGGTGCTTGTCGCGCTGGATACGTGCCACCAGTCGTACATCGACGAGGACGAGTTCGAGACGGCAGTGTCCGCGGCTGCGTCGATTGCGATGCAAGCGCTCCTGGGTGACTCGCAGCTCGTGGTCACCACCTCCAAGGAAGAACTCGCAGCGGTGGCGCCGACGGTGGCCCTCGACGAGCTCGCGCTCGTGGAGCAGACCGCGCGTGGCGGCGTCGCGGATCTCGCCTACTCCAATTCGCGCGCGAACTACGGGGCATCGATCGTGATCCTCATCTCAGGTTCGACGACAACACTCACCGATCTGCGCATAGCGAGTGCGCGGTTCGACGTCGACACCCGCTACATCGGCATCCGCGTGTCCACGGGTGAGGAGCCGCGCAACCGCAAGGTGGGCAACGTCACCCTGAATCAGATCGGTAGCCTCGAAGACCTGCCCCGCGTGATGAGGAGGTCGATGGACTGATGTCGGTACCCTCAACGCAGGCCACCAGGAGCGCGTGGCGCCTCTCCGGGTCGGGGCGGGTGTGGCTCATCGTCGACTCCCTGATGCTGTTGCTGCTCGCGGCGCTGGTCGCACTCGCGTTCTGGCCGGTGTACGGCACGCCGCTGCTGTTCGTGACCGTGCTCGGCTTCACCGCGCTCGGCATGGTGATTGCCTTCGTCGGCGCCCTGCGCCAACTGCGCGTCGATACGACGGTACTCCTCGCGGTGGCCGGTTGGTTCCTGTTCGGCAGCGCGTTGGTAATGCCGTCGTCCGCGATCGGGTACGTGGTGCCCACCGGCCGCACGCTGCTCGGGCTGCTCACCGGCCCTGTGACGGCCTGGCGCGACATGTTGACGCTCGACCCACCGATTGGCGAGACCTGGAACCTGCTCGCGGTGCCGGGCCTGGTCGGGTACCTGGTGGGCCTGGTGGGAGGCACGGTGAGCCTTCGCACGCGCCGCCCGGGGGCCGCATGGGTGCCGGCGGCCGTGGGCTACACCGTCGGTGCGATGCTCGGCGCGCGAACTGCCGTGATGCCGCTGTGGGTGGGGTTCGCGTTCTTCGTGGTGGTGCTGCTGTGGACGACCTACCGGCGCGGCCGGCTGCGCGACCGGCTGTCCGAATCGCAGGGCACCTTCCGACCCATGCGCCTGCTCATGGGCGTGGCGGTGTTGGCGGTGGCGGGCCTCGTCGGGATGCTCGCTGCGCCCGCGCTCGCCAGCGGCGCGCACCGCTCCACGCTGCGCAGCGGCGTCGAGATCCCCATCAACCTCGCCGATCAGCGCTCCCCGCTGCAAGGATTCCGTGCGAACATCACCAAACACCGCAGTGAGACACTGTTTGAGGTGGCCGGCGCTCGGCCGGGAGACATTGTGCGCATCGCCACGCTCGACACCTACGACGGCATCGCCTTCCGCGTCGCCACCCTCGACCACGACGCTGTCGACGAGACGACGTTCCGCCGCGTCGGGCAGTGGATCAACGACACTACTGAAGGCGATCAGCTCGAGCTCAACGTGCGAGTGCACAAGTACGACGACGTGTGGGTGCCGACGCTGGGGCGTTCCACCGCCGTGCATTTCAATGGTGAGCGTGCGGTGGAGCTTGGTGAGTCGTTCTTCTACAACCACAGCTCCGGCACCGGGATCGCGCTTGCCGGCCTGCACGACGGCGACACCTACACGCTTGGCGCGATTGCCCCGCAGCGCCCCTCCGATGCGCGTATCGCCGACGCCGAGGCCGGCCGGGTGAAGCAGGCGAAGACGAGCGGCGTGCCGGAGAGCCTGCGCATGCTGGCGCGGCAATGGACCGAAGGGCGGCAGACGGCAGGAGCGCAAGCGCTCGCCCTGGAAAAGCAGCTCAAGCTTGGGTTCTTCTCGCACGGCCAAGAAGATGAGGTGGCGTCGCGGCCTGGGCATTCACAGTCGCGGCTGTTGGAGCTACTCGACGACCAGCAGCGCATGATCGGCGACCACGAGCAGTATGCCACCGCCATGGCGCTCATGGCGCGGGAGCTTGGCATCCCGTCGCGGGTGATCTACGGCTACGAGATGGAGAACTCGCCGCAGATTACCGGCGACCAGGTGGGTGCGTGGCCGGAGCTGAACCTGGACGGTCTGGGATGGGTGCGCTTCGACCCGACCCCGCCCAAGGACAGGACGGCCGACGAAGAGCTCCCCCATGAGCCACCGAAGCCGCGGCCGTACGTCGTGAATCCGCCCCCGCCGCCGCAGAAACCGGACGTGCCACCGCAGGAGGAACAGCTCCCGACCGATCCGGGTGACATCCCTGAGGAAGAGCGGACGATCGACTGGAGACGCGTCGGCGCCATCGCGCTGATCGTCGGCGTCCCGTTGCTCACTATCGTTGTGCCCATCGCGCTCATCCTCGGATTGAAGCTGCGACGACGAGCTCGTCGCAAGAATGACCCCGACGTCGCCAACCGCGTCGCCGGTGCCTGGCTGGAACTCGTCGATAAGGCACGCGACTTGGGGCACTCGCCGTCGCTGTCTGCCACGCGGTCTGAGCAGGCCACGCAGCTCACTGAGCAATTCAGCAAGATTGAGGAGGAGGCAGATCCGGTGTCGCTGGCGAAGGAAGCGGACTGGCTGGTGTTCGCGCCCGGTGCGCCGAGTGAGCAGGTGGCCCAGGAGTACTGGCAAGAATCGAAGTCAGTGCATCGCGGCATGCGGCGCTCGGTAGCCTGGCCGAGATGGATGCTGTCGAGGCTCTCCACGAAGTCGTTCAGGCAGACGAAGTAGTCAGAAAGTGCTGTATACCCATATCCTGAGGTTGTGAGGAGGCAAGCGTGAGTCGAATGATCCCCCGTGGCCATGAGGTGGCAGGGCTCGATCGGCGTTTCCTGGCGTACCTGCTCGACGTGGCTCCCGTCGCTGTGCTCAGCGGTTTGCTCACGCTCGCGCTTCAGCTGTGGGGCGATAACCCGGCGGTGGTGCTCGTGGCGTCGATCACCTTTGTAGTGTTGACGTTGGCCTACGGGTTGTACCAGTGGTGGGCGTATGCGACGAGCGGCGCGGGCCTGGGTGCGAGGGCGATGAAGCTGGAACTCGTGGGCATGGCCGACGGGAAACCCATCGGTTGGTGGAGGGTCTTTCTGCGCTTCCTCGTGTACGTCGGCCTGATGATGACCGTCGTCGGTGGCATCGCCTTCCTCGTGTTCTTGATCATCCACGAACGCCGCCAGGGTTGGCATGACATGGCGGTGAAGGCTGTGCTCGTCCAGCCCAAGGTCTCCGCCGTTCCTGCGCGTTCGAAGGCGCGCTCGCCCAGGTCGCACGTCAGCACCGTTGGGTTGCCTCCACACCTCGCCGAGGCGTTCAGCCCGGAGGCGGCGGACTACGCCAACTCCGCGTGGGCCCCGAAGAACGATTGGCAGCAGCGCCCCTCGGAGCAGGAGCCGTGGCGTGCTCCCGAAGCGCCGTGGGTGAACGATCAACAGCCCGCCTGGCGCGCTCAGCAGCCGATGTCGGCACCGTCTGCGTCGCATCCGCCGCAGAGTGCGGTGTCCGCGTCGGGGCCTGGGGCGTTCCCACCTGCCGGGCAGCCGCAGAGTGCGGTGTCCGCGTCGGGGCCTGGGGCGTTCCCACCTGCCGGGCAGCCGCAG
>NZ_CAMYFI010000065.1 GCF_947255005.1 uncultured Tessaracoccus sp. | reverse complement strand
CCGTCGCGAGCACGTCGGGGGCACCGAGCACGATGTGCCTGTCGTGGAAGCTCACGCCCGACCATTTCTTCGCCGACGTGAACGGTGCCCGCGCGGTCTGCCGCCACGGAGCCGGGGCAGGGGGTACGGCGTCGGCGATGGCTTGCATCGACGCGTTGGGTGTGTCGTCGGCGGCGACAAGCTGCGCGAGCACCTCGTCAATCTCTTCTTGTGAGGCGCTCAGCGGGATCACTTCGCCCAGCGTCATCGCGTTCTCGGTGAGCGTGCCCGTCTTGTCCGCGCACACGACGTCGACGCGCGCGAGCCCTTCGATTGCAGGCAACTCCTGCACGAGTACGTTGCGTTTACCGAGCCGGATCACACCGAGCGCGAAGGCCATCGCCGTCAGCAGCACGAGGCCCTCGGGAATCATGGGCACCAGCGACGCGGTCATCGCCAACACAGCATCGCGCCACTCGACGCCGGGATGGGTGAACTGCACGACGATCGACAGCGCGCCGATGGGGATGAGCATCCATGACACGTATTTCAGGATCTGGTCGATGCCCTGCCGAAGTTCGGAGCGCACCAGTGTGAACCGCGACGCCTGCGCGGTGATCTGGGCGGCGTACGCGTCGGCGCCGATCTGCGTCGCCCGATATGCGCCGCTGCCGGAGACGACGAAGGAGCCTGAATATATCTTTTCGCCGGGCGTCTTTGGGATGGGGTCGGCCTCGCCGGTGAGCATCGACTCGTCCACCTCGAGGTAGCTTGCGGCCACGACCTCACCGTCAACGACGATCTGGTCACCGGGCGACATGCTGATGACGTCGTCTAACACCACCTCATCTCGCACGATCTCACGACGGGCCCCGTCGCGGATCACCGTGGGTTTGGCCTCGCCTACGACCGCCAGCTTGTCGAGTGTGCGCTTGGCGCGAAGCTCCTGGACGATGCCGATGATGGAGTTCGCGACGATGAGGCCCGCGAACAATCCCTGCTCGAGGCGGCCCGTCAGCAGCACGCAACAAAACAGGACGAACAGGATGCAGTTGACGCGTGTGAGGACGTTGGCACGGATAATGTCGGAGGTGGAGCGCCCCGACCGCGACGGCAGCGTGTTGACCTGCCCCTTCGCAACCCGCTCTTCTACTTCGCGGGCGCTCAGGCCTCGTAGCTCCTCAGTAGGCACGGCGTGTGCTCAACCGTGCCAGCTGGGTGAGGCCCTCGCGGCCCACCTCCTGGAAGTCTGTTGCCGCAAGCGCGGCAAGCCCTTGCTCGAGGTGCTCGTCGATGAGCGTTTCGACGTGTGCCCGAGCCCCCGTCGCCTCGATCACGCTCGCGGCACGCTCGACGTCGGCGTCGCTGCAATCTTTCGCGCCCAACACCGACGCCAACGTGGCCGCCTGTTGTTCGTCGGCGCGGCGCATCGCGGTGAGCATGAGCACCGTTGCTTTGCCTTCGCGCAGGTCGCCGCCGGTCGGTTTGCCGGTGAGCGCCTCGTCGCCCCACACGCCCAACACGTCGTCGCGCAGCTGGAAGGCGTGCCCGATGTGCGAGCCGAAGCTGGCGAGCGCGTCGTACTGTGCGTCGCTCGCGCCGCCGAGCCGCGCGCCGATGAGCGCAGGGCGGCGCATGGAATAGCTCGCCGACTTGTACTCGAGCACCTTCGACGCGACGGCAAGCGCGTCGTCATCGTCGGCCACCCCGTAGGCTGCGGAGATATCCAGGAACTGGCCGGCGGTCACCTCGGCGCGCATCCGTGAGAGTTCGGTGCGCGCGGCTTCCAGGTTGGGGGCGGCAGACTCGTCGAAGAGCTGCGCGCTCCACATCAGCAGCATGTCGCCGAGCAAGATCGCGGCCGCCTGGCCGAAGTCGTGCGCGTTGCCACGGCCGCCTCGGCGCTCGTGCAAGAGCGCGAATTGCTTGTGGGCGGCGGGTTTGCCGCGACGGGTGTCGGCGTCGTCGATGATGTCGTCGTGGGCGAGCGCGGAGGCGTGGAGGAGGTCGAGTGATGCCGCGACGCGGAAGACCTCGTCGAGATGGTGTTCGTCGCCGCCGGCTGCCAGATACGCCCACACGCAAAACGCGGGGCGCAGGCGCTTGCCGCCTGTCGAATAGTCGCGTGCTTTGGCGAGGAGCTCGGATGTGCCAACTTCTGCGACGAGCGGCGCCTGCTGGTCGAGGAAGCGAGTGATGTCCTGGTCGATGCGTGCCAGGAACGCGTCGTTCAATGGATTCTCGGGCGCCAAGTCTCGAAGCATGGACCAAGTCTAGTCGGAACGCGGTATGGCTTGCCTAAGCTTTCCCCATGCCCGAACGCTCTGCGAATACCGTTGCGGACCTGCTCGCTCACCGAACCCGCCCGCTGCGCTCCTTCGAGTTTTTCCCCCCTCGCGACGACGCCGAGATTCCCGCGCTGTTGAAGACCGTCGAGCGGCTTGCGCCCTTGGGGCCGGACTTCGTGTCTGTCACGTACGGGGCCGATGGGTCGCGCAGAGACCGCTCTATGCTCGCCGCCCAGGAGATCGCGAAGATCGGCAATCCGCTGACGGTGGGGCACCTCACCTGCGTCGATCAATCGAAGGCCGAGGTGGCGCACACGCTGCAGCTGTATCGCGAAGCCGGCGTGCACGACATCCTCGCCATTCGCGGCGACATGCCTGGGGGAGGGCAGTGGGAGGCGCATCCCGACGGGCTGCGCAACGCCACGGAGCTTGTGCGATTCATCAAAGGCGAGGGCGACTTCTGCGTCGGTGTGGCGGCGTTCGTGAGCCCGCACCCGGAGACGAACGACGCAGAACTGGACGCCCAGATTCTGCTCGACAAGGTGGAAGCAGGCGCCGAATACGCCATCACGCAGCTGTTCTTCGACACCGACGATTACTTCCAGATGGTGGAGCGCGTGCGTGCGCTGGGCAGTGAGGTTCCCATCATCGCTGGCCTCATGCCGCTCACCAGAATCACGCAGATCGAGCGTTTCGAGCACCTTTCCGGGCAGCCGTTACCGCCCGCATTCGTGCAGCGTCTCCGCCAAGCCCATCCCGACGATGTGCGCAGCCTGGGGCTCTCGCACGCCGCATCCATGTGCGAAACCCTGATCGAAGGTGGCGCCGCCGGGCTACAGTTCTTCACCCAGAATCGCGCCAAGGCCACCAGCGAAGTGTGGAACCAGGTGCTGCATCGCACAACCGGTCACGATGGATACACGACCCCAGTGCGGCGCGGTGCTATCGGATAGCGCCGATACCCGTTATGAACTGGGATTTCTTGCTGGTGCCGTCGTTTGGAGTTTAGCCTGCTGAACCGCTGAGCATCCGGCACGCCGCTACTCCGGCTGGCGTCCGTAGAGGGGTGAACCTGTCGGGATTTTGCGCGCAGTAATAGTGTTTACTCTTCCTGAAACTTCGCTTTCAAGGCGTCGAAGATGTCGGCGGAGAAAGCCTGGATGAGCTCCTTTCGAGCTTTTTTCTGGTTGAGTAGGAACTTGCGCCACTCGGTGTTCTGGGGGTATCCAGTGATGCGGGCACCTTGGGTTTGTTCCTCAACAGTATGCCGAAAGCTGTTCTTGCTGTTGACTCTCGTGCTCTGCTACGAGCGCCTCGTTCTTGTGCTCACCGTTCTTCTTGACTGCGAAGTCCTCGATGGTGACTTTGTCGCTGAGGTCGAAGTCGAGGCCTCCGCCGTGCCCGGCATCGATGGCTCGAATGAGGCTGGTAGGGAAGTTGTAGTCCATGTGCATGGCTTTTGACCTGCCCCCTCGGTTAGGTCCGGACGTTGTGCGAGTCGTCGGTTTTCGTTTGGTGGGTGCACTGCCGAGCGTAGTCGGCCGGTGCGAGATAGCCCAGCGATGAGTGCCTGCGGTCGTGGTTGTACTCGGTCTTCCAGTCGCTGATCACCACGCGGGCGTGGAGCAGCGAGTAGAAGGTGTTGATGTTGAGGCACTCGTCGCGGATCCTGCTGTTGAACGACTCGATGTAGCCGTTGCGCCACGGCGACCCGGGCGGGATGTAACTCAGGCCGGTGCGGGCGAGCTGCGGATCCAGATCCTGCCGCTGGCCGACGACGCCCCCGTGCTGGTGTGCGCGGGCCGCCCCGCCGGTTGTGGGGTCACGGCCGCCCGTGTGGAGACACCGGGCGCGGTCCCGCTCCGCTGACGTCCAGTTGCCGTGAGGTGCGAGGTGCGAGCCTCGAACGGCCTCCCCTCACGGCAGCTCCGGCAGGTCCGCCGTCGCGGCGTGGAAGTCGTCGGCCAACCTGCCCAGGTCCACCCGGTACTGGCTGATGCGCGCACCCCGACCATTGGGTTTGAGTGTGATCCCCTCCGCAGCCCAGTGCCTGGCTGCGTCGGCCATCAGGTGCGGGGGCAGGTCGCCGGAGGCGTTGGTGACGCGCCACCACTGTACGCCGTGCCCCTCACGCGCCATCACCGCGCCCACCTGCCGGGGACCGGTCCCGAGCAGAGCCGCGACGTCACCGTAGGAGACCAGCCGCCCGGGCGGCACCAGCTCCACTGCGCGCAGCACCAACTCGGTGAGGGTCTCGTCCATGGGTCGACGCTACCACTGTCGCCAGACGCTACCCCTGTCTGCAGGCGCTGCCGCTGTGTGTAAAGCCCGCCGGTATGCGGGCGGGGTCTGAAGCGGACGGTAGCTTCTGGAGTCAACGGCAGCGTCAGCGAGTCGGAGCATCAGGAGTACCCGCAGCGAGGATCTTCACCAAGGCGTGAGTGCCGACCGAGATGGCCAGGCCCAGCAGGACGGCGGTGAGCATCGTGGTTCCCAGCCTCGCGAGCTTCTCGGAGGCTTCGGCCTGCACCCCCGTCGCCCAGGTCCAGACGAGCACCGCGGCCACGACTGCTGCCAGCAGAGCGATCCAGCGCCAGGGTGAGGGCGACACCCTGCGCAGCTCGCGCAGCGCCTTCGTCTGCCGCCAACTGGCAATCGCCACCAGCACCAGACACAGCACCAGCACCATGCCGAACCCGACCCGGACCAGGAGGACCACGCCGCCCGGCACCGGCATGGTCAGCCCGGTGAGCGCCAGCCCCAGTTCCAGGCAGCCCAGGTACAGGATTATCCAGAGGAACGGAACCTGCTTCTCAGATGTCCATCGAGGGACTGCGTCGTTGGTCATTGGCCCATTATGTCGCGCCCTGAGTCCAGGGTCCCGAACCTGTCGGGTGGTACCGGTTCTGGCATGGAAGAAGCACGTGAACCTGCCGAGGCGTTCGCCTTCGAATTTGATCAGGCTGGCGCGGTTGCCGCTGTGAAGCTTGCGGATGCTTGGGCCAAGTTCGTCGAGGTGGAGGAGTTCGGCTTTGCGCTGCTTTACGCCTACGCGGAGCAGCATGCGCAGGCCGCAGCCGTCGACGTCGCCGCGTTCGCGCCCCAGAAGCAAGGGGTGAGATACCCGACCGAACTGCGCGACGACGTCCTGCAACTCTCCCGGGACGTGAGTTCGCTGTTCCAGGCGCTGGGTTCGTGGAAACCGACGCCCCAGGAACCGGTGGAGGTCGGGGACAGGTACCGGCACATCACGATTGAGACCGTGGGTGGCATGCCGAACGAGATCAAGGTGAACGAATCGTGGTTGCGGACGGCAGATTTCGCCGACGTCGAGAACGACATCGTCGCGGCCTTCCGGGCCATGTCCCACGAGGCTCCCAAGGACGAGGTGCTCGGGCAGTTGGCAGATCTCCGTTCACGGCTCGCTGACGTCGTGGCACGCCGCAACGACTACAACAAGGGATAGGGAACATGGGATTCGAGGAACTCAAGACCAGACTGGAATGGTTTGTGGAGGAGAAGGGCAACCTTGAGGACGCCGAGACTGCAGTGCGGGGCGTCCACTCATCGACGAGTGCCATCCAGTTCAATGTTGCGGCCGACACCAATCTTGCTGCCGTGAAAGCTGCCTATGACGACGCCCGTAATGCGGTCCTTGATGACATGGACGTCTCCCTGGACGCGGGTGGGGACCTGCTTTACTCGCTGGCCGGGGCGATCTCGCAGACCGGCCGGAACTACTTGGAGATGGAGTCGGCGAACACAGAGTATGCCGCGCAGATCTCCATTCTCATCGCAACATCAGGACTGTGAGGACATGAGCGACACCGTTGAAGAGATCCGGACCAAGATTGAAGAGATCAACCGTAACCTGGCAGAGGCCGACAGGAAGACCGGCCCCGCCTGCCAGGACGCGCTGAACAAAATCTCCGGCCAGTCGTGGGTGCCGGACTGGATGAAGCAGAAGGCTGAGAACAAGGCGCAGGAGGCGGTGCGTGAGTTCATCACCATCCAGCCCAAGACGGACCCGACGGTGGAGTTGATCCTCCGGGAGATCAACGACTACACAGCGGTCAAGAACACCGGCCCCCAGTACTGCGGGGTGGACTTCTCGACGGCAGAATCCGCCGTGGGACAGGGCTCACTGGGCCCACGTGGCGACGACTGGGACTCCGGGAACACCCAGTACTATCGCGACAAAATCCAGTCCCTGCCCACCAAGCTGCAGAACCTGCGCGACGCCATCGAGGACTTCTGCGAGATCCTCGGAGATCTCGAGGGTGACTACGACAGCTATTTCGTGGGAGTACTGGTGGCCGTGATCAGCCTCGCGATCGCCCTCGCCGGGCTGGTGGCTGCGGTCGTCGGCCTTGTACTTGCAATCCCATCCGGAGGAGCGGACGTCGTTGTCGCCATCGTGAGCCTGGTGATCGCCGTCCTCGGCGCCGTCGTTGCGGCAATTGCATTCGCCACCCTGACAGACATGGACGCCGCCCGCGCCACAGCCGCCGAGCGGCTCCGCGGCATCGCCACGTCTGTTCGTAACTCCCCGTGGCCTGCGAAGCCTGCCATGGACAGTGGCGGCTGGCGCTGACCCCGCCTCAGTCACCGCGGCCCTGAAACGCGGGAGGATGGGGTCATGACCGAACTGCCCACCAACCTGGCCACCGAGGGCGTCGACCCGCGCTTCACGGGTCTGGACACCCGCGACGTCGCCGAACTCGTCCGGGTCATGAACGCCGCCGACGCCGAGGTGACCGACGCCGTCGCGCACCGTGATCTTCTCCATGCCGGGCACCTCGCGCAGGATGCGCACCAAGCCGAGCGCGGCGCGTCGCAGACCGAACGGATCCGACGAGCCGGTCGGCTTCGCGCCCAGGGCGAACATCGAAGCCAGCAGGTCGAAGCGGTCACCCAGGGCCAGCAGCGCACCCTCGGGCTTCGTCGGCACCGCGTCAGCCGAGGTGCGCGGCTGCTCCATCTCGTACAGCGCATCGGCGACGGCGTGCGTCTCCCCCTTGCGTTGGGTGTACTCGCGCGCGTTTGTATCCGGCGTGTCATGAAAGTTTCGCGAAGCGTGACCGCGCCGCACCATCGTCGAAGGGCATCACAGTGTGAGATCTATTGCGGAAAACCGCAACAAATCTCACACATTGAATAGTTAGGCGAGGAGCTCGCGCCAGTTCGAGGAGTCGAGGTCGATGGCGACCAGACGCTGCGTGGCGCGGGTGAGGGCGACGTAGAGCACCCGCTCACCCCCTGGCGCCTCGGCGATGATCTCGTCGGGAGCGACGACGCACACACCGTCGTACTCCAGGCCCTTCGCCTGCAGCGCAGTGACGATGAAAAGGCGCTGCTCGAAGGCCGCGAGCTGCGGGTCGCTCAGCACCAACTTGGTGATGGCTTCTTGCCTCGACGGTGCCACGATCACGCCGATGGTTCCCACGACCTGGCCAGCCAGCGCCATGAGCTCCTGGCGCAGCGTCTCGTCGAGGTTCTTCTGGGCTGCGCTGGTGAGCTTGGGCTTGACGCCGGTGCTGCGGACCGCGCGCGGAAGGAGCGCGTCGGGATGCACTTTCGTGATGACCTTCGAGGCGAGGTCGAATACCTCGCTGGGGGAGCGGTAGTTGGTGGACAGCACAAAGCGCCGGTACTGCCCACGCCCGACGATCTCGTCGAGCGCCTTCTGCGTCTCCTCCGGGCGGGGGAACGACGACTGGGCCGGGTCGCCGACGATAGTCCAGGAAGCCTGGGGGCCGCGTCGGCGAAGCATCCGCCACTGCATGGGCGTCACGTCCTGCGACTCGTCGACGAGGATGTGGGCGTAGGTGTGCTGGGGGTCGTCGTCGAGGTCGTCCGCATCCCGCTTCGCCATGCGGTCGGCGATGCTGACGAGCTCGTTCACATCATCGTCGAGCAGCGTGAGCGGGTCGAACTCTTCCTCTTCTGGCTCCGGGCCCAGGATGCTGACGAGCTCGTCGAGTAGCGCGATGTCAGCGACGGACCAGTGCCGCGGGGTCTCCTGCACCGGGTCGATGCCATCGAGCCATGCGAACGATTCGGCGAGCGCTCGCTGCTCCTCCTTGTTCAGCCCTCGCGCGACCTTTGCGACGACGCCCGGATCAGCCAGGCGCGCCAACACCCTGGGCGCGCTCAGCACCGGCCACCAGGCGTGCATGAACATCGTGAGCGACGGGTGCTCGCGGATGTAGTCGGGCACATTGGTGTCTTCCACATCCACGTCGTCGGGGAGCTTCGCGGCGAGAGCTTCGACGATGAGCTCGCGCGCCTGCTCGCGTCCCTGGTTGAAGCGCGTAGAGGCGAGAACGTGGTCTCGAATGAGCTCGAGTTCCTTGCCCTCGCAGGTGAGCACTTCGCCCTTGATGGTGACTCGCACGCGGGGGGTGTCCTCGTCGTTCATAGGTAGACGTACGAGCCGACGGAGCAGCTTGAACATCGCCCACGAACCCTTGACCGTGGCGGCGAGGGCGCTGTCGGTGCGTTCGCTCGCCATCCCGACGGTGTCCGTGGCCACCTGGCCGATGGCTTTCAGCGTGACGGAGTCCTCGCCGAGGCTCGGCAGCACACGCTCGATGTAGTTCATGAACACCGCGCTCGGGCCGACGACCAGCACGCCGCCGCGCTCCAGCCGAGCACGGTTGGTGTAGAGCAGGAAGGCGGCGCGGTGCAGCGCCACGACGGTCTTGCCAGTGCCCGGGCCGCCCGCGATGACGGTAACCCCACGGTAGGGTGCACGAATCGCCTCGTCCTGCTCGGCCTGGATAGTGGCGACGATGTCGCGCATCTGACGGCCTCGCGAGCGGGTGACGGCAGCCATGAGCGCACCCTCGCCGAAGATGGGGAGGTCGGTCTCGACGGAGGTGTCGAGCAGGTCGTCTTCGAGCCCCAGCACGCGCTCTTCGCGGCAGCGCAATACCCGTCGACGGATCACTTGCATCGGGTCGGCCTGGGTGGCGCGGTAGAACGGTTCGGCGGCGGGAGCGCGCCAGTCAATCACGAGCGGCTCGTAGTCGTCGTCGCGCACCCCGAGGCGTCCGACGTAGCGGATTTCGCCGTCGGTGAGGTCGAGTCGCCCGAACACCAGACCTTCGTGTTCGGCGTCAAGCACCGCCATCCGGCGGGCTGCCTGGTAGGCGAACGCGTCGCGCTCGAACAGCGCGGTGCCATCTTCCTCGCGTACGAAGTCAGCGCGATCACTGACGAAGATCTCCTGCCCCTGCCGCGCCAATTCCTTCGCGCTCGCCGCGGCGATGTCCAGGTTGGCGTACACCGTGTCGACGTGCGCCTGCTCCACCGCGATCTCGTGCTCTAGTGCATCCCGCGATATGGTCAATGTGATCCTCACTCGAGAATAGGCTGACTGTTCAGTTTAGCCCGTTCTCGCCCGGAAACAGTAAAGGTTCGTACGTGGAGCATAAAGTTAAGCCGCTGTACATCGTCGTTGGTGTCATCATCGCCGTATTGATGCTCGGTGGTGCGGCGCTGCTCACCTCTCGCGACGGTGCCTCAACGTCGAGCCCGACGAGTTCCGCGCCGTCGCCCGCCCCCTCATCCGGCGACGCGACGGGCGGCGCCGCGCAAAGGGAATCAAGCGGCGACCATCAGGGGCAGGGGAGTCAGGAGCAGTCGCAAGATGAACTGCTGCTCTCCATTCCCAAGCGCAATCCCGACGACCCAGCGGCAATCGGTGACGTTGATGCGCCAGTTGTGATGACGGAGTGGTTCGACTACAGGTGCCCATTCTGTTCCGCGTTCAATGAGGAGACGCTCCCTCAGCTGCAGCGCTACGTCGACGAGGGTAAGTTGCGCATCGAATTCCGTGACTTTGCCATGTTTGGGCCCGACTCGGAATACGCCGCCATCGCGGCGCGCGCCGCGGGCAAGCAAGGCAAGCAGATCGAGTTCATGGACGCACTGTTTGTGAAGCTGCCCAACAAGGGCCATCCGCCCGTCGACGAGGCCGTCGTCACAGACGTCGCGCAGAGTGTGGGCGTGTCCGATTTGACGAAGTTCAAGGAAGACCTGGGCTCGGAGGAGCTGCGCAATGCGGTGCTGGCCGAATCGTACGAAGCGCAGCGGTTCGGGCTGAGCTCCGTGCCGTCATTCCTTGTGCACACGCAGTTCATTGCTGGCGCGCAGCCCGCGGAGGTGTTCAAGCAGACCATCGATGCGGAGCTGGCGAAGGCAGAATCGTGACGCTCGGCTGGGCGGCCTCGTTCCTCGGTGGGGTGGCGGCCATCTTCAGCCCGTGCTCGGCCATGCTGTTGCCGAGTTTTTTCGCCATCGCGTTCGGCACCCGTAGGGCGACGCTGCTCGGCAGGGTGGGGCTGTTCATGCTGGGCATGCTGCTCACCCTCGTCCCGCTCGGCATGGCCGCCGGAACGCTAGGCTCCATCCTCATCACTCATCGTCACGCGATCGCGGTGGTGGGCGGTGTGCTGCTCATCGTCATCGGCGTACTCACCATGGCTGGCGTCTCCATCCCCATGCCCGGGCTGCGCTCGAGGGGCGGGACGAGCGGGCTCGCCATCCTCGCGCTGGGCGCTGTCTACGGCTTGGCTGGCGCCTGCACTGGGCCGCTACTTGGTGCGGTGCTGACGTTCGTCGTCGTATCTGCCTCGTGGCTGTATGGGGCCATGATGCTTTCCCTCTTTGCCGCAGGCATGGTGCTGCCGCTCGCGCTGCTGGCGTTGTTTTGGGACGCGGGGCGCATGGCTGAGCGGCTGCGGCCGCGCGAGGTTGTCGTTGGTCCGTTGCGCACGACGGTGTGGGGCCTCGTGGCGGGTGCGCTTTTCGTCGTGATGGGCGTGGTGTTTCTTGCTAGCGACGCCACCGGCGCGCTGGGTGGCATCTTCGACGCGACGCAGCAGCTGCAGTTGGAGTCGACGCTGTGGCGCTGGGCCGAGGCCGTCCCTGACGTGGCGGTGTTGCTGGGGCTCGCGGTGGTCGTCGGGTTGTTGACGTGGTGGGCGGTTACGCGTCGTGACCGGGAGCCTCGCGACGAATAGGCGGCATGGTGAAGGCACGGTTCGTCGGGCGGCAGTCTTCGCCCGTGAGTTCCTCGTGCAGCGCGTAGACGGTGAGCGCTGCGCTCATCAGTTCCGCCCACGGCGCGCCACCGGCGACGCAGGCCGCGCTGGCATGGTGGGCGCTCGGGGTGGGGCGGCGTAGCCAGCGGCGGGCGTCGTCGGGCGCGAGGCCGGCGTCGATGTTGGGTGTGGCCTGCGTGTAGTCGAGGCGTGTGGCGCGCTGCTCGCCACGGATAGTGCGGATGGGGGCCGGCCCAGTGAGGTCGACGATCTCCGCCGCCGCACCGGGTTCTGCGGGCTGGGCGGCGGGGGTGAGCGCGGGGCGGGGTCGGCGCCAGCGGCCTTGGGGCAGTGCTGGCCGTGCGTCGACGGTGACCCCGCCGGGCGGTGTGGGGCTTCGTCGGACGAATCGTTCGGTGAGGCGGCGTTCCAGCAACGAGATGAGGGCCGACGCGTCTGCCGTGCGACCCTGCTCGTCGACGAGGCGGTGGCGCCCGAAGATGCGCACGATGGATTGCCGTACCGCGACAAGCGCCGGCGCCTTGCGCGAATCGGTGCCTGCGAAGTGAGCTTCTGCGAGGATGATGGGCGCCATCTTCCCGGCGCGGTCTGCGACGTCTGCCAGCGTGCGGTGTAGCCAGAGCGCTCGGCGGTCGTCGGGGGTGGAGGGACGGTTCGGGGCCTCGACGCCGAAACGGCGCAGCGCGGCCCACACGCCGTCGAGCTCGTCGACGAGATCGCGCCAGCGTTCCGCTTGGGTTTGGCCGAGGGCGTCGCGAATGGCGTAGTACTGGCCGCCGCGCTCGTCGGGTAGCACCAGCTCAGTGCCGCAGGGGAGGAGGTACGTCACCGGCGGTGCCGCTTCGAGTGAGAGCCCGAGGGAGCCGAGCGTTCCGGCGAGCGGGCGCCCGGTTTTCTTGAAGAGATCACGCCATGCGGCGGGAAGCTCGAGATGGTCAAGCGGAGTGCGCGGCACGTCGTCGCCGGCGAGCACTACGGTGTGCCCAAGTCGGGCCAGACGAGCGGCGACGGCCATGCCCGCCAGCGTGCTTCCTTCGACGACGATCATGTCGGGCAGTCTATGCGC
>NZ_CAMYFI010000064.1 GCF_947255005.1 uncultured Tessaracoccus sp. | reverse complement strand
GCCACCGAGCCTCGACGACGATCTCCTCGCTGGGGCGCGACAAGTACGAGCCGCGAAAGCTCGGTATGGCGCAGAATGCGCAGCGACGGTCGCATCCCGAGGCAATCTTCAGGCTCGACCACGGCGCGTCCGAGAGTCGCCGACGGTGCGTCAGCCACGCGTGGCCCGGCACCGCGAGGTCTCGGGACGCGACCGGTCGGGCAGCCGGAGCCAGTGGCAGCAGTTTACGGCGGTCCCTGGGCACATGTGAGGCCGGACGTTCGCCGTTGAGGATGGAGCGCAGGCGGTCAGCGATATCGGCGTAAGCGTCGAAGCCCAGTACCGCGTCGGCCTCAGGGAGTTCCTTGGCCAACTCGACGCCATAGCGCTCGGCCATGCATCCCACCGCCACGACGGATCTCACGTTGCCGTCGTGCTTCATGTCGGATGCCGCAAGCAACGTGTCGATCGAGTCCTTCTTGGCTTGCTCGACGAAGCCGCACGTATTAACGACCACGGTCTCGGCGGATGCGGGATCGTCGACGAGCTCGAAACCGTCCGCCTCGAGCCTCGCGGCAAGCTCCTCGGAGTCGACATCGTTGCGCGCGCAGCCAAGGGACGCGATGTGAACGGAGTGCATGGTCATGACCGGCCCAGTCTATCCCTCGGCAAGATTGGTGAGCACCTCGTCGAGATCCTCCGGCTTGACGAGCACCTCGCGCGCCTTCGAGCCCTCCGATGGTCCGACGACGCCACGCGACTCGAGAATGTCCATGAGGCGCCCGGCCTTCGCGAAGCCGACGCGCAGTTTGCGCTGCAGCATCGAGGTCGAACCGAGCTGCAGTTCGACGACGAGTCGGCAGGCATCCAGCACGAGCTCGAGGTCGTCGCCGATATCGTCCACCACCTTCTTCTCGGTGGCTGCGCCGGCGGTAACGTCCTCGCGATACTCGGGCTGCAATTGCTGACTGATGTGCGCGACGACCCCGCGGATCTCGGACTCGTTGACCCATGCGCCCTGCACACGAATGGGCTTGCCTGCTCCCATCGGGAGGAAGAGTCCGTCGCCCTTGCCGACGAGCTTTTCTGCGCCCGGCTGATCCAAGATGACGCGCGAGTCGGTCATCGAGGACGTGGCGAACGCGAGCCGAGAGGGCACGTTGGCCTTGATGAGGCCCGTGACGACGTCGGTCGAGGGACGCTGCGTCGCGAGCACCAGGTGAATACCTGCGGCACGGGCGAGCTGCGTGATGCGCACGACGGAGTCCTCCACTTCGCGTGCGGCCACCATCATGAGGTCGGCGAGCTCGTCGACCACGACGAGCAGGTAAGGGTACGGTTCGAGCTTCCGCTCTGAGCCCTCGGGCGCCTTCACCTGACCGGCGCGCACGGCCTTATTGAAGTCGTCAACGTGACGGAATCCGAAGTTCGCCAGGTCGTCGTAGCGCATATCCATCTCGCGCACCACCCAGGCCAGCGCCTCCGAAGCCTTCTTCGGGTTGGTGATGATGGGCGTGATGAGGTGTGGGATGCCCTCGTACTGGTTGAGCTCTACTCGCTTCGGATCGACAAGGATCAAGCGCACCTCGTCGGGGGTGGCACGCATCATGATCGACGTGATGAGCGAGTTGATGAAGCTCGACTTACCGGATCCGGTGGCACCCGCGACGAGCAGGTGCGGCATCTTCGCCATGTTCGCGACGACGAACCCGCCGTCGACGTTCTTGCCTAGGCCGACGGTAAGCGGATGATGGTCGCCTTGCGCCTTGGGTGAGCGGAGCACGTCACCGAGCGAGACCACTTCCTTGTCGACATTGGGAATCTCGATGCCGATGGCGGATTTCCCGGGAATGGGCGTGAGGATGCGCAGCTCGTTGGAGCCGACGGCGTAAGCAATATTGTCTTGCAGACCCGTGATTTTGGAGACCTTCACCGCGGCGCCCAGCTCGATCTCGTAGCGGGTGACCGTCGGGCCACGGGTGTAGCCGGTGACGGTCGCGTCCACCTCGAACTCGTTGAGCACGTCGGTGAGCTGGCGCACAATCCTGTCACTGGCTTCGGTGCGCGCCTTGGGTTTTGAGCCGGGCGCGAGCAACGACTGCTCGGGCAAGTGGTACACCACGTCGCCCGAAAGCATCAGTTGCTCGCCGCGCGGGGGTTCGACTGCACTCGGCGCCGGCGTGGATTCGATCTGCCCCACTTGTACGCCAGCCATGGGGTCGGGTTGACGTTTGCCCGCCGTGACGGGCTTCGAGGGTGCCTCTTCGGTGTAGGCGGGCTGGATGCGTGTGGCGGGAGGCTCGTCGACAACCCGCGGAGTGAGCTGCGTCTCAGCCTCGAAATCGTAGACTTCGTCGAACACCTCGGGGTCGTCCACTTCGTCTTCCAGCAGCGGCGTGTCGTAGGGTTTGTCGACACCGTACTCCAGCTTGTCGTTCGCACTTCGCTGGCGACGCTGTTCGTCGCGTTTGGCCTTGCGTTCGTGGCGGTGGGCGATCTCCTCATCGGAGCCTTCGACGAGTGTCGCGAACACGGCGCGTACACCGTCGATGATTTCGACGAGGGGGCGCCCGATGATGATCAGCGCGGCGAACAGGGTGACGAGTATGAGGATCGGCACCGCCACCCAGGCGGTCATGAGGTCGACGAGTAGCGACGACGAGAGGAAGCCGAGGATCCCGCCGGCTTCGCGCAGCGCTTCCATGTTGTCGGGGCGCGGCAGCCCCTTGGAGATGTTGAGCAGACCGAGCACGCCGAAGATGAGCAGTATCCACCCCAAGCTGAGCCGAGGCGCGCGCTCCACATCGCGGGGGTTGCGCAGGACGCACCATGCTGCATACAACAGCACCGCCGGGACTGCGATCGCGAGAGAACCGAACACCGTGGTGAGCCCGATGGATAGCCAGTGCGATACTCCTGGCAGCGAGAACCACACTCCCCCCATCGCGACGATGGCAAGGGCAAACAGGAACAACCCGAGGCCGTCGCGACGGAGTTTCGGGTCGATATCTTTCGCAGAACCGCCGATGGAGCGGGCGAGCCAACCGGTGCCGCTCGCGAGCGCCCCGAAGGCTTTGCCGATGCCCTTGAGTATGGCAGTGCCCACACCCGGACCCTGGTTTGCCTTGGGTGTGGGTGCCTTGGTGCGCGTCGAGGAACGAGTCGAGTTCTTCGAGGATCTCGACTTGGAGCCGCTCCGCGACGAGGAAGAAACGCGGGACGCCATGCGCCCAACTGTAGAGGCAGGTTCGAAGGTGACTAGGCTCCCACGCCCAGGAGATGGCCTTTTCCCGTCGATTGCGAGGCTACTGATGGCACCCTGGCGTCAGGGGAAGTGATTCCATCCGCTGAATTCAGATGCCACCCCGTCGACGGTGACGCCCTCACCGGATGCTACTCTGCCGATGATCCGCCACTCGTCGGGCACGTCATTCGCATCGGGGAAGGTTGCCACGAGCGCGTAGTCCTCTCCCCCGCCGAGCACGAAGCTCAGTGGGTCTTTACCCGTCGCTGCACCCACGCGAGTCATGGGATCCGTAACCTCGAGTGACTGGGTGTCGACGTCGATGGCCACGCCAGAGCTAGCAGCGATATGGTCGAGGTCTTGGATGAGCCCGTCGGAGACATCCATCATGGCGGTCGCGCCGGCTGCGGAGGCAATGATGCCTTGCCCGTAGGCCACCTCGGGTTGCAGCGCGAGGCGCACCACGTCCTTGGGCGAGCGGAATCCGCGCGACAGGGCCGCATGGCCGGCTGCTGCCCAGCCGAGTTTACCGAACACAGCGACGACGTCCCCGGGCCTTGCGCGCGAGCGAGTCACGGGTTCACGCGGGCCGAGGTCGCCAATGGCAGTGACGGAGCAGACGATGAGGTCGGAGCGGGAGAGGTCGCCGCCGACGAGTGACACTCCAGCGAGCTCGCACTCAGCCCGCACGCCATCGGTAAACCCCTGGAGCCACGCTGCGTCCAGATCTTGCGGAAACGCCAGCGCAACGACGACCGCCACCGGCAGCGCCCCCATGGCCTCGATGTCCGAGACATTGACCGCGACGGCCTTCTTACCCACTTGTTCGGGGGTGCTCCAGGCACGCTTGAAGTGCACGTTCTCGACGAGAATGTCCGTGCTGACGACAGCGTTTCCGTCCAGGCGCAGGGCTGCCGCGTCGTCGCCGGGGCCGAGTACGACGTGCTTGTTGGCGGGCAGATCGCGCGTGAGTTTCGCGATGAGTTCGAACTCGCCGGTCATCGAAGCCCCACCTTTCGCTGGGCTGCCATGTCGATAAGGCGCCCGACGAGTTCCGCGTAGCTCATGCCGGTGGACTGCCACAGCGATGGGAACATCGATATTTCTGTGAACCCCGGCATGGTGTTCGCCTCGTTGATGAGCACCTCGCCGTTGTCGGTCAGGAAGAAGTCGATTCGCGCCAACCCTTCGCAGTCCAGTGCGTTGAAGGCCTGCTTTGCGAGCTCCTGAATCCGACTCACGAGCGGCTCGTCAACCTTGGCGGGAATGTCGAGCGCGGCGCCCTTCTCGTCGAAGTACTTCGTCTCGTAGTCATAGAACCCGCTTTCGTCAAGCACACGCACCTCGCCCAGCGGGGATGCCTCGCAGCCGTCGGGAAGGTCTGGGTTGGCGAGGACCGCGCACTCGATCTCGCGCCCATGCACGCCCTCCTCGATGATGACCTTGGGATCGAACTCGCGAGCGTGCTCGATTGCCTCCACGAGCCCGTCGGGGTCGTCGACCTTACTGATACCCAACGACGAACCACCGCGACACGGCTTCACAAACAGCGGGTATGTGAGGGCATTGCATTCGGCGAGCACGGCCTCGCGATGGTGATGCCAGCGGCGGTCAGTGGCGACGACGTAGGGCCCGACGGCGAGCCCAGCCGCCTCAAACGCCTGGCGCATGAAATGCTTATCCATGCCGACCGCGCTCGACGTGACACCGCAACCGACGTAGCGGATGCCCATCATCTCGAAGAGCCCCTGGATAGTGCCATCCTCACCAAACGGTCCGTGCAACAGCGCGAAGGCGACGTCGACGTCGTTCACATTGATCAGATGCTCGCCGCTACGAGTGGCGATCTGGCAGCCATTCGTGGTGCTCATCCATACCGCGTCTTCGTCAGGCTCAGCCACCTCGGGGGCTACGCCGTCGACGATGGCGTAGGCTGCCAGCACGTCGAGCGGCACCTGCGTCCAGCGCCCCGATTTCGCGATGCCAATACCGACGACGTCGTACCGCGTTCGGTCAATAGCACCGAGCACGCTCGCGGCGGTTAGGCATGAGATGGAGTGTTCCGGCGAGACGCCGCCGAACACCAGGGCCACCTTGGTGCGTTCCGACATGGTGATGCCTCCTCAACAACTGCGCCCGCCATCCTACAGTGGGCTGCATGGAACCCATCGCGACGATCCGAACCGATTTTCCCGAAAAGTTCGGCGTGCCTCGGCAGGCCGGTTTGGTGCCTGAACTCGAAGGGCGCGTCATCTTCGAGCCTGCATTCCGTTCATCCGACGCGGTGCGCGGGCTGGAGGGGTTCTCACACATCTGGCTGGTGTGGCTGTTCTCGAAGTCGCCTGCCGAATGGACTCCGACGGTGCGTCCACCTAGGCTCGGCGGCAACGAGCGCATGGGCGTGTTCGCAACGCGCGCCCCCGTTCGCCCGAACCCCATCGGGCTGTCCTGCGTGCGCCTCGTGCGCGTCGATCCGGGCCCGGAACTCGTCGTTGCGGGCACGGACCTCGTCGACGCAACGCCCATCCTCGATATCAAGCCGTACGTGCCCGCCGACGCGCAACCCGATGCCCGCTACGGGTTTCTCTCCAGAAATACCGACTATCGGCTGCAGGTGCAGATTCCCGACGAGCTCCTCGCCCAGGTGCCCGACGCGAAGCGCGAGGCGCTCATCGGGTTGTTGAGCGAAGACCCCCGGCCGGCGTACCAGCGCGACGGGCGCAGCTACGGTGTTGCATTCGCGGGCCACAACGTCCGGTTTCACGTGGAGAGCGAGACACTCGTCGTCGATGCGATCACTCAGCTCGGCTGACATATCCCTCTTTCCAACTGTTCCAGACCAACTCAGGCGCGGGCTCTCCACGCACCGATGCGTACACGTCCGTGAGCGCCTCGGTGATACGACGGTTGGCCTCGCGGACGTCGTCGTCGCTCGGCGTGTCGGACAGCAGATCAGTGAGCTCGACGGGCTCCCCCACTGCCAGCGAAATGGGCCGCCTGCGCAACGAGAATAGCTTGCGTAGTTGCAGGTACCGCCCACCGAGCACCTCCTGGCAGCCCTCCTGGGCGACCGGAAGCACCGGCACCTTTCAAATCTCTGATTTACCCAGGAATCGCGGCAAGCGCCCCGCCGCGACGAGCGCGTCACCCAACATGACGGTGTCGAAGTTCGAGGTGTGGTTGCAGATGACGATGAGCGGACCGCTGGCGGGCAGGGCCTCCAGACGCTCCCAGCGGCGGATGGTCATGGTGCTGAGGATCCCCCGGGCCAAAGCGGCAATAGGACGGTAGACGGACGATGGGGCGCGTTCGGGCTGGGGCATGCGGCACCGCGTAGGCGTCGCACCTTGCCGGGCAAGATCGGGTGGCGCCACCGGACTCCGGCAGACTTGTCGGCATGACCGAAGAACTCGTCCTGCTCGACGTCGCCGGCCCCGTCGCCACCGTCACCATCAACAACCCGCGCCAGCGCGGTGCACTCACCTTCGCCATCATGACCACGCTGCACAGGCTCTTCGACGATCTCGCGCGGCGCACTGAGGTGCGCGCCGTGATCCTCGCCTCCGAGGGCTCCTACTTCTGCTCGGGCCACAACCTTCGCGAGATGCACATCGACGACCCCGCCCGAGTGCGGCAGTTGTTCACCGCCAGCGCTGAGATGATGTTGGCGATGCGCCGGATGCCGCAGCCTGTCGTCTCGCAGGTGCATGCCGACGCTGCCGCCGCCGGGTGTCAGGTGATCGCCGGATCTAACCTCGCCGTGGCCGCCGACGACGCACGCTTCTCCGTCGCAGACCCCCGGATCGGGCAGTTTTCCACGCTGTCCGCAGTCTCCATGCCGCGCCTACGGACACAAGGCCTCCCTCAGGCTCTACCTCACCGGCGAGGAGATCGACGCACACGAGGCGCTGCGGATGGGTCTGCTGTCACATGTGGTGGCCAGCGAGGAGGTCCGCGCCACCACGCGAGACCTGGCCGAGGCGATCGCCAGCTTCTCCGGGCAGGTCATCGCAGACGGCAAGCGCGCCTTCTACGACATGGCCGACATCACCGATGAGGAGCCCGCCTACCGCCACGCAGTCCTGGCTGTCGTCGAGAACACGCTGCAGCCCGACAGCCCGGAAGGCACGCGGGCATTCCTTGAGAAAAGGGTGCCCGTGTGGCGACACCGCCAAGGCTGAGCGATCCAGGCGGCACTGAGTGCGCTGAGAGACTTCATAATCCGTACGCAGATCAAGCAAACACCCCCAAATGAGGCACTTCGGTCAATCTGCGTACGGATTATGAAGTTTACCGCCACCCAACCCGCAGCTCGCGGGTCTTTTCCACCCTCCCCAGCTGCCGTGAGCACAGCGACTCGGGCCAGTGGCCGTGGACCTCGCCGGGGGCCACGCAGGCTGCATGGCCCCCGCTGCGCATATACTCACGGCAGCGAAGGGAGCCAAGATGGACATGTTCCTCATCACCGATGTGGCCAGACCGAGGATCGACATCGGCCATTTCGACTCGGTCGCGACTGCGTTCGACACACTTGCCAGCACCTGTGCGAGCACCCACACCGATGCCGCTGCAGTGGTCTCCGCAGTCATGACCGACAACGACGGCCCCGCTGCCCGCGCCTTCCGGGAGCGGATGCTCTCAGGAGGAGATGCCTTGGTGAACCACCTGAGGGAGTTAGCACCGGCCTCGACGGACACCACCGAGGCCTACCGCAGCGTGGTCCGCACGGTGGGGCCCAAGGTGGAGTCCATGCGCACCATCGCCCAGGACCGTGGCCGGGAGCTGGCCCTACTGATCCAAGGGCAGGCTGACCCGGCCCGGATCACCCCGCTGATTGAGCAGACGCGGACAGACCTCTCCCAGTTGGAGCAGTCCGCAGTGGCTGCCATCACTGCGGCCTTCGACGCAGTGACTCTGCCACACCCCTTGGAGGTCGACCACGCGGTCGAGAATGGCGTGCTGGATGCCGGGATCGCGAGCTACTGGGAATCCGACGAGCTCACCAACGACCAGCGTGAGAAGATCCTGCAGGAAATCGCGGACGAGTATGCCCGTGAGCACGGCTTTCCCCCTATCAAGATCGACTTCGAACCCATTAAGAGCGACCGGGAAGGCTGGGTCACCTACGGCAGCTACCACCACGGGATAGGTGGTGGGCTGGGCGCGAATCTCACCATCAACTCCGACGAGCTGGATAAACCGGACATCATCAACACCGTTGTCCATGAGATGCAGCACCGAGCCCAATATGAGGGCATGGAACGCCGCTGGCCGTGGCAGGACGAACGCAACGGCATGACCCGTGAGGAGGCACGTCGGTGGCGGGAGCTCAACAGCGGCCACGTCCGGGGCAAAGGCGAATACGACGGTGGCGACCCCTATCCGCCGAGGCCCATCGAGGTGGATGCCCGGCGGGCTGGTCGTGACTTCGTGAACGACCTCACGGAGGAGGAATTCCACGATCGTTACGTCGATGGCGTGATCTGATGCGCCTTCGCCGTCGATCCTTCGTGACCACCCTGGCAGCGGCGACGACACCCGCGCTGTTCGCCTGCACCGGCAAGGGCGGCTCCGGTCCCTCGCACAGCCCGCCGCCCCCGTCGCCCGTCCCCGATTGTGTGGAGCTGAGCCCGCAACACCTCCGGGCCGCCAACGATCCGTGTGCAGGACAGGACGACACCGGGGCCGACGGCGACGTCCAGCAACTCGAGTGGTTCGGCCCCATCTCCACCCATGACGACGTGGCCGTGGCGTGGTATCGCAACCTGCTCATCGAGTGGTCGCTCGCCGACGGTGCGGCCCGCCGCGCCCTCGCCCCACGGCGGGCCTCCGGCCGCGCCTACGCACTCGTGGGGGGCGCCGTCGTGACACCCACCTGTGACGGGTCGCTCGCCATCCACCGGGACGGCTGCCTGAGCGGCACCATCAAGCCCGACGCAGCGCTCGCCCAGCTCTGCGGCCTCGACGAGGCATCCTTCCTGACGCTCGGCACGGAGGGTACCCTGCTGCGCCTGGATCTCGAGGGGAAGGTGCTGGCTCGCGCCGACGTGCCTACCTCACCGGGCGCCACGTTCATTGCTGTGGACACTGCGACGGGGGTGGTATCCATCTCGACGGCCACCACCGCCTTACTCGTCGATGCGTCCACGCTCGAGCTGCGTGAGCGGCTGGATTCCCTGCCAGCGTCGAGGGCCGGCTGGCTTCCCACGTCGGACGGCCAGCTCGCGGGCCTGGGCGAGGCGCTGTACCGTCACGACGTGGCCAGCGGCTCCACGGAGACATTCGAGGCCCACTCGAAGGCCGTGCTGGCCGTGGGCCCCAAAGGGACGATGGCTGCCATCCAGGGCGTCGACTGGACCGTGCTGCCGCGCGGTGCAGACCCTGAAGTGGTGCGCGTGGCCCGGGGCGTCTCGACGCACCCCCATGCGGCGATCGCTGCTGACGGCACTGTCATCGCCCTCGACGCACTGCGCGGCATGACTTCGGTGGACCCCGGCACCGGCGACCGCAACTTCACCTTCGACACACCGTGAGCAGGAGCCTGCAATGACCAAATTCACCCCCTCCGTCTGGCGCAAGCAGGGCGAACTTCTGCGCACGGTGGCCGATGAGTTCTACCGCTCCGCCCACGCGGTCCAGACCGCTGCCTATGCCAAGGGTGGCTCCTCGCCCATCGACAGCACGGCGGCGGACCGCGACCAGAAGTTCCAGGACACCTGGCACCACGTCGTCGCCGCCGCGTACGAGACGATGACCTCGGCCGCATCGGGTATGGAGGCCACGGGCAACCAGTACAAGGCGGCGGAAGAGCACGCCGCCAGCCAGCGGTTCTGGGAGGACTGAGCATGGAGGTCCTCACCCATCTGCTCGACCACCTCGAACACCGCGATGCGTCCTCCTTGGCGCGTCTGCGGCACACCATCTTGAGCGATGCCACCTTCGACGTCGCCTCCCCCTGGTTTGAGCCCGCCGCAGAGCTCGCGGCACAGGAACGTCATGACGAGCTCATCCGCCTGCTCGACGCGCACATGCCAGGCGCGTTCCTCTCGCCTGAGGCGCATCAGCTTCTGGCCCACGCGCTCACCGCCATCGGCGAGCGCACGCAGGCCGAGCAGGAGCGCTTCCTCGCCCATGCCTCCCTGGAACTCATCCTGGACTCGGGCGACGGCTCGCAGACACGGCCCTGGCAGGTGCTCGAAGTCCTCGACGAGTACGCGGTGCTGCGCCATCACCAGGTCTCCGTGGCCTCACAGCGGCGTGATGTCGACGGCGCTCGCACTCTCGACGTGCATCGGACATCGGCAGGCCGGGAGCTGTGGTTTGAGGTGCTGCAGCCGTGACCACCACCAGCTACGACAGCCAGGACCCCACCATCCATGTCGTCCTCACTGACGGGGTGCTGCAGACGCTGCACCTCCCCCGCTCAGAGGACCCGCGAAGCCTGCTCGTCGCCACGCGCTCCGCGCTCACCGAGGCGCTTTCGCGCCACGCCCGCGATGTGCGGGCACAATCGCGCGAGCCGTCGCCGAATGCAGACCCCACTCGTGAAGAGGTGCTGCGCCGGGCCGAGGCCGAACTCCAGCGCGCCCGTGAAGAGCACGCGCCGGCCAGGAATGCACGTCGCGCCGACGGACGAGACCCGTCCGGGCTCGTGCACGTCTCGCTCACGTTCACAGAAGTGGTCCTCCTCGAGGCGCCAGCCTCCCTCTTCGATTCCCCCATTGAGGCAGGCCGGGCCATCCTCGCGGCGGTGAACCAGGCGCTGGAGCGGCTCCGTCGAGACGTCACCACGGCGCTGCAGCGGCGCGCCCCTCGCGCAGACCGCGAAACCATCATCGACTGGGACAAGACGGCCACGAGGCTGCGCCGCATGGACCAGGGCTACGTCTGAACAGGCGCCAGCAGCCGGAGCCGTCGATGCAGATCGGCACGCTCTCCCGTGTCCCTTGTCGCTGAGCGCTTCTGCTACCAAGCAGTGGCGAGCTGCGTCCCCTGCCTTGGCAGTGGCGCAGGACACGATGCCCGTATCGACGCTGGCTCACCAAGGTGCTTGCCATCGCTCCGGACTATAACCGTGAGAGCACCAACCGATCATGATTACTCTCGTTGAGCTAGAATCACTTCATGGAAGCCGTCTGGCCTGAGTTTCACAACTTGGGGCGGTTGAAGGCTTTCAGGTGGCTGTTGGTGCTTGTCGGAGCGTTTTGGTGGGGTGGGTTGGGGCACTAATGACATGGTTAGAATCGTGGTGTGAGTCCGTTTTTGCGGAAGGTGAAGACTGCCTCTGGGGCGACGGCGGTTGAGATCGTGGAGAAGCGGCATGGGCGGCGCATGATTGTGGAGCACCTTGGTTCGGCGCATACGGATGCGGAGCTGGCTGCGTTGTTGCAGGTCGGGCGGGAGAAACTTGCGGTGAATCAGCCGGTGCTGGGTTTCGACGAGGAGCAGCCTGTCGGTCGGCCCCGCGGTGGTGGTGTGGTTGTGGAGGGTCAGGCTTCCCGGTTGTTGGTGGGGGTGATCCGTGCTACCTGGCAGCGTCTCGGTTTCGACCGGATCAAGGATGAGGCGTTCTTCCAACTCGTGCTGGCTCGGCTGGTGGAGCCGACCTCGAAGCTGGACAGCCTGCGCGTGATCGAAGAACTCGGCATCACGCCAAGTCATCACAACACCTACTACAACGCGCTGCGACGCAGCGCCACCAAGGATTACCTGCGAGCAGCTCGCAGCAGCGAGTTTCACACACGTGTGGAATCAGCCTGGCCGGAACGTTTCGGTGTTGTTGTATGACGTGACCACGCTGTATCTCGAGGCAGAGAAGGAAGACGAGCTGCGCAAAGTTGGCTACTCGAAGGAACGCCGGGTTGATCCGCAGATCGTGGCCGGGATGCTCGTCGATCGGTTTGGACATCCGTTAAAGATTGCCTGGTTCGAGGGCAACAAACCAGAGACCCACACCATCAACCCTCTGTTCTTGGGGCGTTCCAGAACTGTCACCAAGTCGCGGACATGGTCGTCGTGGCTGATGCCGGGAGGCTGTCTGCCAGCAACCTGGATGCCATCGATGCCGCCGGGCTGCGATTCATCGTCGGCTCCCGGAACACGAAGGCGCCTCATGATCTGGCAGTACTCGAGGAAGCGCGCGGTCCGTGATGGGCAAACACTGACTGCACAAGAACACCGCGCGATCGACATCATCAAGGGCCGCAAACCAGCAAAGAAAGCCCGCTTCGTGACCACCAGCGGTCAACACGCCACCCTCGATACCGCCTCACTGGAACGAGCCCGGGGTTTGGTCGGGTTGAAAGACTACGTCACCAACATCACCGCCGACGTGATGCCAGCAACAGAGATCAGCAGTAACTACGACAACCTTTGGCACGTCGAACAATCATTTCGGATGTCCAACACCGACCTCACAGCACGGCCGATCTTCCACCACACCCGTGACGCGATCGAGGCCCACTTCACCATCGTGTTCGCAGCCCTCGCGATCGCCCGCGAACTCCAAGAACGCTCCGGCACCAGTCTGAAGAAGATCATCCAAACCCTCCAACCCCTACGACACGTCACCATCCGCATCGGCGACCAACACCTCGAAGCCGAACCCACAATCCCCAACAACGTCGCTGAACTCCTCACAACACTGGGGCACTAAAGTTGTGAAACTCAGG
>NZ_CAMYFI010000063.1 GCF_947255005.1 uncultured Tessaracoccus sp. | reverse complement strand
GTTCGAGCACTACGACCGCGAGCACGACATGCGCGTCGCCTACGCGGAGTTCGAGAGCCGGCTGAGGAGGGAGACGGAGCACTAGTGGCCGTCGACCGCAGCGAGTGCGACCTTGCCTATCGTCATCCGCTCGGCACGACCGTGCTCGGTGAGCCCCGAGTGCCCGATCCCGACATTGACGATCAGCAATTAGGCTAGGACAAGCGCACACCAGCCGACGAAGGAGACACATGCAGGGCTCAACCCATCCGTTTGAGTGGCCGCACCGCGTCGTCGAAGGGTGAGCCACGTCGTGAGCGAACTGATCCCCACCACCCAGGCGGAGCGCATCCAGGCCGCCCTGCGCGACTACCTGACGACCACCTTCGCCCTCGCTGATCTGGACGCCAAGGCTGCCCTGGACGCGTTCCTCGCCGACGGCACGGACGGCATCTTCCGTGGCCCGTTCGTGCGCACACGGCTGCCGTTCGCCCCCGCCACCGGCTGGGAGGGCGCGCTCGACGTCGTCCCGGAGGGATTCATCCCGCATGGGCATCAGGCCGAGGCATGGCGTCGGCTCTCGAGCCGCGAGGACCGCCCGAAGCCGACGCTGGTCACGACGGGTACGGGCTCCGGCAAGACAGAGGCCTTCCTCATGCCGCTGCTCGACCACGTGGTCAGGGCGCGGCAGGCCAGGCAGTACGGGGTGAAAGCCCTGATCCTCTACCCGATGAATGCCCTCGCCAACGATCAGGCCGCTCGCCTCGCGAAGCTCATCGCGAGCGAGCCGGCGCCGGGCAGGACCAACCCCTACGCGGGCATCCGTGCCGCGATCTACACCGGCGAGAAGGGCCCTGAGCGGGACACGGTCACCACCGCAGGCCTCATCACTCACCGCTACACGATCCGCAACAACCCGCCGGACATCCTCCTCACCAACTACAAGATGCTCGACCACCTGCTCCTGCGGTCGGAGGACCGCGGCATCTGGGCCGAGAGCGCGGAGAGCCTGCGCTACATCGTCCTCGACGAGTTCCACACCTACGACGGCGCGCAGGGCACCGACGTTGCCATGCTGCTCCGCCGTCTGGGGCTGACGCTGAAGAGCCACTGGCCGGATCGCGGCTCCGCCGACGACAACCACACCGACGTCGAGTGGGAGCGCCCTCTCGGGCAGATCACGCCCGTCGGCACATCCGCCACGCTGGGCGACGGCCGGGACTCGTCGGTGATGACGACCTTCGCCACCCAGGTGTTCGGCGAGACGTTCGACGACACGTGCGTGATCGGGGAGTCGCGGCAGACCATCGACGAGTGGTTCGCCGACGCTCGGCCGCCCACCGGGGCGGAGCCCGTCGCCATCACACAGACCGTGGCTCAGGAAATCGTCGACCGCCTCGACGACGTGATCGACGGCGCCGAGATCACCGACGTGCTGCTGGGTGAGCTCTTCACGAAGGGCCCAAAGCCGTCCGCCGACGCGTCCACGTTGCTGCAGCATCTGAAGGCGCTGCCGCTCTTCCGTGCCGTCGTCGTGCACACACGCCAAGCGGTGCACGTCGACGATCTGGCCCGGGCGATCCTCCCCCCGGACATCCAGCTCGGGTACGCGTCGCAGCTCGTGACCCATGTGGTCTCCGCCGCCTCCCACCTCCGCGCGCTCGTCGGCCGCGCTGCGGCCAACATCGACCTGCACCTCTGGGTCCGCGAACTCACCCGTATCGACCGCACCGCCAGCCCCGCAGCCCACTACCTGTGGAGCGACGACGGCGAGCGGCTCAGCGAGGACGACGCCTTTCCCGCCATTTACTGCCGCCACTGCGGCCGCTCCGGCTGGGGCGTCGAGCTCAGCCCGAGCGGCAACCAACTGGTCGGCAACCCCAGCTCGATCCGGCGCAGCCACTTCGCGAAGCAGGGCCGCTTCCGCGCGCTGATCCACGCCCCCGGCGAAGGGCTCGAGTCCACGGAGACACGCCTCGAGGGGCTCCAGTGGTTCGACACCGCCGCGCGCGCTCTGCAAGCCACCGCCCCGGACAGCGACGACCGCGAACTGCGCGAGGGCCGCATCCTGCCAGTGATCACGCACGTGGGCCTGGACGCCGAATCCAACTCCCGCAAGGACGTCTGCCCCGCCTGCCAGGAGTCCGACGGCATCCGATTCATCGGCTCGGCCATCGCGACGATGCTCTCGGTGAGCCTGTCGTCGCTGTTCGGCACGCCGCAGCTCGACGAGCGCGAGAAGAAGGCGCTCATCTTCACCGACAGCGTGCAGGACGCAGCCCACCGGGCCGGCTTCGTCGCCGCCCGGAGTCAGGTCCTCACGATGCGCGCCGTCATGCGCGACGCCTTCGCCGACGTCGTCGAGCTCGACCTCGAGCAGCTCACGGACGCGATCCTCGCCCGCGCCGGCGACGACCTCGTCCGTCGGCACCGCATCCTGCCGGCGGAATTGGCCAGCGACGACCGTCTCCGCCCGTTCTGGACGGAGCCCAACGTCCAAGCAGTCCCGCGGTGGATCCAGCAGCACGTCCGGCGGCGCCTCCTGTTCGACGTGCAGCTCGAGTTCGGTCTGTCGTCGCGCATCGGACGCACCCTCGAACGGACGGGCTCGCTCAGCGCGATGGTCGACATCGGCTCCCCCACCCGCATGGCCGCCATCGGAAAGAACGTCGTCGCCAGGGCGGCGGAGCAGGCGCTGGGTGAGCTCTCCGACGATGTCCTCACCGCCTGGGTGCGCGGCGTCGCCGAGCACCTCCGACTCCGCGGGGCCATCATGCACGAGTGGCTGCACGGGTACCTCGACGACGACGGCCGGCGCTGGAAGATCTGGGGCGGCAGGCCTCGCGGACAGGGCATGCCAGCGTTCCCGCCGGGACGCTCAGCGCCGGCGTTCCCACGGGTCGGCGGGGCAAAGGCTCGCTCCGAGCAGCTCCTCGACAACGTCACCGAGGCCAGCGGCTGGTACGCCCGTTGGACCAGTCGCATCCTCGGAGTGACCCACAACCACGGAGCGATTCTCGCCAAGGCACTCCTGGAGGCCCTCGACGCGGATGGCGCCCTCGAGACCCGCACCTCGCCGTCGGGGATGAAGGCGTACGCGATCCCGTCGCAGCGGGTGCTGGTCCGCCGGGTCAATGACAAGGATCTCCACGACCGCCACCTGCTCGTCTGCACCACGTGCCGAAGCCAGTGGCCGGGCTCAACGACGACCGTCGACCAACTCGACGGTGCGCCCTGCCTCAACACGCGCTGCCCGGGCACGCTGGGACGCGCGTCCCTCACCGTCGACGGGTTCTACCGTCGCCTCTACGCGAGCGAGGACATGCGCCGCATCGTCGCGCGGGAGCACACGAGCCTGCTGCCCACCGACGAGCGACTCAAGTTCGAGCAGGGGTTCAAGGCCGGGGGGACCGACCCGGAGCAGCCGAACGTGCTCGTCGCGACGCCCACGCTCGAGATGGGCATCGACATCGGCGACCTCTCGGCCGTCTTCCTGGCGTCGCTGCCGCGCACCGTCGCGTCGTACCTGCAGCGGATCGGCCGAGCGGGCCGCGCCACCGGCAACGCCCTCACTCTCGCCTACATCACCGGGCGCGGCGAGACCCTGCCCCGGCTCGGCGACCCGCTGTCGATGATCAACGGCGGCGTCCGACCGCCCGCGATCTTCCTCAGCGCCGTGGAGATACTGCAGCGGCAGTACCTCGCCCACCTCGTGGACCGAGCTGCCGTGGCCCAGGACACCCCGCACACCGCACGGGGCGCGATGGAGTCGGCCGACGACCGCTCCTTCCTGGGCAGTCTCATCCGCGAGGCCGAGGCGCACCACGACGAGCATCTCGACCGCTTCCTCGGTGCCTTCGACCATCAGCTTCGCGACGCCTCGGTGGAGCACCTGCGCGCGTGGGCGACGCCCAGCGGGAGCGCCCGGAGCAGCGGCCTGGCCGAGCAGGTGATCGGCGCCTCCCTGCGCTGGCGGCTGCGGCACGAGGCACTGGCCCACCGCAAGGACGACATCCAGAAGTCGCTGCCCGAGCTGATGCAGGCCGCCAACGTCCAGGCAGCCCCCGACGAGGCCCTCCGCGCGCTGAAGATGGCCGAGAGCGCCATGAAGCTCACCAAGAACCAGATCGCCGAGATGACGGGCGAGTACTGGATCTCGGTCATGGAGGAGTTCGGGCTCCTGCCCAACTACACCTTGCTCGGCGACGCGACAACCCTCGACGTCAGCATCACCTGGCACAACCCCGAGGCCCAGCAGTACGAGCACGAGGCCACAGACTTCCAGCGGCCTACGGCTACGGCCCTCACGGAGTTCGCGCCCGGCAACACCTTCTACGCACGCGGGTGGAAGATCCGCATCGACGCCGTCGACCTCGGCGTGAAGAGTGAGGGCGTCCGGCCGTGGGTGTGCTGTCCCACCTGCGGCTTCGTGCAGGACGTCGAGGAGAGCGGCAAGACGGTGACCGTCTCGGTGTGCCCGCGATGTGGCGACCATGGGATCGCAGACATCGGACAGAAGCTCCAGACCCTCGAATTCCTGCGTGCATCGGCCGACATCAACCGGGAGGGCCACCGGATCAACGGCGACGACGAGAACCGCACCCAGACGAGATTCGAGATCGCCTGCCTCGCCGACATCGACCCGGAGCACGTCGCCACCGAGTGGTACGTGGATGGGTACGACTTCGGCGCGAAGTATCTCGACAAGCTCACCCTGCGCTGGCTGAACCTCGGCTCCGCCACGACCCTGTCGACGAAGCTCACGATCGGCTCCGACGACCGCTCGGCCTCCCTGTTCCGGGTGTGCAGCGAGTGCGGACACATCGACGAGAAGGCCAGCAGCAACTCCTTCGAAGAGCACCGCCCCTGGTGCAAGTACCGCAAGTCGGCCGATGAGCACACGCAGAGCATCGCGCTGGCTCGCACGCTGGTGACGCAGGGCGTCGTGCTGCCACTGCCCTTCGACGTCACCGCCGGCGACGTGTTCGCACAGCCCAGCCTGCAGGCCGCGCTGCTGATGGGCATCCGCGATGAGTTCGGCGGTTCCCCCGACCACATCGGGGTCGAGACGGTACGCGACCCACGTACGGACGGGACGGCCGTGAAGGCCTTGCTCCTCCACGACATGGTCCCCGGAGGGACGGGCTACCTCGCCGATCTCGTCGACCCCGCCAACCTGTGGAGTCTGCTGCACCGGGCCTACGAAGTCGTCCGTGATTGTCCTTGCCAGACCGAGGAACGACTCGCATGCCACCGCTGCTTGCTGCCGTTCGCGCCGCCATGGGACGTGGCAAACGTCTCGCGGGCGACGGCGGAACGCCACCTCCGCGCGATCCTCAACTCGGGCAACCGCCAAGCCGACGGGGTCCCCGTCGGGATGGAGTGGGAGATCACCGAACAGCCGACGACGAAGCACGACCCGGAGTCGGCGCTCGAGGCGCAGTTCCGTGAGCGCTTCCTCGAGATCGCCAAGTCGATCGGCATGCAGGTGACGCAGACCCCCAGCTCGACCGGCTACGGCAACACGATCAAGCTGACGCACGGACAACAGTCGTGGCGCCTCGCCCCGCAGGTGCTCACCCTGGGCACGCAGATGGACTTCGAGCTCACGTCGGAGCACCCGGCCATCAAGATCGCGATCTACCTCGACGGCTACAAGTACCACGCGTCGCCCGAACACAACTGCATCGCCGACGACGCTCAGAAGCGCGCCACGTTGCGCAACGCAGGCTACGAGGTACTCTCGATCACGTGGCAGGACGTCGCCGCCCCGCTGGACGCGGTGGCACCAGGGCCATCGTGGGCGAATCTGCAGGCGATCGGCCGCCTCACCACCCACTTCCCCACGACGCCGGGCATCGCCGAGGCGGCGCTCGGCGGACCGATGCGGATCGTGTCCTCGCTGCTTCGCGACCAGAGCGTCGCACAGTGGCAGGGATTCGCCTCCGGGGTGCCGTTGGCCGTCCAGAAGCATGCCCGGCTCCGTCTCCCCGAACGAGCAGACCTCGCTGGGGCCGCGGCCGCGCTCCTCGAGGATCCTGCCGTGTTCCCCGCCGACGACAGGGGCAATGCGATGTGGTGGAGCGAAGATCAGGTCGGCATCCTCGTGCGCTTCCACGGCGGCGCGCACAAGGAGCAGGACGTCGTCGCGATCCTCGACGACCGGGACAAGGCCCTCGGGATGCCCAACTTCAAGCAGAGCTGGCAGCAATGGCTCGGCATCAGCGACGCGCTCATCTTCCGCCGCGACCTCGCCAGCACGATCATCACCTCCATGAAGGAGACGCTGCAGCACTCGCCTGCCGCGCCGAAGGCCACCCGCGCAGCGTCGGCCGTGGCTGCCCTCACGACTTCCGAGCTGGCGGCGACCGAGCCGGGTGCGCATGCCGCCAGCGGTACGACGCCCCTCCCCCACGACTGGGCTGCTGCCGTCGACGAGGCGTTCGGGGGCGAGGAGCTGGCCGCCGCGCTAGCCTCAGCCGGCGTCCGGGCGCCGGACCTCGCTGGCGCGGAGGTGGGCGACGACAACGTGCCCGTCGACTTCGCGTGGGAGGGCCCGCGGATCGCGGTCCTCCTCACCCCCGACGACGACGCCACCGCCTTGCTCACTGCCGCCGGCTGGCGATGCTTCGACACCGATGCCGCTGCGATCGCGGCCGCACTGAAGGAGGTCAACTGAATGGGCGCGACCCTGATCATGGCCAAGCAGGCCAACCAGATCGACGGCAACCTGAAGAAGAAGGCCTTCACCTTCCTGGAGAAGCTGACCGCCGATCCGACCGCTCCGGGCCTCCACATCGAACCCATCGTCGGCTCCGTCGATCCCCGCGTCAGAACGGGTCGTGTGGACCAACAGTACCGAGCCGTGCTGTTCCAGTTGAGTGCCGGCGAGGACATGGCGTTCGTGTTCCACGGCATCTGGAACCACGACGACGCCATCGACGTGGCGAAGCACGTCACCCTCAACATCAACAGCATCAACGGCATGGCGGAGATTCGGACCGTGAGCACCGACGAGGCGCCGCTGGCAGAGGAAGCCCCGGCCCTGCATCCGGCCGAGCCAGCACCGGAGCCCGCCGTCGCGAGCCCGCGCCCAGCGGCCCCTGAGGCGACCGCGCAGGGGCCGGAGGTCGTCGTCGGGGCCACGTGGGACGAGCTGGTCAACGTCCTGGGCCTGCCGCGCGCCGTCGCCGACGCCGCCGTGATGGCGAAGACGGAACGCGCGCTGCTGGCCGCTGCAGCGGACGGACCCGAGTGGCAGCAGCACGCGCTGCTGAGCCTGGCGACGGGCTCGACCGTGGCCGACGTGCTGCAGGAGCTGCACATCGAGGTCGACACCCCGCCGTCGGAGAACCCGAGCGACGAGGAGATCCTCGCGCGCCTCAAGCACCCCTCGGCCGGCATCGAGTTCGCAGAGATCGACGGGGTCGACGAACTTCGCCGCATCATCGACGGCGGCGACTTCGGGGCATGGCGCGTCTTCCTGCACCCGGAGCAGAAGGAGTTCGCGCTGCGGCCGCGCAACGGCGCATTCCGACTGTCGGGCGGCGCCGGCACGGGCAAGACCGTGGTGCTGCTGCACCGAGCACAGCATCTCCTGCGCGAGGACCCGGCAGCGCGCGTGCTCCTGACCACGTTCACGACCACGCTCGCGGCAGCGATGCGACGGGATCTGGCACGCCTCAACCCGTCGCTGCCGATCACCGACAAGCTGGGCACTCCGGGCGCCGTCGTGGCCGGCATCGACGCCATCGCGAGGGAAGTCGTCGCGACGGCTGGGGCAGACCTGCTCCCGGCTGTGGCCGACGTCCTCGGTACCGGGCGAGAGGACATCACCCCCCGCAAGAAGGACGACCGGTGGGCCGTCGTCGCGGCCAATGCCGACCCGTCGCTGCCCGAAGGATTGCGAAGCAAGCACTTCCTGCAATCGGAGTACGAGCTGGTCGTCCTCCCCAACCGCATCGTCGACGCCGACCGCTACCTGCGCGTCTCCCGCCCGGGCCGCCACGTGCGCCTGAGCCGAGCCCAGCGGGCCGCAGTGTGGGAATCCTTCGCGGAATACCGGCGTCTGGGACAGCAGCGCTCGACGGCCGATTTCCAGGAAGTGACCATGATCGCGGCGACGGTGCTCCAGCGTCGCGCTGCACGGTACGGGTATCTCGCCGACCACGTCCTCATCGACGAGGGACAGGACATGACGCCCGCGCGATGGCACCTCATCCGCTCGCTCGTGGGCGAGGGAGCCAATGATCTGTTCATCGCGGAGGACAGTCACCAACGCATCTACGGCAACAAGATCACGTTGTCGCACTACGGGATCAACATTCGTGGACGTTCGCGGCGACTGACCCTCAACTACCGGACCACGGCCGAGAACCTGCGGCTTGCCGTCGCGATCCTCGACGGCGGCGACTACCAGGATCTGGAGGCCGGGCAGGAGTCGACGAAGGGCTACCGTTCGGCCCGACGCGGCCCCGTGCCGGAGCTGACGCGTTGCTCGTCGACCGGCGAGGAACTCGATCACGCCGCCGACCTGCTGCGACGCTGGTTGGCCGACGCGGCACAACCGGAGTCGTTGGCCGTCCTCGTCCGCGACAACCTGCAGGCGTCCCTGGTGGCCAGCGGGCTGTCGGAGCGCGGAGTCGACACGTTCGTCGTGGGACAGGGCGAGCCCCAGACCGGCGCCCCTCTGGTGATGACGATGCACCGCGCCAAGGGCATAGAGTTCACGAAGGTACTGCTCTTCGACATCTCACAAGGGTCGGTCCCGATGAACCTGCGCGATTTCAGCTACGATGAGGCGGACCTCGCCGACGCCCTGCTGCGCGAACGTTCGCTACTGTACGTTGCGGCGTCCAGAGCGCGTGATGAGCTTGCGGTGTCGTGGCACGGCAAGCGGAGCGAGCTGCTGCCGACCCGTTGAATCAGCGCTCCTGAGGCTCTGGCTGCTCTTGTCCGCCTTCCCCGATGGTCGAGTAGGCGCGCAGCGCCGCATCGAGACCCCGCGCCACCCTCTCGTGCTCACCGGCGATATTCTGCCATGCCTGACAACGAGCGTGACGGACCCCCTGCGGGAGTAGGCTGCCGGCCATGCGCGATCTGGTCATTCATCCGTCGCCCGCCACGCATCGCCACCAGTGGGGATCCTTCCTGGGCGTCGAGGCCCTGTTCGTGGCGCTGACCGTGGGTTGCGTCGCGATGCTGATCGAGACGAGGTCCTGGGTGGCGGTCCCGGCGCTGATCATCGTCGGCGCGTTGGCGCTGTGGTATCCGTTCGCCACCGTGCCGAGGCTCCGGCGCGCCAACCCGAACCTCGGCGGGCTGCCCGTGCTGGTGGCCAACCAGTACGGCATCGGCGACGGGTTCGTGCTCGTGCCGTGGCCGCAGGTGGCGAGCGTCAGTATCAGTCAGAGCGCCGGCGGCTCGCACTCGCCCGAGGGGCAGCTCGTGCGGGAGCACACCAACAAGGTGGCCATGCTCGACGGCCACTGCCACGTCACGATCAACTGCCACGGCGGCCCCGACCTCGGCCGCAGCATCCCCGGTCTGCGCACGGTGGGCGCAGACCAGCTCCGGCTCGAACTCACCGACCAGATCCCGCCCTCGCACTACCGGGGCACCGCGGAGGCCGTGGCATCCTTCGTGCAGGCGATGGGGGTGCCGCTCTCCCGGTGAGCCGGGGGTGGCCGCTTCGGCGTCGAGTTGTCCCGATTTGACCGGGACAACTCGACGCTATGTGCCTTGGGGTCCACCCCGCCAAACAATTTGTGAATGAACGGTTGGTCTGCGAACCGTTCATTCACACTGTGGCTCGGGCCGGCCCTCCAGCCCAGGACTAGGGTGAAGGTATGAAGTATCGCTACGCAGGAAACTCCGGTCTCAAGATCTCCGAGATCACCTACGGCAACTGGCTCACGCACGGTTCCCAGGTGGAAAACGAGGTAGCCACGAAGTGCGTCCACGCCGCGCTCGACGCTGGCATCACCAGCTTCGACACCGCCGATGTCTACGCCAACACCGTCGCTGAGTCGGTGCTCGGCGAGGCGCTGAAGGGTCAGCGTCGCGAATCGCTCGAAATTTTCACCAAGGTGTACTGGCCCACCGGGCCGGGCGGCGCGAACGACACCGGGCTCTCGCGCAAGCACATCATGGAGTCCATCAACGGCTCGCTGGAGCGACTTCAGACCGACTACGTCGACATCTACCAGGCCCACCGCTACGACTACGAGACGCCGCTGGAGGAGACCATGCAGGCCTTCGCCGACGTGGTGCGCCAGGGCAAGGCGCTGTACATCGGCGTCTCGGAGTGGACGGCTGAGCAGATCCGCGAGGGCCACCAGATGGCGCGCCAGCTCGGATTCCAACTGGTGACGAACCAGCCGCAGTACTCCGCGCTGTGGCGGGTGATCGAAGACAAGGTTGTGCCCGCATGCGACGAGCTCGGGGTGTCGCAGATCGTGTGGTCGCCCGTCGCGCAAGGCGTGCTCACCGGTAAGTACAAGCCCGGTGAGCAGCCGCCGGCCGGGTCGCGCGCCACCGATGACAAGGGCGGCAAGAACATGGTGGCGCGCTTTTTGGATAACCAGCAGGCCGTCGAGCAGGTGCAGAAGCTGCGCCCCATCGCCGACGACGCCGGCCTCACCATGGCGCAGCTCGCCGTTGCGTGGGTGCTGCACAACCCGAACGTCGCGGCGGCGATCATCGGGGCGTCGCGCCCCGAGCAGGTGGCGGAGAACGTCAAGGCCTCGAACAACCCCATCGGCGACGACGTGTGGGACGCCGTCAATGAGGTGCTGGATGAGGTGGCCGAGAAGGACGCGCAGCGCACCTACGAGTCGTCGCCGAAGGAACGCCTCACGTAGCTTCGGTGGGCGGTCGCCGTCGGTGCTGTTTCGCGTTTTCCCTGCAACATTCGCCCAGATTTGGTGAAGTGGGGTTATGCGAGATCCATACAACGGCATCGACGGTGGCGCACCGCTGACCGTCACGAGCGAAGATTTTTCCGACGGCGGCTCCCTGCCGCTCGAATGCACCGCCGAGTTCGTGGGCGCGGGTGGCCGCGATGTAACCCCGCAGTTGGCGTGGTCGGAGGTGCCGGAGGGCACGAAGTCCATCTACATCCACGTCTACGACCCGGACGCCCCGACGCCTGCGGGTTGGTGGCATTGGTCGGTGGTGAATCTGCCGCCGACGCTTCGTAGCCTTGAGCGCGATGCGAACGGCAACCTCCCCGACGGCGCCGTCGTCCTGAAGCACGACGGTGGCGGTGTGGGCTATCTGGGGTCGGCCCCGCCGGAAGGCCACGGCCCGCACCGCTACTACTTCACCGTCCACGCGCTCGACACGCTGCTCGATGTCGACGAGAGCACCTCCGCCACCGCGGCCGCGTTCCAGAGCGTCGGGCACGTGCTCGCGCGCGGGTCCATCGTCGGCACCTGGGAGAACTGACGCCGATAGCCAACCGGAGCAGGCACATCCTGCGGCGTCAGCCTATATTGCGTCCGCGCACCTGACCCGATCACCCCCCACCAGGCCGCCGCTCACTCATTGAGCGAGACGAGCGAGCAGCGTAAAATACTACTGATTCAGGATCGGCGCAAGGAACGACCGGTGGGAGGTGGACGCGATGGCCACGGTGTTTGATATCGCACGGGAGCTCATTACCCGTGGGGGCGGCTCTCTCGAAACGTTGAAGCTACAGAAGCTCACTTTCTATACCTTCGGCTGGTATGCGCATCTCACCGGCGAGCAACTGTTCGGCGAGAAGTTTTACGCGATGCGGCGCGGACCCGTCGTCGGGGAGTTGCTCAGCGCGCATGCGGGACAGAAAACCGCAGACATCACGATGATCGATGCGCAGCGCGAAGCCCGCGAGGATCTTCCCGAAGAGCTGGATGCCTACACATCAGCCGTGCTCGATGGCGTCTGGCGCGCATACGGGCAGAAGGACAGTTGGGATCTCGTGGATCTCACCCATCAGGAAGCAGTGTGGGTTGACGCATGGGCTGCGCGTCCGGAGGGCAGCGGACGGAGCACCCTTGGGAGTCAGCACGTCGTGGAGTATTTCCTCACTCGCGCTCCCAAGCCGGGTGAAGACCTCGATCTGCCACCCGCGATGGTCTCGCTGGTATCGGCGGAAGATCTGGAGGCAGTGGAATCTGGCGCACAAGTACACGTGCCTTTCGTGCAGGCCGCTCGTTCCTTGCCTTCCCGCTGAGATGTACGCGCGTCTGCCCGATTACCTCGGCCAACGGGGACTACAACTGCGCAGGCTGGACGAAGATCACTATCTGGAGTTCTTCACCTGTGGTCGCGACGATTCCATGGACGACTGGCTACAACGGCACGCCCGCGCATGGCAGGAGGAGAATCTCTGCAGCGTTTGGGTGCTCTCCAGGATCGACAACCTCGATCAACCCACCGCCTTCTTCACGCTGAGCGCGCATCAGATCATCCCGAGCAACATCAAGCGCGGGCACAAAGCAGCAGTAGGCAGCAACAGCCCTTGGGTGAATAACCTGAATCAGGCCTTCCCCCGCCCAATTGCTCGGGAAGTTTGCGGTGGATAAAGACTCGCAAAGCACAGGCACGGGAACGGTACTCATGGTGTGCGTCTACGCCCAGCACCTCGCTGCTGCCCACGCGTCGGCGGCAAAATTTCTCGTCGTGGACGTTCAGCAGCCAGCGCTGGTGCAGTACTACTGCAAGCGGTTCGGCTTCGTGCAAGTCGAAAGCTCTGGCGAGAGGGTGCGGATGTATCGTCCCACCACGGCGATTCGTCAGGACATGGAGCGGATTCTCGCCTGACGAGACACTTGCTCGCGCGTGACGTGGTGATCGTGTGCTGGGGATTTCGCTGCGCCTCCCCTCCCCTGTCACCCGCTGGCAAGATGGAGAGACCTACAGAAAGGGCACCCCATGAGCTGGACCACCGACCCCCGCGACGTGCTGCGCGTCACTGACGACTTCGACCTCGCTACGTTTGATCGCAACGGTAAACCTGGCTTCGACGGCACAAAGTCGGACGGTGAGCAGGTGATGGCGACGCGCGGTGAACTCCTCGCGGAGCTGCAGGAACGACTCTTCGCGGAGGGCCGGGCCGGCGGTGAGCGTTCGTTGCTCGTCGTAGTGCAGGGGCTGGATACC
>NZ_CAMYFI010000062.1 GCF_947255005.1 uncultured Tessaracoccus sp. | reverse complement strand
CAGGCGCTCGCGCAGGTGATCGCGGATAAGCCCATCGTGTTCGCATCCGTGACGGACCCCGTCGCGGCGGGCCTCGTCGATTCCATGGACAAGCCCGGGGGCAACGTGACGGGCACGTCGGATCAGATTCCCGCCGACGAGCAGATCAAGGTGCTGCGTGAAATAGATCCGAGCATCGAACGGCTCGGCATTGTGTACTCGTCGTCCGAAGTGAACTCCGAAGTGCAGGCCAAGGCTGCGAAGGAAGCTGCCGAGGCTGCCGGGCTCAGCGTGCAGGAAGCCACCATCATCAACTCCTCCGAGGTGCAGCAGGCAGCCGAGTCGCTCGACGTGGACGCGTACTGGGTGGGCAATGACAACACTGTCGTCTCCGCGCTCGAGTCTCTGCTGCAGGTGGCAGAATCCAAGCAGCGGTTCGTATTCTCCACCGACGCGGACAGTGTCAAGCGCGGCGCGGGCGCGGCCTACGCCACCGACTACAAGGCGCAGGGTGTGCAGACCGCCGGTACCATCGCGCGCATTCTGGAGGAGAAGAAGCCGCAGGAGACACCCGTCGAGATTCAGACGAACCTGGAGCTCACCATCAACCCGGAGGCCGCCAAACGCATGGGCGTGGAGTTCCCGACGAGCGTTACCGAGCGGGCAGATCGGACTGTCTAAGCCTCGGACAACGCTGACCGTCGGTTTCGGCGGCCGATACAGTTCGTTTTCAGCGTCCCATTCAAGGAGAACTCATGCAGTGGAGAAAGATGGCCCTCTGCGTGCTCGCGGCGAGCATGACGCTTACCGCGTGTGGCGAGAGCGACGGCGATTCGAACGCCAAGGACGGCCTCAAGGTCGGCGTCGTACAGATTGTGAGCCACCCCGCCCTCGACGCGGCACGGGAAGGCTTCATCGAAGGCCTCAAGGAAGCCGGGTACGAGGAAGGTAAGAACCTCACGATCGACGTGCAGAACGCGAACGGTGACCAATCGACGCTCACCAACATCGCGAACGCTTTTGCGAGCAGCGACGACGACCTGTTCTACGCCATCGCTACCCCCTCGGCGCAGGCGCTGGCGCAGACGATCGCGCAGAAGCCCATCGTGTTTGCGGCGGTGACGGACCCCGTCGCGGCGGAACTCGTCGATAGCTGGGAGAAGCCGGGCGCCAACGTGACAGGCATGTCCGATCTCAACCCGATGGATGCGCAGATCGAACTCATCAAAGAGGTGCTGCCGGAGGTCAAGCGGGTGGGGATCGTCTACTCGTCGGGCGAAGTGAACTCCGAGGTGCAGGTCAAGGCGACGCAGGAGGCGGCGTCGGCGACTGGCATTGAGCTCGTGACCAAGACGGTGACGAACTCGTCGGAGGTGCAGCAGGCGGCGCAGTCACTCGACGTGGACGCGTTCCTCATCCCGACGGACAACGTCGTGGTGGCTGCGGCGGAGTCGGTCGTGCAGGTGGCCGAGCAGCAGCACATCCCCGTCTTCGCATCGGATGAGGCGACGATGGAGCGCGGCGCGGCAGCCGGGCTCAGCGTGAACTACACCCAGCAGGGTAAGGACGCAGCGGCGCTTGCCGTGAAGATCATTGACGGCGCAGATCCCGGCACGCTGGCCGTCGAGACGCAGAAAGAATTCGATCTGTTCGTCAACCAGAAGGCCGCAGCCGCGCAAGGTGTCGACCTGCCGAAGGCCGTGGTTGATCGCGCCGCGAAGCAGTTCTAAGCCCTACTCGCAAGGAGCACACTGGTGATCGTCGCATTAGAGATAGGCCTGCTCTACGCCGTCATGGCGATTGGCGTCTATCTCACGTATCGCGTGCTGGATTTCCCCGACCTCACCGTCGATGGCTCGTTCACGACGGGTGCCGCGATGAGCGCCGTGATGATCGTCGCGGGCGTCAACCCCGCGTGGGCCGTGCTGTCGTCGTTCGTCGTCGGTGTGCTCGCCGGCATCATCACCGGCGGGCTGCACGTGTGGGCGAACATCAACCCGCTCCTGGCCGGCATTCTGACGCAGATCGCGTTGTACTCCATCAACCTGCGCATCATGGGCAAAGCCAACGTGCCGCTGCTGCGCGCTGACACGTTGTGGACTCCGCTGCGCGAGCACGGACTCTTGGGCACGTGGGTGTCGGTGGCGATCTTCGCGGCCATCGCGGCGCTCGTCGGCGTGCTGGTGTACCTGTTCCTCGGCACCGAGTACGGCGTCGCGCTGAGGGCAACCGGCGACAACGAGGACATGGCCCGCGCCCAGGGCATCAACACCGGGCAGATGAAGATCGTCGGGCTGGCGCTGTCGAATGGGCTCGTTGCGCTGTGCGGCTCGTTCATGGCGCAGTACAACGGGTTCGCGGACATCCAGATGGGCATCGGCCTCATCGTCGCCGGCCTGGCGTCGGTGATCGTCGGACAGGCCATCTTCGGCATGACGGCGGTGTGGCAGTCCGTGCTCGCGGCGGCGCTCGGATCCGTGATCTACCGAGGCATCATCCAGCTGGCGCTGCAAGCCGGCCTGGATCCCAACGACATGAAACTGGTCTCTGCGGTGCTGGTGGTGCTGGCGCTCACCATCCCGTCGCTGTCGCCGTTGAAGGCTTGGCGACGACGACGCTACCGGGCCGCTGCCCAGGCCCAGGCGGAGGTGGCGTGATGCTGGATATTCGTGGAATCACCAAGCGGTTCTTCCCCGGTACCGTCAACGAACGGGTGGCGCTCGACGAGCTCTCTCTCGTCCTCGATGAAGGCGATTTCGTCACCATCATCGGCTCGAACGGTGCCGGCAAATCGACCCTCCTGAACTGCATCTCTGGGCGTTACCAGCTCGACGGCGGCAGCATCCACGTCGCGGGTCGTGACGTGACGAAGACGTCGGAGTATCGCCGGGCACGCTACGTCGCGCGGGTGTTCCAAGACCCGATGGCGGGCACCGCGCCTCACATGACCATCGAGGAGAACCTCGCTATCGCCTTCGCGAGGGGGCAGCGACGAGGGCTCCCCATGGCGGTCACCAATCGCAAGCGCGCCCAATACCGTGAGGCGCTTGAACGCCTCGACCTCGGCTTGGAGAACCGCCTAGCGATGCGCGTGGGAATGCTGTCGGGCGGGCAGCGGCAGGCGCTGAGTCTGCTCATGGCCGCGCACGAACGCCCAGATATTCTGCTGCTCGACGAGCACACGGCCGCGCTGGACCCGTCGAGAGCGGAGCTCATCACCCGGCTCACGAAGGAAATGGTGGCCGACCACGGGCTCACCGCGCTCATGGTGACGCACAACATGCAGCAGGCTATCGACTTGGGCAACAGGCTCATCATGATGCACGAGGGCAATATCGTGTTGGAGGTCGATGAGGAACGTAAGCGCCAGGTCACTCCTGAGCAGCTGGCTCAGACGTTCGCGGAAGTGAAGGGCGCGCAGCTGTCAGATAGGACGTTGCTGGGCGACTCCTGATCCGCCCCTGCGCTCTGACGAGGCGTGGCACACTGGTAGGCATGCGAATCGCGCAAATGGCTAACTTCGTCGGCCCGACGTCCGGCGGGATGAAGGTGGTCATCGAGCAGCTCGGACGCGGCTACATCGAGGCCGGCCACGAGCGCGTGTTCGTCTCTCCAGGCAAGCGTGACGAGATCGTCGAGGACGAATCCGGCATCCATGTGTTCGTGCGGTCGCCGCGTATCACGAAGCAGTACCGCATGATCTCGAAGCCTTGGCGCGCGCTCGACGTGCTGGACAGGTTCCGTCCCACCACCATCGAGGTGTCGGACAAGTGGACGCTCTCGCCGGCGGGCCGGTGGGCGAAGAAGCGCGCGGTGGGTTCCGTGCTGTTCAGCCACGAGCGGCTCTCCGACATGCTCGCTATGTGGATCAAGCGCTCGTTCGGCGTGGAGGCCGCCGTGGGTGCGATGAACCGTCGGTTGGCGAAAGAGTTCGACGCAGTCGTGGTCACCAGCGAGTTCGCCGCCGAAGAGTTCTCGAACACCGGCGCCAACCTTGAGCGGGTGCCGCTGGGCGTGGACCTCGCGACGTTCCGCCCTGAGGTGGTCGCACCCGCCGACGACGGCGTGCTCAAACTCTGCTACGCGGGCAGGCTGAGCCACGAGAAGTCGCCGCAGCTCGCTGTGGCGACGGCAGTGGAGTTGCATCGTCGGGGGAGGCCGGTGCGGCTGGATCTCTACGGCACTGGGCCCGACAAGGCTGAGCTTGAGGAGATCGCCGGCGACGCGCCGGTGTTCTTCCACGGGTTCGTGGATGGGCGCGACGAACTCGCCAAGCGCTACGCGGCGGCGGACATCTCGCTGTCGGTGTGCCCGGCGGAGACGTTTGGGCTCGCGGTGCTGGAAGCGCTTGCCTCAGGAACCCCCGTCGTCACGTCGAACCGCGGTGGGGCGCACGAGCTGGTCGATGGGACGTCGGGCGCGTGGGGGGCGCCGGACCCGAAATCGCTGGCGGATGCCGTCGAGCGGTTGGTGCCCAACCTCGGCCCAGACTTGCGGCAGGCGGCCAGAGCCCGAGCGGAGCAATACAGCTGGCGGCGCACCGTCGAGCAGATGTTGGCGCTCCACGAGCGACTGGCCGACGAAGCTCCGGCCCGATCGCTGCGCGGATTCACGAGGAGGAAGTATGCGTAAACGCACGGCAATGCTCGGTGTGGCTGGGGTAGTGGGTGCGGCGGTCGGCGCGGTGGCTGCCTTCGCGCCGACACCGACCGGGCGGGGGGAGACCGTCGAATCCATCGCGGAGGCGGCCGCCTCCGGCGGGGAGGAGGGCATCGACCTGGTGAACGCAGCAGTTCGCGCGGTCGCCGAGGCCTTCCCGGTGCATTCGGCCTGGCATCTGTGGGAGTCGCCCACGACTTCGCTTCGCCACGGGCGCGGGCGTTCCCCGCAATACAACACGGTGCTGCTGCTTGTGTTGCGACGATTGGGCTTCGACGTGCGCCTCGTGCACGCCGCGCGAGTGCGGGGCTTCTCCAGGCCCTGGTTCCTGAGCGGTCACACATGGGTGAAGGTCTGCGTCGACGGCAGGTGGCTGGACGCCTGTGCGTCGTCCGCATCGAACAAGGCAGGCGAGATCAACTTCGTGCCGCTCACCGAAGAGCTGCCCGTCTTCATCCGCACGCGCTGGGCACTGGGGCTTGCGCTGACCCCGTTCGTCGTGGCGATCGTGTGGTGGGCTTGGCTGACCGGCAAGCGTGTCCCCGAATGGGTGTACGGCGAGAGGAACGTCTGATGGCCGGCAAGGTGACGGCGGTCTGCGTGGCCGCGGGGTTGACGTCGGTCTCGGGCCGCGTCGGCGTCAGCGGCATCGACAAGCGGCCGGTCGACGGGCCGGTGGCGGTGCGCGACCTCGGGCTGTTCGCCGACGTGCAGTGCGACCGCGCACACCACGGCGGCATCGACAAGGCCGTCTACGCGTACTCGCAGGAGGCGATCCTCGGGTGGGAGCGCGAGCTGGGCCGCGAACTGCCGCCCGGCGCGTTCGGCGAGAACCTCCGCACCGAAGGCATCGCGATCGACGACGCGGAGTTCGGCGAACGCTGGCGCATCGGTACAGCGGAGTTCACCGTGTCATCAGTGCGGACCCCCTGCGCCACGTTCCAGCAGTGGATGGGCATCGACGGCTGGGTGCGCCGCTTTCAGGAGCGCGGCCTCCCGGGGGTGTACCTGCACGTCGCCCAGTCGGGCACGGTGCAGGCCGGGGACGAGATCGAGGTGCTCTCGCGCCCGGGGCACGGGGTCACGGTGGCTCGCTGGTTCACCGACCGCGGCGAGCATCTCGCCCGCACCCTGCTCGCCGCTGCGGCGTCGGGCGCCTGGCGGTTGTCCGACCACCTGCGCGCGAAGGCCGAGGCGCTCGTCGGCGGGCGCTGAGTCGTGGGGCCGCCGCCCGGGGTGTTGCAGGCTGGCTCCGGACACGGCAGTGGGGCCGCCGCAAAGTGGCGACGACCCCACGCGCGAGGGCTGGATCAGGCGAGCGCAGCCTGCGCGTTCTTGGCTTTCTCGAGGCGGGAGGCGACGTCGTTCCAGTTGACGACGTTCCACCAGGCGTCGACGTAGTCAGCCTTCACGTTCTTGTACTGCAGGTAGAAGGCGTGCTCCCACATGTCGAGCTGCAGCAGCGGCACCTGCGATGTCGGCAGGTTGCCCTGCTGGTCGTAGAGCTGGTGCACGAGGAGCTGGCCGCCCAGGGTGTCGAGGGCGAGGATGGCCCAGCCGGAGCCCTGGATGCCGAGCGCTGTGGCGTTGAACTGCTTCTTGAAGCCTTCGAAGGAGCCGAAGCCCTCGGTGATGGCGTCGGAGAGAGCACCTTCGGGCTCACCGCCACCGTCGGGAGACATGTTCTTCCAGAACACGGAGTGGTTCACGTGGCCACCGAGGTTGAAGGCGACGTCCTTGGCGAGCTTGTTGACGGTGCCGAGCTCGCCCTTCTCGCGCGCCTCGGCGAGCTGCTCGAGCGCGGTGTTGAGGCCCTTGACGTAGGTGGCATGGTGCTTGCTGTGGTGCAGCTCCATGATCTCAGGGGCGATGTGGGGGGCGAGTGCGCCGTAGTCGTAGTCGAGGTCAGGAAGAACGTAAGTCATTGCCAATATCCTTTCGAGGAGCGTTCACTGGCTACAACCTCCACCCTAGCCGGAATATTCCCCCGCCCAAGTGGTTCTAAGTACACGGAAGCCCTTCGCAGAGGCCACTTTCTCCGTCGGCCACCCCTCGTCGGTGAGCCAGCGGGCAAGCGAATCGCCGCCCAGATTCTTGCTCACCACCATCCAGGCCGTGCCGTCGGGGCGCAGCTTCGGCAGCCATGTGAGCAGCAGCGCGTGGAGGGCCTCCTTGCCGATGCGAATCGGCGGGTTCGACCACATCTCGTCGAACGGGCCATCCGCATCCGTTCCCGCCCGCACCCGATCGGCCACCCCGTGCGCCTCCGCGTTCATGTTCGTGAGCGCTACGGCATGCGCATTCACATCGACCGCCTCGACGGTGACCTTCGGCGACGCGACGGCCAACCCCACCGCGATCGGGCCAAACCCGCAGCCCAGGTCCAGAATGTGGCCCTCCGACGGCGGGGCCACCTCGCGCAACAGCACACTCGTGCCTGGGTCCAGCCGGGTACCCGAGAACACGCCGCGTGCTGTCGTGAACGTGAGGTCGTTGCCAAAGATGGTGGCGTCAATGGTGCGGGTGACGAGGGGCTCGTCGGGGGTCTCGAAATAGTGACTCATGAGGACTCCTCGAGGGATCGAACGGCGCGGGCTGTGGCCGCGCGGGCGGCGAGCTCGTCGTCGGGCGGATACCCGATCTCCTCCAGCACCAACCCGTGCGCGGGCATCACGAGTACCTCGTTGTGGCGCTCGGGGTGAGCGGCGACGCGCTCCAGCCACGCCACGTCGCGAGCCCCGCCGGCCACCGCCAGTAGCGCGCCCACCAGCGAGCGCACCATCGAGTGACAAAACGCGTCGGCGAGCAGATGAATCTCGACGACGCTATCCTCGCGCTGGGTGGCTCTCAGCTCGCGGAGTTCGCGGATGGTGGTGGCGCCGTCGCGAGGCTTGCAGAACGGGGCGAAATCGCGCAGACCGAGCAGCAGGGGGGCGGCGTCGTTCAGGAGCTCGACGTCGACGCCGTGCCGCAGCGTGACGACGTGGCCGCGCTGCAATGGGTCGGGCACCCGATCTGCGGGCAGCACCCGGTAGGAATAGCGGCGCCAGATGGCGGAGAAGCGCGCGTCGAACCCGTCGGGCGCCGGCGAGACGCTGCGCACGACGATGTCGTCGGGCAGCACCTTGCGCAGACGCCGGAGGAGGTCGTCGCAGATCGTCGGGGAGGGGCGTTCGACGTCGAGGTGACACACCTGCCCGCGGGCATGCACGCCGGCGTCGGTGCGGCCGGCCACGGTGAGCGACGACGGCTCGGCGCCGCGAAGCACCTTGCCAATCCACGTTTCGAGCTCGCCTTGCACCGTGCGCAGGCCGGGCTGCGCCGCCCAGCCGTGGAAGTCGTGCCCGTCGTAGGCGAGGTCGATGCGGAGCCTCATGGCCGGCGCTCGTACGTGAGGTCGAACACCTGGCGGCCGGCGGCGAGCCCGCGCGCCTCGTACTTCGTGACCGGGCGCTCAGCAAGCCGCGGTGCCCAGCCGTCGTGCACGTTGCGCAGCAGCGGGTGATCGTCGAGCTGTTCCCGCATCCAGAGCGCGTAGTCCTCCCAGTCGGTGGCCAGCCGCCAACACCCGCCAGGGCGCAGCTTGGCCGCGACCACGTCGCCAAACTGACGCGAGACCAGCCGCCGCTTGTGGTGACGCGCCTTGTGCCAGGGGTCGGCGAAGAACGTCCAGACCTCAGTGAGGGAGCCGTCGGCGAACAATTGCCGGAGGCCCTGGGCGCCGTCGGCCATCACGAGTCGCACGTTCGATACCTGTTCGCGGGCGAGCCGCCCCACCGTTGACGCCACTGCCCGCTCGAACACCTCGAAGGCGACGACGTTTGCCTCCGGGCGTCCGGCTGCCATGGGGACGAGGGAGTCGCCGGTGCCGGAGCCGATTTCGACGATGAGCTCGCCCTCGCGCCCAAACGTCGCGGCCCAGTCGACGCTGGCGCTGTCGGCGATGGACGTCTCCAGCTCGCCGGTAGGCACGTCGACGATGAACTCGCTGCCGTGGCGCTCCAATGCGCTGCGCTGCGAATCGTTCATGCGGGAACTGCGGCGCACGAAGCTCACGATGTCACGGTGGGGTCGGGCGGAAGTCACCGCACCACTGTAGCGAGGACCGCCTGGATCGGCGCACGCGAACAGGTAGGCTCGAAGTGAGTAAGGAGGCGCTCATGCGTACTGTGTTGAACATCATCTGGCTCGTGTTCGGCGGAATCTGGCTGGCATTGGCCTATTTCTTGGTGGGGCTTGCCAGCTGCCTGCTGATTGTCACCATTCCAGTGGGAGTGGCGTTCATGCGTATGGCCGCATATGTGCTGTGGCCGTTCGGAAAGCGCGTCGAGAGGAAGCCGAGCGCTGGTGCGTTCTCTACGGTCATCAACGTGATCTGGTTCATCCTGCTGGGGTGGGCGCTCGCGCTGGTGCATGTGGTTGCCGCCTTCGGTCAGGCGATCACCATCGTCGGCATCACCAACGCTGTGGTGAGCCTCAAGATGATTCCGGTGAGCTGCTTCCCCTTCGGCAAGCGCATCGTGAGCGCCTGACGCCGACGCGTCTCAGCGCAGCTCGTCGGAATCTATCCAGATGGTGACGGGGCCGTCGTTGACGAGCTCCACATCCATCATGGCGCCGAACTGGCCCGTTTCGACGTGCGCGCCGAGCACGCGCAACTCCTCAATGAAACGCTCGAACAGCGGGGCGCTGACTGGCCCCAACAACCTCCGCAAGACCCTCAGCAAGTCTGCTGTAGGCCGCAGTGTCGCGCTGTTTGACCTCACAAGACATTGGGCTTACCGCGCCATCCGAAGCACTGGGACGGCCCACAAGGAACTTGGGAAACGGATGTGTTCGCCTACGCCTGGCAACGCAACGAAACTGTCATTGCCAACGACTTCCCCCGAGGACCTCTCACTTACGCCGAAGTGACCCACCTCGCCCGATCTATCGCCCGCTGGACCTGGCGCCACACGACCCGCCAAACCTTCCGCGCCCGCCAGACAGCACTCAGCAAACAAGGCAACGAAGTGCGCCACGCAGCGGCACGATCACGATGGGAGAACCTGACATGACCATTCTTCCCGACGAGCGCGTCAGTCGCGGAACCCTTACTGCCAAGGAAGCCGCACGACGAGCTGGAGCTTCCGTACGCACCGCCCAGCGCTGGACCTCGCAATCCCGTGAGCAGTGGCTTGCCGACAAAGCCGCCGAGCGAGAAGCGATCCGCGCCTATCACGACGAGGGTGGACACTCATGGGCCGAAACAGCAAAGCACTTTTGCCTCCACGTCGACACCGTCAGACAGCGCGCGTTCCGTGCCCGGAAAGAGCGTGCCCGAGAAGCAGAGGAGGCCGCGCGCGGCCCGATGCTTCCGGGGTTCGAGTGATGAGCTACGGCGAGCAAAAGAAAGCGTGGGCTCGTGAATGGGCCCAACTTCGTCGTGAGTTCCTGAACGGAAAAGTTCTCGACACTGTGGTCCTGCCCTCCGGCCCCGGCGTGCGGTGGGAGTGCCCCGTGTGCGGTGAGGTCGGCACCGTCGTGAGCCAATCCCGACTTGCTACGACAGCCGGACGCAACCACATGCAGACCCACATCAGCGACGACGACCGCGAGGCCCTGGAAGCCCTCAAGGTCACCCGGATTCCTGAGTCACTATTGACGCCCTCCCAGCACGCCCTTCGTGACCAGATCCAGTCGGCACAGAATTAGGCAGCGAGATAGGCGCTAAGAGCATCCCGAATGAGCTCCGAGGTCGTCTGGCGCGCTGTTAGGGCCGCGTCTGGGGTCGGGACGTTGCCGATAGGGGTCTGCCGGGGCCACAGGCCATGGCGAGGACGCCCAAGATTGTTGCCTTTAGGCTCTTGCTTCCCCCCACAGGCGCACCTTTTACCCCAAGGGAACCTTATATCTGTCAGGAAGTACATCTATAGGCTCTCCGATCCACCCGATTCCATTATCTATTACTTGTATATCGCTGGGTTCGCGAATATCTATAGCGAGCATCATTGCCATATGGTAAATAGCGCTGTTTGCAGTGTCAATGTGACTGAACACTCTTACAATAGAATCTGGATCCATAGTCTCTAGTTTTGGCGGATTCGGAACCTTGCCACCCCAGTCCTCCATTGGCTCGTACCGAGCTATGCCACGTGGGAGGCTACTGGCTTCAGTTCTGTACACTACTTGAACTATATCTAATGGATCGCTGACCCAAAGGCCCAGTACCATGTTGCGTAGTTCGGATGAGATCTGGAGGTGGTATTTAAAGTAATAAATGTAAGCATCGCGTGGAGACATAAAGTTCATCTGTAATTTCCCGTGGAGTGTCTTGTAAAACCTAGAGGATAGGAATCTATCCAATGAAAAGATTTAGCTCATGTTGTATAGCTGCTTTGCTGACGTCGATGGTAATTGTATCAGCAGGGTCATCAACTTCATCCGCCGCGCCGCCGCCATCTGGGTATCCTTCAAGCCAAGTGATACAGAGAACTTATAACCCGAAGCTTCGTACTTCCTTCAATACCGCTGCGAAGGGGATTCTACGACGTCACATCAGATAAGGGTTTCGGTTGGGATAAGATATGGACCAAGCATAAGATTGATAACCTGCGGGCAATTGTGGCACTGTCAGGCTCAACTTCGATGAAAGCGGAGGGTACATCGAGGGTTTTCTTTACGTGGGCAGGGAAGTATAAATGTCAGGCAATCACCTGCAGGCTGGAGAAGCAGCAGAAGGTTAGGTTAGTGGCGATCCTCGATCACACTCGTACTTACAGTTACAAGCCTAAGGGGAGTACTAGTAAGGTCACTGTGCCAATTGGAAATGGAAAGGAGATGTGGGGAGTTCAAACAGCCTACTGTGAAGGCATTACTCGGTGCCCTAAATGGGTGACATTTTCCTTGGCTAACCCCGGGAAGCCTAACCCCTACGCAATTTCTCCCAGCACCCCCGTGTCCAGTGGGCCTCGCGGTGAGGTTTCACGCCAGAAAAACACAAATTTTAAACCTTCCCCGAATGACGCTTCTGGTACGGGCTATGTTTACTCATACGAGCCGCTGCCCAAAAACTTGCATGAGGAAGATGTCAGGCAGGCTGAAAGAAGCTCTTCTCCTTTGAGTAAGTAAGCTCCGGGAATTCTTGAGATCTATACTTGGCCTCCATTCTAGAGGTTCTGCGCCTAGTTATCCCTGCCGCCTGTCCTGTTCCTGGGGGTGGCCTCGGCCACCCCCAGGAACAGGACAGGCGGCAGGGAGGTAGGCAATGAGGGCGGCGCGGATGAGCTCCGAGGTCGTCTGCCCGCTCTCGCGTTGCCGAGCTGTTAGGGCCGCGTCCAACTGCGGGTCCAGCCGCACCGCGACCGTGCGAGACGGCCCCTCTCCCATCGACGGACGCCCAGGGCGAGCCCGCCGCATCGTCACGCCAGGGAACCCGGCTTCCGCGTTCGCCACCATCGCCGCAATGTCATCCTCGGAGACTGGCACACCGCCTACAGTTCCGTACTCCTCGCTCATCGTGCCCTCCTCAAACGAAACTCCCGAATTGTGTTTACATTATTGCGTGTGGTGCGCTCTGCCCCCAGACAGCCCCTCTTCGATAGGCAAGATGCGCCACGAAGCCAAGTCAGATAATTCCGGGGCCTCCCAGGGGGATTCTTCCGTAGGAGCGACGCGGCAGCTATCTCAGGCTGCGAGGTAGCGAGTGAGGGCTTCTTGGATGATCCTCGGCTCGCTGCGCCCCTCAGCATGAGCTCGTTCGGCCAGCTGCCTGTTCAGCCACACCGGCAGTCCATCAGGCATCGCAGGACCCCACGCGCGTTGGGAAGCCGCGATACGTTCACTCGACCATCCTCGCTCGAAGTCATCAGCAATCGCCTCATCGTGGGCGCTCTTGTCTGTGTCTGTCATTGCGGACCTCCTCTCAGATCGCATCGGTGTACCGCTTACGTGCAGGCATCGCATGGAACACGATCACCTTGTCTCCATCATCCAGCGTATGCGCACCGACCTCTAATAGTCGCCCCACCCGGTCAAAACCCAACCGGACAACATTCACCGGATGATCACCTTCAATGAAGTCCGTGAGCCACTGGCGCCATGCTGCCTCGATGTTCTCCGCGCAACACCCGCGCCGGAACGCCGACGCCTTGAACTCAAACTCCACGTGCACCAACCAACCACACACGCCACCCCCCCGGTCCTGCGGACTCGGGGATGACGAGGACCCCGCGAATCACCCTTCCCGAGAATCCTGAAGACTCCCTGAGTCGAATCTGAGAAAGTGGGACACACCTCTTGCATACATGAGCGCCAGCTCGGGGGGTCGGGCTGAAATAAACTGGGTCCGTGAGTTAGCAGGTAGCGCCCCAGCAGTGCCCTCGATGCGGCCACCTCATCGAGTCACTTACAAGCCCAGGTAGACGAGTTGAGCCAAGAGCTAGCCCAGGTGCGAAAACAACGGGACGAGGCCATGACTCGCGCCCAAACCGCCGAGAAAAAACTCGCCAAGTCCGACCAGGAACGCAACCGACTCGTCAACCAAAACCGGCACTACCGCGAGCAACTACGAGCCACCCTCTCGCGCTACCCCACCCCCTAAACTGCCACGCGACCCTCCGGGCCGCTTGCCCTCTGAGAGCCTCTGTACGCCCCGCTGAAGCCCGAACATCAACCTTCCTAACCCGAAGATCCTGCGGGGAGGGGTAGCGCGGTTTTGAGGCAGGGGAGGGTAGCTGTCTCTTATACACATCTCCGAGCCCACGAGACGTCCTGGATAATCTCG
>NZ_CAMYFI010000061.1 GCF_947255005.1 uncultured Tessaracoccus sp. | reverse complement strand
GATTATCCAGGACGTCTCGTGGGCTCGGAGATGTGTATAAGAGACAGGGTGAGGGGTGGGGCGTCGGCGAGGCTCAGGCATGTGAAAAGCGTAGCGACATAAGATCGACTGGTGCCTACATACCGTGATGAAGCCGTCGTGCTGCGAACTCACCAGCTCGGTGAAGCCGACCGCATCATCACCCTGCTCACCCGGCAATACGGGAAAGTACGAGCGGTGGCGCGCGGCGTTCGTCGCAGTTCCTCGAAATTCGGAAGTCGACTCGAGCCGTTCAACCACGTGGACGTGCAGTTAGCTGAGGGGCGCGGCTCCCTCGACGTGGTCTCGCAGGTAGAAGCCATCCGCCCGAGCGAATTGGGTGCGGATTACCTGCGTTTCACGGCGGCGGAGGTGCTCGTCGAAACGGCGGATCGTTTAGTTGCCGAAGAGCGCAGCCCCGCGCGACAACAGTTTCTCCTGCTTGCCGGCGCCTTGTGGGCGCTGGAGAAGCGGTATCATCCGCCGGCGTTGATCGTTGACTCCTATCTGCTGCGCAGCTTGGCGCTGGCGGGGTACGGGATTGCAGTTGGGGAGTGCAGCGGCTGCGGCCAGCGCGAGGTGCACTGGTTCTCTCCGCGCTCCGGCGGGGCAACGTGCACCAACTGCAAGGAACCGGGATCGGCACGCCTCGACGACGACGCGCGCCGGCACATGGGGGCGCTGCTGGCGGGAGACTGGGAAACTACGAAGGCGACGAGCCAGCCGACGGCAAAGCACGTTGATTCACTCGTCGTGGCCTACGCCACCTGGCATCTCGACCGCGCGCTGCGGTCACTGCCGTTCTTCGAGCGCTGAGGAATCGTCAACGGGAGCAATCAGCGCACAGGCCGAAGAGTTCGACGTCGTGACCGGCGTCGGTGAAACCGTACTGCTGGGCTACGGAATGTGCCCATTCTTCGACGGGTTCGGCACCGATCTCGACGGTGTACCCGCACTGTCGGCACACCAAGTGATGGTGGTGGCCTGGAGAGCAGGCGCGGTATGTTGCCTCGCCTTCGGCGTTGCGCATCATGTCCAATTCGCCGCTCTCGACCATCGCCTGTAGAGCGCGATACACCGTCGCGAGCCCCACCTTGTCACCCATATTGCGTAATTCTTCGTGCACCTCTTGCGCAGTTTTGAAGTCTTCATTGGCGACGAGGTAGTCGCGCACCGCGGCTCGCTGCCAGGTGTTGCGCTTAGTGTTCATCGTAGTGGTCTCCGTGCTTCGCGTGGCGATGGCCGTCGTGCACGTAATCGTAGTGGTCGCCGTGCTGAATCACACGTGCCGGGTCGTGGTCGTGGTGTCCGTGGGGTTCTGCGGGTTCGTGGGCGTGCTGGCCGTGATCTTCGACGAACGGGACGAAGCGCCAAGGGCGGCGGAGGTAGCGCCCAAGTGGCCACGCCATGGCCATCAGCAGAATTGCGGTGACGACGATCGTTGCGCCTGGTGCGGTGTCGAGGTAGAACGAGCTGAAGACGCCGATGAGCGCGGAGAGCACACCGAATCCCATCGCGCCGAAGAATGTGGCGCGGAACCCGACGAAGCATTGCTGACTCGTTGCGACAGGGATGATCATGAGCGCTGAGATCAGCAGCAACCCCACCGTGCGCATCGACATAGTGATCGTCACAGCAGCGAGGACGACGATCAGCATGTTCAGCGCGCGTGTGCGCAAACCCAGCGTGCGGGCGTGGTTCTCATCGATGCTCACGGCGAACAGGCGTGGTGAGAGACCGATGGTGAACGCCAACACGATGACGGCGAGAATCACAATCACGGTGATGTCGGTGGAAGTGACGGAGGTGAGGGAGCCGAAGAGGAAGCTGCTGAGGCCAGCTGGTCCTTGTCCGGCTACACCCGCCATGAGCACGCCTGCGGCGAGGCCGCCGTAGAACAAGATGGCGAGCCCCAGGTCGCCCGAAGCACGACCACTTTGGCGGAGCAGCTCGACGCCAATCGCACCCGCAATTGCGGTGATGATGGCGACGGGGAGTGGAGCCTGCCCGGTCATGAGCGCGAAGCCGACGCCCATGATGGCGACGTGCCCGAGCCCGTCGCCCAGGAGGCTAAGACGCTTTTGCACAATGTACGTGCCCACGCTTGGGGCGAGCAGACCGCTGAGGAGAGCAGCGATCAGTGCGCGCTGGAAGAACGCAAGTGAGAGGACTGCGATCATGATTGCGCCTCCGCTGTGGGGCTCTCAAAGCCAAAGGGCGACGGTGCCTCGTCGCCGTCGTGCGATGAGTGGTGTGAATGTGGGGTGAGGTGGTCGTCGTGGGTGATGCGTCCGTCGCACAGTGTGATGCGACGGTCGATCTCCATGGAGCCGATCTCGTGCAATACGACGAGAAGGCCTTTGTCATTGGCGTGGACGAGTTCGCCGAGCAGCGTGGCCAGCCCGTGCTGGGAATGCAGGTCGACGCCAGCCATGGGTTCGTCCATCACGAATAGGTCAGGTTCGGTGCACAGTGCTCGGGCGATGAGTGCGCGCTGTTTCTGCCCTCCGGAGAGCGACGCGAAGGGCCAGTGGGCGCGGTCACGTAGGTTCACGACGTCGAGCGCATGGTCTATCGCGTTCTTGTCGGCCTTGCTGAGGGGGAAAAATGGGCGGCGGTGCGGTATGCGGCCGGCTGCGACGATCTCCCGCACAGTTGCCGTCGCAACTTGTATCGAGGAATGCTGCGGAACGTAGCCAATGCGCTCCCAGCTATCGAATTGCCGCAGCGGTGTGCCGAACAGTTCAACGGTGCCTTGTTGATGTGCCAAGAGCCCCATCACCGCGTTGATCAGGGTTGACTTGCCAGAACCGTTGCCGCCAAGGACCGCGACGGTTTCACCCCTGCCTACGCACACACTGACGTCGCGCAGGACAGGATTGCTGCCCCGCGCGACGTAGAGATTCTTGGCTTCTAGTAGTTGGTTACTTGCACCCATTCGCTTCCTTCAGCGCCTTCAAGTTGGCGCGCATGATGGAAGGGTAGTCGTCGCCGGGAGATTTTTCAGTGATGCCCTCGAGCGGATCAAGGACTGCAGTCTTGAGGCCGAGGTCTCCGGCGATGGCTTTGGAAACTGCCGGGCTGGTGAGTGTCTCGAAGAAGATCGTGGTAACGCCGTGCTCCTTCGCGAGCTCCTGCACCTTGGCGATACGAGCAGGAGAGGGCTCACCGTCTGGGTTGATGCCCGCAATGCCAATCTCAGTCATACCGTAGTTATGAGCGAGGTAGTTGAACGCGGTGTGCGAGGTGATGAACTCCTTGCGCTCGCACTTCGCGAGGCCAGTCTTGTACTCCTCGTCGATCTTCGACATTGATTCGCTGAACTTCTTCGCGTTGGCCTGGAGATCGTCCTTCATCTCGGGGTACTGCTTACCCAGTTGATTGGCCAGCGCTTGGCCAACCTTGGCCATCCGGTTCGGGTCGAGCCAGTAGTGCGGGTCGAAATCACCATGGTCGTGATCGTGGCCTTCGTGGTCGTCGTCGGCATCGTCACTATGGTCGTGGTCTTCTTGGCTTTCCTGGTCGTCGCCATGGTCATGTTCACCATCATGGTCGTGGTTGTGCTCGCCCTCTGACTCGTCTCCGTGATCGTGGTCGTCCGCATGATCATCGTCGTCTGCGTGATCATGCCCATGTCCGGCGCCCGTGGCAGGCAGCAGTTCGGCGAACTCAGCCGCATCGAGGACGTGCTTATTGCCGGATTGTTTCACTGCCTCATCCACAGCGGGCTGGAACTGTTTCAGGTACATGACGAGATCCGCATCTCCGACAGACGCCACCTGGGTGGGTTTCAACTCAAGGTCGTGGGCATCCTGGCCCGGCTGCGTCAGAGTGGTCACCGTCGCGTGGTCGCCGACGATCTGCTGAGCCGTGTACTCCAGCCCGTAGAATGCAACAACGACGTTTGGCTTGTCGATGTCTTTGCCGCCTTCGGTGGCGGACGGGGATGAGCAGGCCGCGAGGGTCATGGCAGCGGGTAGGAGTAGCAGTGCAGCAGACTTCTTCATGAAAATCATTATCGGTCAATGGGTGTCCCGTGACAAATCGCGCTGTCGATGCAGGTGGTGTTGAATGAGCGGCATGTACGCCATCATCCGTTTCGAGCACTGCGACGACGATCTCCTTGCGGCCTTGCATGACATCGCGGAGTTCTGGAGGGGGAGGCCAGGCAACGACGCGGCCGACGTTGTGCACAACGTCGATAAACCGGACCTTGTGGCGCTTGTCGCCAGGTGGAGCGACGTCGGCTCGTACCGCAGAGCCTTTGGCGGATACGACGCGAAAATGTTGCTCACTCCAGTCATGTTGCGCGCCGTCGACGAGCCCTCGGCGTACGTGGCGCTCGAGGAGTTGTAGCCGACCCCGCCTGTGCAAGGCATGGGTTACTTGCAAGCTTCTTGCGACCAGGTGTTGACACAGAGTGTCTGGTATGTACTATCCTGTACTTAATTCCGTAGTGAAATTAAGTACAGGATAGCGAAGAAGCTTAACCCATGGAATCTCTCATCTCGTTACACAGTGGCGGCGTAGGTATCTTGCTCAGCGCTGGCTCGGAGATCATGCCGAGCGTTGTGCACTGGGGGCAGGACATAGAACCACTTACGGCTGAGGAAGCTGTAACGCTACAGTGCACATCGACGTGGCCCGCAGTCAATAACACGTTCGACGGACCCCTGCAGCTGGGCATCATTCCTGAGGAGCGATGGGGGTGGAAGGGGCGTCCTGGGCTCGTGGGGCACCGCTTCGGTAAGGATTGGAGTCCGACGTGGCGCGTCAGCCAGGTGCTGCTTGACGGGAAGTCCGTCGAGGGATTCGTTTCTGCTGAAACCGGGGTCGTCGAATACCAGGCCGAAGCTCCCACCGCCGGTTTGGCGATGAGCATCTGGGTGGAGATGCTGCCCATGGGGCTCGTTCGTGCTCGCGCATCGCTGACCAACCTCGCTGACGACGCTTTCCAACTCGACGAGTTGACCATTCGCTTCCCCGTGCCAGCACAGGCGAGAGAACTCATGGATTTCGCTGGCCGCTGGGCTGTCGAACGCGCAATGCAGCGCCAATCATTCTCCGTCGGCTCATTCCGGCGTGAAAACCGTCATGGAAGGACCGGGGCCGACTCGAGTTACATTCTCAGTGCGGGGGAGCGGGGGTTCGGATACCAGCAAGGCGAGATTTGGGCCACGCATGTCGGATGGAGCGGAAACCACATTCAGCTTGCGGAGCGCGACCAACTCGGCGCACAGGTGATTGGTGGAGGAGAACTTCTGCTTGCTGGCGAGGGGCGTCTTACCCAAGGGGAAGGCTACGAGTCGCCTTGGGTCTACTTTAACTACGCGCACGGCCTGGACGCTCAAGCGGGCCGTTTCCACGAGTTTCTACGCTCGTTGCCTGTCCACCCTGCAACGGACCGGCCAGTGACGTTGAACGTGTGGGAGGCGGTCTACTTCGATCACGATCTCGAGCGGCTGACTGATTTGGCGCAGCGTGCAGCGCGGCTGGGCGTCGAACGATACGTCTTGGATGACGGCTGGTTCGGTGCTCGTCGAAACGACTTTGCGGGGCTTGGCGACTGGGTAGTGAGTGCTGATGTCTGGCCCGATGGGCTGCACCCACTCATCAACGAAGTCAAGCGCCTAGGCATGCAATTTGGACTCTGGTTCGAGCCAGAGATGGTCAACATGGATTCCGACTTGGCTCGTGCTCATCCTGAGTGGGTTTTGCAGCTGCCTGACAGAATGCCCGTTGAGGCTCGCCACCAGCAGGTGCTGAACCTCGGTATTCCTGAGGCCTACGACCACGTGCTCCAGCAGATGACTGCGCTCTTCGAGGAGTACGCCATCGACTACGTCAAGTGGGATCACAACCGGGATTTGATCGACGCAGGCACGATGCCCGAGGGGCGGGCCGGGGTTGCAGCCCAAACGCGCGCGTTCTACCGATTGCTCGACGAACTGCGATCGCGATTCCCGCACATTGAGTTCGAGTCGTGCAGCTCGGGTGGAGGACGCATTGATCTTGGCGTCCTGGAACGGGCTGAGCGCGTCTGGGTCTCCGACAATATAGATCCACAGGATCGTCAGCGAATGTTGTGGTGGACCGGTCAGCTGCTCCCTCTCGAGCTCATGGGAAGTCACGTCGCCTCTGGGCGCTCCCACGTGACAGGCAGATGGCATGATCTCAATTTCCGCGCCGCCACCGCAGTCTTCGGCCACTTCGGCATCGAGTGGGATCTTGCCCGCGCCACCGACGAAGAGCTGGAACAACTTGGCTGGTGGATCGAATGGTACAAACAGCACCGCACGACGCTACATACCGGCCGGGTAGTTCGGGTGGAGATGCCGGATGCAGGTGTCTACTTTAAAGGCGTCGTCAGCGCCGACCAGGCGATCTTCTCGCTGGCGCAGCTGGAAGGCACCAGCTGTGCGAATATTGGTCGGCTCAAGCTTCCTGGTCTTGAAGCGGAGGCCCGGTATCAGGTGCACGTGGTTGACCGTCAGCCACTGCGGGAAGCCAATGCGCAAACGCCGTGGATTACCGCTTCCGACGATGTGGTCTTAACCGGTGCCCAGCTTGCCGCAGTGGGTCTACAAGCACCCGTCTTACGTCCTTGTACCGCAATGCTCTTCGTGCTGGACAAGCTCCAGTAAGAGCCGCCACATAACCACATTCCTCATCAATGGAGATATGAATGTCAACGACTATTCCAGCAACCACTGCTGTGAGCAGAAACCGCCGAGGTCGTCTCGGCGACCTCAAGCTCGCACTACTCATGATTCTACCCGCATCCATTGGGTTGGTGCTCTTTTTGCTCTGGCCATTGGCTCGGGGAATTTGGTTGAGCTTCACTGATTTCAACCTTCTCACTGAGCCAAGTTTCGTCGGATTTAACAATTATATCCGCATGGCGAAGGACCCAATATTTTGGAATGCTGCTTGGGTGACCATCGAGTACGTCGTAATCAACATCGGTGTACAGACCATTGTCGCCTTGCTGATTGCGGTACTTATGCATCGGCTGACAAAATCGACGTTCATCCGTTCGATTGTGTTGACCCCGTACCTCGTCTCAAACGTCGTCGCCGCCTTGCTGTTCCTCTGGATTTTGGATACCCAGCTGGGTGTAGCGAACCAAATCATCTCTGCTATCGGTCTCAATCGAATCCCCTTTTTAGCTGATGAAGCGTATGTCATTCCCACTATTGCCTTAATTAATGTTTGGCGGCACATGGGATATACGGCACTGCTCATTTTCGCCGGGCTGCAGTCGATTCCAGAAAGTGTCTATGAAGCGGGACGAGTCGATGGCGCCTCTGAATGGAGTATGTTCAGGAAAATCACCATTCCGCTACTCCGCCCAATCCTGGCGTTGGTGCTCATCATGACTGTTATCGGATCGTTTCAGGTGTTCGATACGGTGGCGGTGACCACGTCGGGTGGCCCAGTCAACTCGTCGCGAGTTCTGCAACTCTACATTTACGATATGGCGTTCGGACGTTTCCAGTTCGGCTACGCGTCTGCACTTTCGGTGGCCTTGTTGGTCATCCTGCTCATCGTCTCCATTGTCCAGTACCGCCTGATGCGTGCTGGCGAGACTGACCTGAACTGAGGCCCATGATGTCCCTAGCTGCAGCAACAACTACTTCTGTTGTCGACGATGATACCCCCAAAGCTCCCACTCGCTCTCCGCGACGCTGGCCTGTGGGGAGAATCGTTGCTTGGACGGCGATGGTGCTGATCATCTTCGTCAGCCTGTTTCCTTTCTACTGGATGCTTCGAACTGCGCTTTCTTCAAACCACGCGCTGTACGCAGGCTCGACGAGTTGGCTACCTGTGGAGTTCAATACTGGCGGGTTTGCACGAGTGCTCGGATTGCAAAGCGCTGAAGAATCGCTGGCGCAAGGCGGTTCTGGCCAGCAGGTCCAGTTCTGGCGCTATCTCGTTAACAGTTTCCTCGTCGCCACGATGGTTACCATCGGTCAGGTGTTCTTCTCAGCTACGGCAGCGTACGCGTTCTCGAGGCTGCATTGGAAGGGAAGGAACTTGGTGTATGCCTTGTTCTTGGGTGGACTGATGGTTCCTACCATCTTCACGTTCCTGCCCAACTTCGTGCTGATTAAGGAACTCGGCCTTATCGATACTCTGCTGGGGATCTCCCTGCCGACCATGTTGATGGCGCCGTTTACCGTGTTCTTCCTTCGGCAGTTTTTCATGAACGTCCCCATCGAAGTTGAAGAGGCTGCGCTCATTGATGGCTCTAGCAAGCTGGGAAACTTCTTCCGCCTCATCATCCCCATGTCGTCAGCGCCCATCGCCACGGTGTCGCTGTTGACCTTCATCACGTCGTGGAATGACTACTTCTGGCCGCTCATGGTTTCCTATTCGGAGCGGTCCACAGTGCTGACCGTCGGGCTTGGTATCTTCCGAGCGCAGACCCCGCAGACTGGTCCAGACTGGTCTGGTCTGATGGCTGCGACACTCATCGCCGCGTTGCCGATGTTGGTGCTGTTCGCCTGCTTCGCCAAGCGCATTGTTAACTCCATCGGCTTCACCGGAATCAAGTGAGGAAACGTATCATGAAACAACGTCGCAACCTCATTCGCGCTGCCGCGACTGGCGCTATCACAACTCTGATTTTGGCTGCTGGCTGTTCTAGTCAACCCACCAAAGGCGCCGGTGATGGAACTATTGAGTACTGGCTGTGGGACTCGGCGCAACAACCAGGGTATCAGCGGTGCGCAGACCAATTCGAGCAGCAGAACCCCGATCTCAAAATACGGATCAAGCAGTTTAGCTGGGACGATTACTGGAGCAAACTCACCGCAGGGTTTGTTGCCGATCAAGCGCCGGATGTATTTACCAACCATCTCAAACAATTTCCTCAGTATGTTGACCTTGACGTCCTGCTTCCGCTTGATGAACTCGAGCCCACGAAGGGGATCAAAGATTCTGACTATGCGGGTGACTTAGCGGAACTCTGGAAAGGTCAGGATGGGCACCGCTATGGTGCTCCCAAAGACTGGGATACGGTGGGCTACTTCTATGACAAGAACGTCACGGATGCAGCTGGTATCACCGAAGAGCAACTACGTACTATGACCTGGAACCCAGACGATGGCGGAACGTTCGAGGAGATCATCGCTCATCTCACCGTTGATAAGAACGGGGTTCGCGGTGACGAACCGGGATTCGACAAGAATAATGTGCAGATCTTTGGTTTGGCATCCGAAGGGGCGGGGGGAGACACCTTCGGGCAGACACAGTGGTCGCTCTACACCGGATCATTGCCACATTGGGAACCGACAGATAAAAATCCTTGGGCAACGAAGTTCCGATTCGATGATCCTGAGTTTCAGAAAACCCTCAAGTGGTATTTTGGCTTGGCTGAAAAAGGCTATATGCCGAAGTACGATACCTTTGGCGGGCTGACTGGAAGTTACCAGCAGTGGGCGGCAGGTAGGGCAGTGCTTGCCCCCAATGGGTCTTGGATGATTTCCAGCTTCACGTCGCAAGCCAAGGCCGATCTCCATATCGCCCCCACTCCCATGGGTCCGTCAGGGAAACGTAGCTCAATGTTTAATGGGCTGGCGGATTCTGTTACCAGATTTACGGATAATCCTGAGGGTTCGGCGCGTTGGGTGGCGTATCTTTCTGGGGCAGAGTGCCAAAACATCGTTGCCGAGGCCGGAGTTGTTTTCCCCGCTAGAACCGAAGCAACTGAACGTTCGCTTGCTGTCCGCAAGGAGGCTGGCCTCGACGTCACCGCATTTACGACGCACGTCGATGAAGGCACTACTCAACTCATGCCTGTCACTCGCCAAGCGGCTGATATTAGTGCGCTAACCATCCCACAGATGGAAGCCATCTACACTGGGAAGGAGGACGCCTCCTCACTTACGGCGCTCAATGCCCAGTTAAATAGCCTGTTGGAGCTCACCGATTCATGACCCCTATCGCCCGTCGACAGATTCGGGAACTCGACGAGAGTTCGCGGCGTGTACTGCAATTGGTTCTCCAACAAGGTCCAGTTTCCCGCCGGGATCTCACACATCGCCTCTGCCTCAGTAAGCCGTCGCTGAGTCGTATTATCCGCCCACTCATTGCGGAGGGGTACCTCGCCGAGCTAGAGCCGGAGCAGGGTGAATTGGGTAGGCCTGCCCAGTCTCTGGTTGTGAATGATGCGTCCGCGTTCGTGCTGGGCGTCAAGGTCATCCCTGGGGAGCTTCACGCCGTCGTGACTGGAATTGGCGGGGATGTGCGAGCAACCGTGGTGCGCCCAGCGGATACTTCGTCGCCGCAGACCACAGTGAGTGCGCTCGAAGCTCTCGTGAGCGAGGTTCGCACTGCCGACGATATTTCCGCGGTAGGTGTAAGCCTCGGCGGTGCTGTTGATCCCTTTGGGACAGTGCGCGGGGCCGTGCTGCTGGGGTGGCACGAGTGCAACTTCTCCCACCAAGTGAGTGCTGCTACTGGGCTGCCTTGTACCACAGCGAACGACGTGGATGCATTGACGCTCGCGCAGCATTGGGTCGGGCTTGGTCGAGGTACGGAGAACTTCGCCGTCATTACGATCGGCTCCGGTATTGGTGCTGGGGCGGTTGTTGGAGGAAAGCTCGCCATCGGCCATCAAGGGTTCAACGGAATGATGGGTGATCTATGGTGCCGTGATGGACGGAATTTTCAGGACGTGCTGTCCACAGCTGGGATACTGCAACTCGCAAGCGCCGCCGTTGGTAGAAGCGTGAGTATCGAAGATCTTCGTATGGGGTCAGAACCACTCGCTGAGACTGCTTTGGCTGAGGCGGCAAGGGCGTTAGCTGATCTCGTTGTCGTCGCGCGCCACACGTGGAGCCCAGAGCGAATCCTGCTTTCTGGAGAGGGAATCTGGTTACTCGACCGGCACTGGAATGAGTTTCAGAGGAGCCTCGATTGGGTTGCTCAGCATGACGTGGATCCTCCTGAAATCTTGGTGAAACAGCTCGAGTTCACAGACTGGGCGCGAGGTGCTGCTGGGCTGGCAATTAGGCTGCTGCTTGAAGCCTGAGGCAGTCTTGGAGGGTCGCATTCTCGGAAGGATCCTATGTCTACGCCCTTGCATCTGCATGCGCCCAGCCGGCGCGACGCCGTCGTGGTGGAACTGCCGGTCGTACTGGCGCCGATGGCTGGCGTGACGAATGCGGCGTATCGGCAGCTCTGCCGCGAGCAGGGTGCAGGGCTGTATGTGTGCGAGATGATCACTTCCCGGGCGCTGGTGTGCGGTGATTCGAAGACCCGCACCATGCTTCAGTTTGACCCTGGCGAGAAGATTCGCTCGGTCCAACTCTACGGCGTAGACGCCGACGTGATGGCCGACGCCGCCCGCATCCTCGCTCGAGAATTCGACGTCAACCACATCGATCTCAACTTCGGGTGCCCCGTGCCGAAAGTGACCCGACGCGGTGGGGGCGGGGTGCTGCCTTACAAGCGAGATCGCCTGCGTGCCATCATCCGCTCCACCGTGCGCGCCGCTGATGAGTTTGGCATTCCGGTCACGATCAAGACCCGCATCGGCATCGACGACGATCACGAGACCTTCATGGACGCAGGCCGCATTGCCCAAGAGGAGGGCGCCGCAGCGATCGCGCTGCATGGGCGCACCGTCGCGCAGGCATACTCCGGGGAGGCCGACTGGACGCGTATCGCTGAGCTCAAGCAGGCCGTCGACATTCCGGTGCTTGGTAACGGGGACATCTGGGAGGCCGAAGATGCTCTGAAGATGATGGAGGAGACGGGGTGTGACGGCGTGGTGATCGGGCGAGGGTGCCTCGGACGCCCCTGGCTCTTTGGCGACCTCGCTGCCGCATTCCAGGGCAGCCCCAACCGCAAGCGCCCCACACTGGGCCAGGTGGGAGAGATGATTCTCCGTCACGCTGAACTGCTGCAGGGCTACTTCGGTGAACGCGGGCTCGTCGATTTGCGCAAGCACATGGCGTGGTACTTCAAGGGCTATCCGGTGGGGGAGCTCCGACGGGAGTTCGCGATGGTCTCGACGATGGGAGAACTCCAGCAACTCGTGGCGCGCCTCGATGCCGACGCGGAGTTTCCCGTCGCAGAGCTCGGCACGCCGCGAGGCAGGCAGGGGAGCCCCCGTGGCAAAGTGGTGTTGCCGCATGGATGGTACGACGACACCAGCGGCTGCGAGTTGAATCTCCAGGAAGCAGAACTCGACGTCAGCGGAGGGTGAGACAGTGAACGAGCCATTGCCGAGGGCCAAGCAGTGGGCCAACACCATGCGCGGGCATGGCGACGAGTTGGTCACGGCCCACGCGACGAGCCACGTCGGTCCTGCCGAGAACGTGCAGCGCGGGCGTGAGTTCCGCGAGGATGTGGAGCGGCAAACACTCGACGCCAATGCTACCTTCGCCACGGGGGCGGGCAGCCGAGCAACACCCGAGGAGCCCGACCCGTTCCGTACCTGCTTCGAGCGTGACCGTGACAGGATCGTGCACTCGACGGCCTTCCGCCGGCTCGCTGGGAAGACGCAGGTGGTGGTGTACCCGACGGATCACCAACGCACGCGACTCACACACGCGCTCGAGGTGGCGCAGTGTGCCGTCGCCATGGCGCGGGGCATCGGCGTCAATGTTGCGCTGGCTGACGCCATCGCGCTCGGGCACGACTGCGGCCACGGGCCCGGCGGGCACGCGAGCGAGGACGCATTCGATCTGTTCATCGAGGGTGGCTACGATCACGGCCCCTGGGGCGCGGATGTGATGCTGACGAGCCTGAATCTGTGCGAGGAGACTCTCGACGGGATCCGCAACCATTCCTGGTCGAGGCCAGCACCGTCGACCATCGAGGGCGAGCTGGTGAGCTGGGCCGACCGCATCGCGTACTGCTCGCACGACCTCGAAGACGCCATCCACGCTGGCATCGTCGATATCAATCAGCTCCCAGCTGTCGTCACCGAAGTGGCCGGGCGCAGCCGTCGAGAACAACTTGCCACCTTCATCAACGGTGTGATCGAAACGACGATGACTACCGGCCGCGTCGGGCTCGACCCGCTCAGAGCCGAAGCGCTCGCCGAACTGCGACGCTTCAACTACGAGCGCATCTACACCCGCCCCGAGTCCGTGGCGCAGTCGAAGACTGTGGTGGCGGTGTTGCGCGGATTGGTGGAGCACTACATGGAGCGGCCCGACGCGATGCCCGAGAGCCACCGCGTCGACGACCGGGTCCGTGGTGCCGTGACGTACGTGAGCGGCATGACCGATCGGTTCGCATTCGAGCAGGCGCAGCGTCTGCTTAGCTGGGACCCGAAGAAGCTGCCTCGCGGCATCGGGCGTGGCGCGTGAGTGGCGTCGCTCAGTTGGCGATGTGTCAAGGCGGCAAATAAGTAACGACCTCTGCAATGCTGCTGGTCTAAACGCTTGACAGCGCCAA
>NZ_CAMYFI010000060.1 GCF_947255005.1 uncultured Tessaracoccus sp. | reverse complement strand
ACTCCCCACTGCTGCCTTGCCGGCGGGCACAGCGGTGGAGCTGGTCGGAGTCGGTGATGAAGCCGACGCATCCCAGGTGGTCTCTGCAGTCGTGGCAACCGCTCCGCTGCTACTCAACGACGGCGCCTCGTTCGTGGTCGACGTGCGCGTAGCCCACGACGAGGCCGGAGCGGTGGCCCGCTTGGCCGCGCGCAACGAGTTGGCGCTCTTCGCCGTCGGGGAGCGCTGAACCATGGCAGTGATCGTGTTCACGTCGGGGCCGGGCTCGCCCGGGGTCACGACGACGTCCCTCGCCCTCGCGCTGGCTTGGCCCCGCGGCGTACTCCTGGCCGACTGCGACCGCGACCCCTCGCAGGCCGTGCTCGCCGGCTATCTCCGCGGCCTCGACACTGGAGGAAGAGGGTTGGCGTCGGTGGCCCAGGCCCACCGGGAGAACCGGCGCGTCCACGACGAGCTGTGGATGCACACTTGCCCATTGACTTCGGAGGATGCACCGAAGAGGCGGTTTCTCCCCGGCTTCAACCAGCCGGCGGCGGTGCGGTTGTTCGATGGGGTCTGGGCGGGGCTCGGGGAGGCGTTCGAGGAGCTCGACGCGCTGGGCGTCGACGTCCTCGTGGATGCCGGGCGCATCGGTGTGGCCGGGGTTCCCATGGGGTTGCTGGCGGCAGCGGACCTCGTCGTCGCTCTCACGCGGAGTCACCTCCGCTCGCTCGCGGCGCTGCGTCTTCACCTCCCCACGCTGCGCGACCAGCTCACCTCATTGCCGGTCGACGTGCCGCTGGGGCTGGGCATCGTCGGGGCGAATCAGCCGTACTCCACGAAGGAGATCGGGCAACAGTTTGGTGTTCCGGCGTGGTTCGAGCTGCCGCACGACACGCAGGCAGCGGGCGTGCTGCTCGACGCGCAGCCCGAGCCGAGGCGGTTCATGGAGCAGAGCTTCATGGGCAAGGCGCGCTCGGTGGCGAAGCAGCTGGGGGAGCGGGCGCATGGCATCAAGGCGAGTAGGGAGGCGTTGATGCATGTCTGACTTGGCACACAGCCTCGGCCTCCTCGGCCCTGCTCCTGAGATGCTTCGCGACGGCAACGTCACCGTCGCGGATCCCCCTCGACGCGCCGAGCCGCCAGCGGCAGAGCTCGATTGGCCACTCGTCGTGCAGCTTCGTCGCGAGGCAGCTGAGCAGGTGTCAGCCGCCGACGCGCAGTGGCACGACGAGCGCGGCAGCGCCATGCCCGACGAGGATCGCCGCGTGCGCGCCCGCGCCATCATCCGCGGCGTGGTGCACGCCACCGCACAGCGGCTCAGCGACGACGGCGAGGCGCTGTGGAGCCTCGCGCTCGAGCACCGATATGCGGACGCGGTGGAGTCGGCGATGTTCGGCTACGGGCGCCTGCAGCCGCTGTTCGAGATTCCCGACGCCGAGAACATCGAGATTCACGGCCACGATTGCGTCATGGTGCAGTACGGCGACGGTCACCGCCTCGAGCACCCTCCCGTCGCGGATTCCGACGACGAACTCGTCGAGGCCATCCGCTTTCTGGGCGAGACGGCCAAGCCCCCGCGACCATTCGACGACGCCCACCCGACGATGACCCTCGCGCTGGGCTCGAAGTTCCGGCTGCACGCCATTGGGTTCGGGCTGTCGTACCGCCCGTCGGTGGTGATCCGGCAGCATCGTTTGACGGACATCACGCTCGACGACCTCGCCTCCACCGGCATGTTCCCCCGCGAGCTTGGGGGGTTGCTGCGCGCGGCGGTGCTGGGGCGCAAGTCCATCGTGATCTCGGGCGACCAGGGTGCTGGCAAAACCACCCTACTGCGCGCGCTCATCGACGCGATCCCCGCCAGCGAACGCTTCGGCACCCTGGAAACCGACTACGAGCTGCTCACCCACCTGCACGAGCATCGCCGCAACATGCTGGCCTTGCAGGCTCGCATCGGGCTGGGTGAATCGGCCGCTGGCACGGCTGTTGGCGCGTACACCGTCGCAGATCTCATCCCGGAAGCGCTGCGCCAGAACCTGTCGCGCCTGGTGGTTGGCGAGGTGCGCGGCGAAGAGGCAGGCGCGATGTTCGAGGCGATGCAGTCGGGCGCGGGTTCGCTGTCGACAACGCACTCGCACTCGGCGTCGTCGACGATCGACCGCCTTGCCTCGCGCGTCGCGCAGGGTGGCGTGTTGGGCGTCGACGAGGCGATGCGCCAGATCGCCCACCACATCGGGCTGATCGTGCACGTGGTGCTTCGCGACGACACGTGGCGCGGGGGCACGCGTCGGCGTTTCGTGAGCGAGGTGCGGCAGCTGACGGGCTCGATGGAGGCCGGGCGCCCCACCACGCACCTGGTATATAAGGCGTCAGCCGACGGCTCCCCCGAACTGTTCGACCCCAGCGCGGAATTGCTCACCGAGCTGGCCGAATTTTGGGAGCGACGATGACCCTCGCGGCCGCCGCACTGGGCGGCCTCGTCGCGTTGGGCCTTGTCCTCGTCGTGGTGGGATGGAGTTCCCCACCACCTCCACCACAATCCACAACCCTGTGGAAAACTCTGTGGACACGGTGGGAAAGTATCCCGCTTCGGCGCCGCTGGTGGGTGGTCGGCTCAGTCGTCGCAGGGTTCGCCGTTGCGGCGATCACTCAGTTTCTGCCGGCCATCGTGCTCGTGCCCGCGCTCGTCATCGCTGTGCCGTGGCTATTGGGCGAACCGCCCACGCGTGAACTCGATCTGCTCGCTGCCTTGGATCGTTGGGTGCGGCTGCTCTCCACCTCCATCGGCACCGGCAAATCTATCCGCGACGCCATCTTCGCCACTCGCGCCCAGGCGCCTGAGGCGATCCGCGACGCCGTCGACCGACTCTGCGCTCGCCTCGACCAGCGCACTACCACGAAAGATGCGCTGTTGCGCTTCGCTGACGAACTCGATTCCGCGGATGCCGACGCGGTGGCCGCCGCGCTTGCCATCGCCTCGACACGCGGCGGGGTAGGCACCAGAGCCACGCTCATGGGCTTGTCAGACACCATTCAAGACCGCCTTCGAGCGTTGCGAGAGGTGGCGACAGAGCGCGCCAAGCCGCGCGCGGTGGTGCGGCAGGTCACGACGATCACCCTCACCGTGATCGTGGCCGCGGTGGTGCTGAACGGGCCGTTCTTCGAGCCCTACCTCACACCGGTGGGCGGGGTGGTCGCCCTCACGCTCGCCGCCTGCTACGCAGGCTGCCTGTTCATGTTGCGCCGCATGTCGACGCCCCCACCCGCACCGCGCTTCCTGAGGGGGCCGTGATGGGGTTCGCGATTGCCTTCGGAATGCTCGTTGGCTTGGGCACCTGCGCCATTGTGGCGGGGGCAGTTCGGGCACCGGTGCGGCTCGGCGACGCCCTGGCCGTGCTCGACCGCCGCCCCTCGCAACCGGCGTTGGGGGAACCGTCGACGGCGAATCTGCGGCGTTGGCGTCTGCCGCTCACGCAGGAGCAGCAGCGCTTGCTGGCCATGCAAGACCGCGACGCAGCCGACTTTTTCACCGAGAAACTCATCCTCTCCGTCACCGGTTTGCTGCTGCCGGGGCTGTGGGTGGGGCTGCAGGTTTTGATGGGCAATTCCCCCACGCTGCTTCCGCTGTTCGTCGCTCCGCTGGGGGCGCTCGTCGGGTATGTGGTGCCCGACTTGCGGCTTCGACGTGGTCAGCGCCAGCAGCAGCGCGCGATGCACGACGCGCTGCACACGTTCTTCGACCTCGTCGCGCTCGAGCGTCTCGCCAACGCTTCGGCCACCCAGGCGACGCTGTCTGCGGCGGAAATCTCGGACGCTCCGCTGTTTCGTCGCATCACCGCCGGCCTGCAGCGGGCCCGCATGGAGCAGGTGCCGCCGTGGGACGAGCTGCGGGCGGTCGCTCACGAGTGGCGCGTGCCGGAGCTGGCCGACTTCGCCGACGTCATGCAGCTCGAGGAACAGGGTGCGGGCCTGGCCGAGGTGCTCCAAGCTCGCGTGAAGGAGCTGCGCGACGCGCATCTCACTGAGGTCAAGATCGAGGCCAACGTCGCCAGCGAGCGAATGACCTTGTGGATGACCATTCCAGCCATGTTGTTGGGGTTGGCGTTCCTCACGCCGGCCCTGCTGAGGATCACAGGGACGTGATCACCCCCTGTGGATAACTTTCCATAGTTATCCACAACCTTGAGGAAAGGTGGGAATTGCCCACACCGAACTGCCACAGTGAACATCAGGAGAACACCATGAAACCCATCCACACACTCATCGGCCTCACCCTGCAGGCCTGCAGCCCTCGCGACGAGCGCGGCCTGTCGCAATCAACGGAGAACGCCATCCTGCTCGCCGGTGCGGCCGCTATCGCGCTCATCATCATCACCGTCATCACCGAATACGTCCGCAACAACCTCCCGAGCTAACAGGAGCACACCATGAAGTGGCTGCGCGCCGCCGCATCACTCGCCCTCCTGATGGGCGTGCTCGTCGGCGTGCCCATGCTCCTCGTGGCCTGCACCAATCCCGCCAGCTTGCTGCAGGTGAACTGGGCACGCGCGCTGGTGCGCCCCGACGACGGCCGCATCGTGCTCGAGCTCCTTGGGCTCATCGGCTGGCTCGCGTGGGGTGTGCTGGCGGCGACGATCATCGCCGAGGTGCTGGCCGTCGCCACTAGGCACCGCATCGACGTTCAACTGCCCGGCACGCAGTGGTTCCGCCCTGCTATCACTGCGCTGGTCGCCGCCGTCATGCTCGCCCCCATGAGCAGCGCGGCTGCCGCTCCGAACGACGCCACGCTGGCGCCCTACGCGACGGTGCACCTCCCGCAAGGCGATCCGTCGGCAGCGTCCGCCGACGACACCTCGCCCGACGAAGCGCCGCACACCGCCGCGACCCAAACCGGGCGCGAGTATGTGGTGCAGCCTGGCGACGAGCTGTGGACGCTGGCCAAAAGCCAGCTCGGCTCCGGCGAACGCTGGCGCGACATCCTCGCCGTCAACCCGGGGCTCACCACCGACGCGCGCCTGCAACCCGGCAGCACGCTGCAGCTTCCCCCCGACGTGCAGGTGGCGCGCGGCGATTCGCTCTGGAAGCTCGCCGCCAGGCATCTGGGCGACGGCGAACGGTGGCCGGAAATCCACGAGCTCAACGCCGATCTCATCCGCAACCCCGACGAGATCGACGTCGGGTGGCGCCTCCTGCTCCCCACCGCTGCGGCGGCTCCCGAACAGCCGACGGTTCCCGATGTGCCGGAGGCTCCTACCGCCCCCGATCAAGCGACAGTTGGGGCGCCCACCACCACGGCCTCACCCGCGCCGCCCCCGGCTGAACCACCTGCACCTGCTGTCCCCGCACCGTCAGTTCCCCCACCGTCGGTATCCGACGCGGCAACGCCTGGCCCGGCTCCACCCCAGCCGGTGGCATCGCAGCCCGCCGCCTCGCCGTCAGCAGACGCCCCGCCGCCTGCCGCTCCCACGCAACCCGCAGCCCCCACGCAACCGGCAGCCACGACGCCGCCAGCTGCCGCTTCACCGGCTACTGCCCCGCCCGCCACACCTTCATCAACGACTACGCCACCAGCTACGCCTACACCATCTGCCGCCACCCCCAGCTCGGAGGCTCAGTCCTCTACAGCTGCCGCAGCGGACGACGCGTCTAAGGGCACAGACTCGGTGCCCGAGCTCGACGAGGAATCGCACGGGCTGGTGGGTGCCGTCGGCGGCATGTTGGCCAGCACCATCGTGGTGGGTGTTGCGGCGCGGCGCCGGCTGCAGCTCGTGGGCCGCGCCCTCGGCAGAAGGCTCGTGCCACTCAGCCCCGATGCCACGAAGTTCTGGACGGCCCTCGCCCGCAAGGCAGATGGCTCCGCCGAGGCGCCAACCGACGTCGAGCCCACGAGCGTGGTGCTCGGTTGGCGCAGCGACGAGTCGGAGATGACGCTGGCTCTCGAACCAGCCGGGGCGACCGGCCTCGTCGGTGCTGCCGAGCCGCAGGCGGTTGTCGGGGCCATGGTGACGAGCTTGCTGTGCGCGCCGTGGTCGAGCGACGTCGAGGTGGTGCTCGTCGGCGCCGATCAGCCCTGGGCAGAAGCCATCGACGACCCGCGCCTGCGGGAGCTCTCCGCCGACGAGGCGTGCGAGTACCTCACGACGGTGTGCGCGACGCGGCGCCTCGAGCTCGGTGCGCGCCTCCTCGACGATGTGCGCGCCTGCCCCGACCTCGCGCCCGAGTGGCACCCAGTGGTCGTGCTGTTCGCCGAGCCCGTCACCGCCTCGCAGGCGCGCACCATCGAGGCCGCCCTCGGGCTTGGCCGAACGGGCGTCTGCGCGGTCATTCCCGAATGGCAAGGCAACACGCAGATTCGTTTCGACGGCGACACGGCCGCGCTGGATGGCGACCACTTCCGACCGCAACTGCTCACCACGCCAGCCCGGCGCGCCCTCGTCGAGCTCTTCGCCGGCACCCTCGACGACGCCACCGAGCCCGCCGGTTGGTGGTCGCCCGCAGCGCCGCGCCGCTCATTGACCGAGCACATCCTCGACCCGGAGACAGAGCCTCCCTCGCCGCTCAGCCCACCGCCCGCACCCTCGCTCGTGCTACTGGGCGAGCCTGCGCTGGAAGGCGCCACCGGGCAGGAGCCCCGTCGAGCCCAACAGCAGTGCGTGGAGTACGCGGCCTGGTTGCTGCTTCACCCCGGCTCCACGGCCACCACCATGTCCCGCGCCCTGTGCGTGGCGGAAGGCACACGCCGCTCGAACCTCTCCAGGCTGCGCGCCTGGCTGGGCTCAGACGAGGATGGCCGCCGCTTCCTTCCCGAGGCCTACCAGGGGCGCATCTCGCTCGATGAGCGCGTCACCTCCGACTGGCACCGCGTCCGCGCACTCATCCCCGGTACCGTGAACGCGGCCTCAGATCGCGCGCTGCGTCAAGCCCTCACCTTGATCTCCGGGCAGCCGCTGGGCACCGCCGTCGCACGCTGGCCGTGGGCACGCACCTTCCACGACGACATGGTGGGGTTCCTCGTCGACGTGGCCTGCGAGCTCACCGACCGCTGCCTCGCTGGAGGCTACTTCGACGAAGCGCTGTGGGCCATCGAGCAGGGCAGGCTCGTGGGCCCGAACCACGACGAGCTGCGCATCCGCGCGGTGCGGGCCAGGCACCTGATGGGCGACGGTGCCGGCACCCAAGCGGAGATAGCCACCCTGATCCAGACCATCCGCGACGAGAACCGCCAGATGCGACCCGAGCACGCCGCCGAGCTCGCGCGCATCGGTGCCGCTTAGCCGTAGGTGTCTCTGGGGCCGCGCCCGTCGCGCACCGACCTCGGGCCGTGCTTCCAGCTGCGCTGCGGCGGGCCGACGATGTCCACCCTCTTCACCGTGCGATCACCGAGCTCACGGTTCAGCTTCGCCAGCAACTGCGACGCGGAGTACTTCATGCCGGTAGCCCAGGCTGTTGAGTCGCACTGCACCTTGAGCACGCCGTCGCGGAAATCCACCGGCTGCGAGTGTTCAGCATTCGCTTCGCCTACGAGGTCCGCCCAGTTGCGCAGCACCGTGGACAGCGAGAGCCGCTTCCTCCAACCCCGACGCTCCACCACCTTCTCGAACACGGAACCGATGAGTTGGGGGTCGCGGTCGTCGGGGTGCGCGCCCGAGCGCTGCTGCTCGCCGGTAAAGCGTCGGCGCTTCACCGGTTTGCGCGGCTCGGGAAGGACGGGCGCGTAGGGTTTTCCCAGCGCGGTGGCGCGGGCGATCTGGGCGGCGAGGTCGAGCCCAGTCGGGTCGTGAGGCACGGGCTCCTCGGTTTCGGGCTCGTCGATGATAGGTTCCTCAGTGATGAGCTCGTCGGTCATGACGCCTCCTCAGCCACGCTGCCAGCTTCGACGCGAAACCTGCGCTCACTAGGGAACTCGGGCACATCGGAGCCCACCGCCGCGGTGATGAGCACCTGCTCCGCGTGCCCGATGGCATCAGCCAAGCGAGTACGCCTCGACGAATCCAGCTCGGCGAACACGTCGTCGAGCACAAGCACCGGCTCGGTGCCATCGTCGCGCACGAGTTCGAAGCCCCCGAGACGCAGCGCCAACGCCAACGACCACGACTCCCCGTGCGACGCGTATCCCTTCGCGGGCAGCGCTCCGATGAACAATTCGATGTCGTCGCGTTGCGGCCCGACGAGCGTCACACCCCGTCGAAGCTCCTCGTCGCGCACCTTTTCCAACGCATCGAGAATGCGCCGCTGCAACTCCGCCTGCACATCGTCGGCCTCCGACGCACCCGCCAAATCCACCGCCGACTTGTAGTGCGCCTCGATCTCGTTATTCACCGGAGCGATCGCGGCATACGCGCCCTGCGCGAACGGACGCACGTCGGCGAGTGTGTCGAGCCTGGCGTGCAGCAGCTCCGCCCCGATCCGGGCGAGCTGCTCGTCCCAGATCTGCAGCGTGATGGCATCGTCGCCCACGCCTGCCTCGAAGCGCTTGCCCGCCATGCCCTTCAGCAACGCGTTGCGCTGCTTCAGCACCTTGTCGAAATCCTGTTTCACCCCCGCCATGCGCGGCCACCGCGTGACGATCAGCGAATCGATCCAGCGTCGCCGATCCGACGGGTCACCCCGCACGATCGCCAGGTCCATCGGGGAGAACACCACCGTGCGCAGCATCCCGACGAGATCCCTCGCCCTGGGCAACGGCCCTCGGTTGAGCCGCGCTTGATGCTGCCTGCCCTTGGCTATCTCGAGCTCGAGCAGCAGCTCGCGCTCATCGTCAACGCCCGCCTGCACCCTCGCCCGCACCAGCGCCGAATCCTCCCCCGCGCGGATCAGCGGCACCACGCTCGCGACCCGGTGCGAAGACGCCGTCGACAGATATTCGACCGCCTCCACCAGATTCGTCTTCCCCTGCCCATTCGAGCCGACAAATACGTTCACGCCCGAAGTCAGCGCAATGTTGGCTTCGGGGTAATTGCGGAAATTCGTGAGTTCGAGAGCAGTGACAAACATGTGCAGCCAAGCCTAGCTGGCGCGCCGATGGCGCGAGCAGCGCAACCCAACCGGCCCCCCAATGACCGAAATCCTCCACACGCGCATTAATCGGCGAAAATCCGCCCCTCAATCGCTTCTCGTGGAGGATAACGGTCAACTTTCAGCGGCTAGCTGGGCAGGCGCATCAGCATGATGACGTGGCGGTAGTCGGGCAGCTGCTCGCCATCCATGCTTGCCAGACCCGTAATCAGGCATGGCTTGCCCGGCGCAGTAAACGAGAAGTGCGCGTACGGGGCATCGAGCGCACCCAGCGCGTCGAGCAGGTACTGCGGGTTGAAGCCGGCGGCGTCGATGCTCTGCTCATCGCCAACAACTTCCACGCCCGCCGCAATCGCTTCCATGCCCTGCGCCTGGTCGCCGGTGGCGGCTTCGAGGGTGACGTGATCGTCGTTGATGACCATGCGCAGCGGGGTGTTGCGCTCGGCGACGAGCTTCACGCGCTTCACCGCGCCCAGCAGCTCGTCGCGGGAGACGCGAACGTTCACGGTGCCGTCGACATCCATCAAATGCCGCACCTTCGGGAACGACTGCGACAACAACCGCGTGGTGGCCTCACGCTTGCCGTAGCTGCCTTCGCCGACGAAGCCCGCCAGGCCCTCGCCTTCGGCCTCGGTGGTGGACAGCGAGATGGTGACCTCGTCGCCGCCCGTCATGGCCTTCGCCGTGTCGGAGAGCACCTTGCCGGGAATGAGCACGGCGCCCTCGGCGTCGGGCGTCGACGGGTTCCAGGTGATTTCCTTCAACGCCATGCGGTAGCGGTCGGTGGCCAGCAACGAGAGCGTTTCGCCTTCAATTTCCACCCGCACGCCAGTGAACACTGACAGCAATTCGTCGCGCCCGGCCGCCACGAACACCTGCGCCACGGCGCGCTCGAACGTGGAGGCGTCGACAGTGCCCGCCTGCGTGGGCATGTCGGGCAGGGTGGGGTACTCGTCGACCGGGAGGGTCTGCAGCGTGAACCGCGCCGACCCGCAGGTGAGTTCGACCTTCGAGTGGTCGGCGTCCAGCTCGACGGGCTTGTTCGGCAACGAACGCGCGATCTCAGCGAGCAGGCGCCCCGAGACGAGGACGGTGCCCTCGTCGTGCACCTGAGCGGGCAGCGCCACCTTTGCGGAGGTGGTGGAATCAAAACTGGACAGCGTCACCGCATCACCTTCGGCGCTCAGCAGCATGCCTGAGAGGATCGGTGCGGTGGGACGGTTCGGCAGGCTGCGGGCAACCCAGGCAACGGCGTCGGCCAGCGCGTCGCGCTCCACACGGATTTTCACTTGCTTCTCCTCGTTCTTCCACTGGTGTAGCCCACGGCGGTCACACTCCGACGATCATATCGGCCACACCTTCTCTGCGGTAGCGCTACCGCTACAGCGTCGCAATTGAATCCAGCACCGGCAGCTTCGCGGCGCGCCGCGCGGGCGAAATCGCGGCGAGCATGCCGAATAGCGCGGCCACCACAAGCATGAGCACGAGCTGCAGCCACGGCACATCGAGCGTGTCGATGCCCGCATCGACGTTGGCGCGTTGCAGCACCACCCCGAACAGCAACCCGAGCAGCACACCCAGCACGGAACCCATCACCGTGACGAGCACGGATTCGAGGGTAATCATGCGACGAATCTGCCGCCTCGTCACCCCCACCGCACGCAGCAACCCAATTTCACGCGTGCGCTCGATCACGCTGAGCGACAGCGTGTTGATGATGCCCAACACCGAGATCACCAGCGCCAACGCCAGCAGCCCGTACAGCAGCCCGACCACCTGCTGGAATTGATCGATGCGATCCTGCACATATTCGTGCACGTCGGACACAGCCACGGTCTTCACCGCACTCGTCGCGCTCAGCAGCCCCTGCCGAACCTTCGAGGCGTCGGCACCATCAGCGGTGAACACCACGAGCCTGCTCACCACCTGCATCTCGGCGATCTTCTCCAACGTCGCCTTGTGGACGATCACTTGCGCCGGAGCGTCGTCATCGGCGATGCCCGTCACCAGTAGCTGCTGTGTGCCCACCGAGCCGGTCAGCTCAAACGTCATGCCGAGCGACAGGTGCTCCCTGCTGGCGAACTTAGCGGAAATCACCGCAGAATCTGGCTCGTTCGTTATGGTGCCCGCGACGATCTTCGTCGCGGTGCCCTCGAGGAGGCCACGCGGCGTGGTGCCAGCGAGCGTGACCGGTTTCTGCTCTCCTGGGAGCTGCGCCTGCGCGGGCCACAACGCCGCAACCCATTCGACGCCGTCCACGGCCTCCACCCGCTCGGCCAACTTCCCGTCGAAGGGGGTCATAGTCAGGGGGGCGACGACGAAGTCGCCGCGCTGATCTGCCGAGAGCTGAGTCTTGAGCGAGGTGGTGATGCTCGATGCGAGTACCGCGACCGTCGTGACGAGGGCGAGCCCAATCGTGAGCGTGGCCGCCGTCGCCGCGGTGCGGCCCGGCTGCCGGGTTGAATTACGGCCAGCGAGCGTGCCGACGGTGCCGAACGCGCGTCGAAACACCCAGCTCGCGAACGCGATCACGGGGGCCCCGAGCCACGACACTGCGAGCACGGCGCCGACGAGCATCGTCGCGCATCCGATACCGATCCACCACAGTGGGCCCGGCACGTTGATCCACAGCCCGCACACGATGAGCGCGATGGCGATCTCCACCATCACCACTCCGACGAGGGCGAGCCCGCCCCCCGCGGGTTTCGCGCTCGAATGACCCGCCTCGGCGAGCGCTTCGACGGGCCGCGTGCGCGAGGCTCGAATAGCCGGCACCAATGCGGCGATGGCGGTGATGACGATGCCGACGGCATAGGATGCGACGACCGACTGCCAGGTGAGCTGCGGTTGGGCCGCACCCAAGTCGACGCCGGCTGAGCCCATGAGCGCCATGAGGCCCCACACCAGCAGGTACCCGACGCCGATGCCCAGCGTCGCGCCAATCACACCCATGATGATGGCTTCAAGCAGCACCGACGCACGCACCTGCGCCCTGGTGGCGCCGATGGCGCGCAGCACCGCGAGCTCGCGGGAGCGCTGGGCGACGAGGATCGAGAACGTGTTGACGATGAGCATGGTGGCCACGAGCAGCGCGATCGCTGCGAAGATCAACAGCACCGTGTTGACGAAGTCCATGCCAGCACCCAGCGCGTTACGAACATCGTCGGCGAGCTTTGCGCCCGTCTCGGCCTTCCAACCCTCGGGAAGTACCTCGGACACCGCCTTGGCTACGTCGTTCGCGTCTTTCGACTGGTCGATGCTGATCCACACCGCTTGGTAGACATCCTTGCCCCCCACAAAGAGCTGCTGCGCCTCGTCGAGCGTGAAAAACAGATACGCCGCGCCCGCCGTCGAGCCGGAGCCATACGTGCCGGTACCGACGAGCGTGAACTCCTGCACTCCGTCGAAGGGGGTGGCGACGCGGACCGTGTCGCCGATGCTGCGCCCGGCGCGTGCAGCGGTGCCCGGGTCAATGACCACCTCGTTGTTGGCGTTCGGGGGCCGCCCGTCGACGATGCGCGCGCTTTGCATACCGCCGACGGCCGGGGTGTCGTGCCAGTTGGCACCGATACCGGGTGCACCGGGGACGCCGACGACGCGGTCGTTCGAGTCGAGCACGAACACCTGAGCGTTGGCCACTTGGCCAACCGCCTTGTGCACCCCGTCGACGGCGCTGATCTTCTCGATGTCGGCGGGCGTCAAGAACCGGCTGGGCTGCGCAGCGTCATCGTGAGCCGAATCGGCACCGAGATTCTCGGCCCTCACATTCACATCCGCCACGGCGGACTGGACGATCTCGTCGAACCCTCGCGAGAGCAGATTGGTGAACATCAACGAGCCCGCGACGAAGGCGATGCCGAGCACGATCGACAGCGCGCTCAGCACCAAGCGGAACTTCCGCGCGAGCAGCGACTTGAGCGTGGCCTTCCACATGGGCGATCACAACGCCCGTCGCGGCTTGGCCGACGGCTCGCTCGGCGGGGCGGCCTCGTCGGCAACCAGCGCATAGCCTTGCTCGTCGAGGCGCGGATAGAGACGCGCCATCGTGAGCAACAGTTCGTCTTGCGTCGGGTTGTGCACCTCGTCGACGATGCGTCCGTCGGAGAGGAACACGGCACGGTCGGCGTAGCTCGCCGCGGTGGCGTCGTGGGTGACCATGACGACGGTTTGGCCGAAGTCGTCCACGCTGGCGCGCAGGAATGACAGCACCTCCGCTGCGGCGACGGAGTCGAGGTTGCCAGTGGGTTCGTCGCCGAACACGATCTCGGGGCGATTCATGAGCGCTCGCGCGCACGCGACGCGCTGCTGCTGGCCGCCAGAGAGTTCCGACGGGGTGTGCTTCAGCCGGTCACGAAGATCAAGCATGTCGACGACCTTGTCAAACCACTGTCGATCAACCTTCCCGCCGGCGATGGAAACCGGCAGCACAATGTTTTCTTTGGCAGACAAGGTGGGGATGAGGTTGAAGGCCTGAAAGATGAATCCGATGCGTTCGCGTCGAAGTTTCGTGAGTGTGGTGTCGTCCAGGGCCGCAACGTCGGTGCCACCGATGAAGACCTGCCCCGAGGTGGGTGCATCAAGGGCAGCCAGCAGGTGCATGAGCGTGGACTTGCCAGATCCCGACGGGCCCATGATCGCCGTGAACTTGCCTTGCTGAATTGCAAAGTCGACGCCATCCAGGGCCACCACCGTTGTGTCGCCGCTGCCGTACTGCTTAGTGAGGGACACTGCCCTGGCTGCTACCGTCACGCCTCAACCGTACCCGGCGAACTTCTTGTGTTTCCACGCTGGAGAGTTTGAAGACTCTGGCGTTGTATATCTACTCATAGTAGTAGTAGGTGTTGTGGAGACTGTGGATAACTTGCGTCGATCCTTGTCGCCATCCGAATCCT
>NZ_CAMYFI010000059.1 GCF_947255005.1 uncultured Tessaracoccus sp. | reverse complement strand
CCCCGGCAAGCATGTCGATTTGCTTGCGGACTTTGACGGGCAGGTGTGGCAGGCCTCTGCACAAGCCATGCGTCAGATCTCGGACACGGTGACCCCGCAGGGTGTCATCGCTGTGTGTCGCCAGCTCAACTTCGGGTTGGATGCGCTGGCGGACGCCAAGCTCGTGGTGATCTGCGCCCAGGTGCGCGACCCAGGCAACGCTGGCACCGTCATCCGTTGTGCCGATGCCTTCGGCGCTGACGCGGTTATTCTCACGACGGGATCCGTCGACGTGTACAACCCCAAGGTGGTGCGCTCGACGGTGGGAAGCCTCTTCCACATGCCCATCATCACCGGCATGGAGTTGAAGGCGGCCGTCGAGACGGTGCACGGCCTCGGTATGCAGGTGCTGGCAGCCGATGGCGACGGCGCACCACTTGATTTGAAGCAACAACGCGGCGAGCTCACCCGCCCGACCGCGTGGATTATGGGTAACGAGGCGTGGGGGCTCCCCAACGCCGACCGGGCCTTGGCTGACGAAGTCGTCGCTGTTCCCATGTGGGGCGGCGCAGAAAGTCTTAACCTATCCAGCGCTGCGGCGGTGTGTTTGTACGCCACCGCCTCCGCGCAGCGCAGAAGCAGGGAAGGAGTCCCCCATGAGCGGGCCGAATGACAACTATGACCCGAAGCAGGTGGCCGCGCTGGCGCCGGAAGTTATCGAGGAATACGTTGCCGACGCGCTCCTCGCCATTGACGAGGCGTCCTCGAGCGAGGAGCTGAAGCACGTTCGACTCGCGCACGCGGGCGACCGTTCCCCGTTGGCGCTGGCGAACCGCGAGATTGGGGCGCTGCCTCCCGCTGCGCGGAAGGATGCTGGAAAGCGCGTCGGGCAGGCAAGGGGGCAAGTGAATCAAGCCATCGCAGCCCGTCAAGAGACCCTGGCGCAAGAAGAACTTGCGACGGCGCTCATCGAGGAGCGCGTTGACATGACGCTGCCGGTCGAGATCTCACCGCGCGGCGCTATCCACCCGGTGACGGCGATCATCGACCAGATGGTTGACGTCTTCGTCGCGCTCGGCTACGAGGTTGCAGAGGGCCCCGAGGTGGAGACGGAGTGGTACAACTTCGATGCGCTCAATCTCCCGCCTGACCACCCCGCCCGCGGCGAACAAGATACCCTCTGGATTGAGCCGCGCTCCGATGCGAAGCTGCTGCGCACGCAGACCTCTCCGGTGCAGGTGCGTGAAATGCTCACGCGAGACCTGCCGCTCTACATTGTGAGCCCGGGCAAGGTGTATCGCTCGGATGAGTATGACGCCACGCACCTGCCTGTGTTCCACCAGCTCGAAGGGCTCGTCGTCGACAAGGACATCTCGATGGCGCATCTGAGGGGAACGCTTGACCACTTTGCGAAGGCGATGTTCGGTGATGTCGAGACGCGCATGCGCCCCCACTTCTTCCCGTTCACGGAGCCTTCGGCAGAAGTCGACCTCCAGTGTTTCGTCTGCAAGGGCGAGTCCGTCGGCAACCCCGATCACCCGTGTCGCACCTGCAGATCCGAAGGGTGGATCGAGTGGGGCGGGTGTGGCATCGTAAACCCGCGCGTGCTGCGCGCGTGCGGGATCGACGCCAGCGAGTACTCCGGTTTCGCGTTCGGCATGGGCATCGAACGCACGGTGATGTTCCGTAACGGCGCCCCAGATATTCGCGACTTCGTCGAAGGCGATGTCCGCTTCAGTCAATCTCTGCTCGGAGGTGCACGATGAAGGCCCCAGTTTCCTGGCTCCGCGAACTCGTTATGCTGCCGAACGTCGTCAGCACCGAGGATATCGCCGATGCGTTCACCAAGTTCGGCCTCACCGTCGAGCGGATGGAGCACGTCGGCTCTCCCGTCACCGGGCCACTCGTCGTCGGACGGGTGCTCAGCATGACAGACGAGCCCCAGAAGAACGGCAAGACTATTCACTATTGCCGCGTCGACGTGGGGGAGGCTCACAACGACCCGGCCACCGACGACTACCCGGCCTCACGAGGCATCGTCTGCGGTGCCCACAACTTCCAGGTGGGCGACCTCGTCGTGGTCTCTCTCCCGGGAGCCGTGCTACCCGGCGACTTCCAGATCGCTGCCAGGAAGACCTACGGTCACATCTCCGATGGCATGATCTGCGCCGAGGACGAGATCGGCCTCGGCGATGACCACGAGGGCATCATGGTGCTCCGACAAGGCAACCCAGGCGACGACGCCATCGAACTGCTGTGGAGCGCAGACGACGTGCTCGATATCGACGTCACCCCCGATCTGGGGCACTGCCTATCGATGCGCGGGCTCGCCCGCGAAGCGTCGGTTGCCTACGCGGTGCCTTACACCGACAAGTACCGCCAGGCGCCGCCGGAGCAGGCTGCTTCCGGCCATCCGGTGCAGCTCCACACCGAACGCTGCACCGCGTTCACAGCTCTCACCATCGAAGGCGTGAACCCACAGGCTCCGTCGCCGAAGTTCATGGTAGATCGCCTCCGGGCGTCAGGGGTGCGTTCCATCTCACTCGCCGTCGACGTGACGAACTACGTCATGCTCGAGTCCGGGCAGCCGCTCCACGCCTACGATGCCGACAAGCTCCAAGGCGCCATCACCGTGCGCATGGCAGGAGAGAGCGAGCAGCTCGTTACGCTCGACGGGCAGACCCGCCAACTCGACACCGACGACATGCTCATCACTGACGAGTCGGGCCCCATTGGCTTGGCTGGCGTGATGGGCGGCGAGTCGACGGAGATTAGCGAGACGACGACGCGCATCGTCCTCGAAGCTGCCGCGTTCGATGCCGCATCTGTGTCCCGCACCTTCCGCCGTCACGGACTCATCTCGGAAGCCTCGAAGCGCTTCGAGCGTCACGTAGATCCGGCGGTGAACTATGCCGCTGCACGACGCGCGGCCAAGCTCATCACTAAATATGGGGGCGGGCAGGTGACGGGCGAGACCTTCGTCGGAAGTGTTCCCGAGCCGCGTGTGGTGAAGCTGCGTGTTGGCCTGATTTCATCCGTGCTTGGCCTGGATATCCCGGAATCGGAGGCAGTCCGGCTGCTCTCGGCCTCCGGCATCGGCGTCACTGCCCTCGGCGATTCGCTGACCCTGGAGATCCCGAGCTGGCGCCATGACCTCGTCGAGCCGTACGACATCGTCGAGGAGCTTGGCACCAAGATCGGTTACGACCGTATCGGCAAGCGCCTCCCGGTGGCCCCGTCGGGCGGCGGTCTCACGCCGAGGCAGCAGGCCCGTCGCGACGCGATTCGCGCCGCCGCGCAGCTCGGCTTCACGCAGACGATGAGCCTGCCGTTCATGTCGGAGGACGACCTCGAGCGCATGGGCATCGAGCCCACAGATGTGCGCCGTCGCGCAACCCGGTTGGCCAACCCGCTGTCCGACACCCAGCCGTTCCTACGCACGTCGCTGCTGCCCGGGATGTTCCGCGTGCTGGCGAAGAACCTCTCCCGCTCCATCACCGACCTCGCCGTGTTCGAGTTCGGATCGGTCTTCCTCGACGTGGACACTCACGCGGCGCCGAAGCCCGACGTCACGGGGCGCCCGTCGGACGACGAGATTGCTGCGTTGAACAGCTCCCTGCCCAACCAACCTGAGCACCTGGCCGGTGTGGTTGCGGGTAAGTGGACCCCGGATGGCTGGGGCGGCGAAGGCGTCGATGCAGACTGGCGCCACGTCGTGGCCCTCGCAGACACCGTCGCGGCTGCTGTCGGCTTGACGCTTACACGCGCACAGGTGGACGATGTCATGCCTTGGCACCCCGGACGGTGCGCGGCATTCTTCGTGGGCGAGACGCTGCTCGGACACGCCGGCGAGCTCCACCCGAGCGTCATCGCTGCCTTCGAGCTCCCTGAGCGCACGTGTGCCGTCGAGATCGATCTCGGCAAGCTTCTCGACGCGGCCCCGCATGCTGGCCGGATTGGCGTCTTGCACGGTGCCCCGGTCGCGAAGGAAGACGTCGCCCTCATCGTCGACGCGGATGTGCCCTCGGCGGCAGTGCACGACGCACTGGTGGCAGGCGGCGGCGAACTGCTGGAGTCGGTGCATCTGTTCGACGTGTACACCGGCGAGCAGATTGACGAAGGTAAGAAATCGCTGGCCTTTGCGCTGCGCATTCGGGGCGAGAAGACGCTCAGGGATGCGGAGGCCGCGCAGGTGCGCCAAGCCGCGGTGGACGCCGCGGTCGAACGTTGCGGGGCGATGCAGCGCGCCTGACTATGACGCGCGGGCGAGGCGTGATGTCGGGCGTCGAAGCGAGCATCGCGTTGGCGCATGGGTAGCATGACGGCATGACTCTGGAGCCGGCATGGTACTGACGAAGCGCGCCGTAGTTGAGGCGGCCGGCGCCATCCTCGACGAGTTCGGGCTGGCCGACCTCAGCATGCGTCGCGTCGCTGACGTCCTGGGCGTGCAACCCGGAGCTTTGTACTACCACGTCCCGAACAAGCAATCCCTGCTCTCCTCGGTGGCTGACGAGATTCTCCAAGGCGTGCCGATGGCGACGACGCTCACTGCGTGGGCGCTCGGCTACCGCCAGGCGCTGTTGGCGCACCGCGACGCTGCGGAGCTGGTGTTGTCGAGCCGTGCCGTGGGGTTAGGGGAGGTGGATCCGACGGAGCCCGTCCGGCACCTTCTGCCCGACGGTATCGAGGGCGCTGCCCTCGCCACCGTCGAGCATTTCGTGCTGGGTTCGGCCTTGCACGACCAAACCCAGGCACAGTTGGCCGCGCTGGGGGTACTCGGCGAGTTCGACGCAGACGAGGCGGAGCGCATCTTCGCGGAAGGAATGGCTATCCTCGAACGAGGCATTGGGATAACTATTAGCAATATGGCATAGTTATCTGCATGACGTACAACGTTGCTGTTGCCGGATGCACGGGCTACGCGGGCGGTGAGTTGCTGCGGCTCCTGCTGGCGCATCCTGAAGTAACCATTGGCGCCCTGACGGGGCATTCGTCGGCTGGCGACAAACTCGGTACACACCAGCCGCACCTCAGCCCGCTCGTGGATCGCGTCGTCGAACCGACGAGCGCCGACACCCTCGCGGGTCACGACGTCGTGTTCTTCGCATTGCCGCACGGGGAGTCGGCAGCCATCGCGGCGCAGTTAGGCGACGACGCACTCCTCATCGATTGCGGCGCTGACTATCGACTTCGCGACGCTGCGGCCTGGAAACAGTTCTACGGCTCCGAGCACGCAGGCACCTGGCCATACGGGTTGCCCGAGCTCGCCGACCAACGTGCGCAGCTGCGCGGCGCGCGACGCGTCGCTGTGCCGGGGTGCTATCCGACGGCCGTCACACTAGCGCTCCTGCCCGCCGTGGCGGAGAACCTCGTGGATGCGTCGCAGATCGTCGTCGTTGCGGCATCCGGGCTCTCCGGGGCCGGTAAGGCTCCCAAGCCGCATCTCATCGGCGCCGAGACAATGGGCAACGCCACCTGCTATAGCTTGGGGGGAACGCACCGGCACACCCCTGAGATCACACAGAATCTCGCGGGCCTCACTGCCCAGCGCGTCGCCATCAGTTTCACGCCGTTGCTGGTGCCGATGCCGCGTGGAATCCTCGCCACCTGCAGCGCGCCCCTCGTCGGGGAGGCCGCCGATGTGCGCGTCGCGTACCATGCGCACTACGAGAACGAACCGTTCGTCAATCTTCTGCCGGAGGGGCAGTGGCCCGCGACGGCTGCGGTGCTCGGCTCGAACAACGCGACGGTGCAGGTTACCGTCGACCCCGCCGCCGGTCGGCTTATTGCTGTGGCCGCCATTGACAACCTGACGAAGGGCACTGCAGGCGGCGCCATCCAGTCCATGAACCTCGCCCTTGGTTTGCCGGAGACCACCGGCCTCAGCTCGATTGGAGTAGCACCGTGAGTATCACTGAGCCGCAAGGATTCACTGCAGCGGGCGTCGCGGCAGGCCTCAAACAGAACGGCGCTCGAGACCTAGCCGTCGTCGTCAACCGGGGGCCACGCATGGCAGCCGCAGCGGTGTTCACCCGCAACCGCGTGCAGGCTGCTCCGGTGAAATGGACACGCCATGCCGTCGCTGACGGGCAGGTCCAAGCGGTCGTGCTGAACTCCGGCGGTGCGAACGCGTGCACGGGCGCCGCCGGCTTGACCGATGCGGCCACTACCGCCGCCAAGGCCGCCGAACTACTCACCTTGCCCACTGACAACGTTGCCGTGTGCTCCACCGGCCTCATCGGGGAACGCCTGCCCATGGCGAAACTGCTCGACGGCATCGGCACCGCCGTCGAGGCACTGTCCGCCGACGGCGGGTCGTCCGCCGCCGAAGCCATCATGACCACTGACACTGTGCCTAAAGAGGCCGTGGCGCACCGAGGCTCCTGGAGCGTAGGGGGCATGGCGAAGGGCGCAGGCATGCTCGCTCCCGAGCTCGCGACGATGCTCGTCGTCCTCACCACAGACGCCGATGTCGACCCGGCCATGCTGGATCACGCGCTGCGCGAAGCTACCCGCACCACCTTCTCGCGCACCGATTCCGACGGTTGCATGTCCACCAACGACACCGTGATCCTCCTCGCCTCCGGGGCCTCCGGGGTGTCTCCTTCGACGGCAGAACTCACCGAAGCGCTCCGCGAGGTCTCAGCCGACCTGGCGCGCCAACTCATCAACGACGCGGAAGGAGCGAAGCACACTATCGCCGTCGAGGTGGAGGGAGCCGCTTCCGAGAACGACGCTGAGCTCGTCGGCAGAGAGATCGCGCGCTCGAACCTGTTCAAGTGCGCCGTGTTCGGCAAGGACCCGAACTGGGGGCGCGTGTTGAGCGCCATCGGCGTCACGCAAGCGACGTTCGACCCCGATCAGATCGACGTGAGCTTCAACGGAGTCATGGTCTGCCGCGCCGGCGAGATTGGGGACGACCGCGACCTCGTCGATTTCTCGGGCCGTGAGGTGCGCGTGCTCGTTGACCTCCACGCGGGGCCCCACAGCGCCACTATTCTGACGAACGACCTCACCTACGACTACGTGAAAGAGAACGCGGAGTACTCGTCATGACGGTGGAAATCGAATCGACAGTGCGCAAGGCGGATACCCTCATCGAGGCGCTGCCCTGGCTCAGGGAATACATCGGCGAGATCATGGTCATCAAGTACGGCGGCAACGCCATGATCGACGACGAACGCAAGGCAGCGCTGGCCAAAGACATCGCCTTCCTCCGTATCGTCGGTGTGAAGCCGGTGGTGGTGCACGGGGGAGGCCCGCAGATCACGTCGATGCTCGAGCGTCTCGATGTGCACTCCGAGTTCAAGGGCGGATTCCGCGTCACCACCCCAGAGGCGATGGACGTGGTGCGCATGGTGCTGGTGGGGCAGGTGGGGCGCGAGCTCGTGAACCTCATCAACCAACAGGGTCCCTTTGCCGTCGGCATGTCCGGCGAGGACGGGCGATTGTTCACCGCGACACGCAGGACGGCGACAGTCGCAGGCGAGGAGATCGATCTCGGGCTGGTGGGGGACATCGCCGAGGTGAACCCGTCGGGGCTCATCGATCTCATTGATGCAGGGAGGGTGCCCGTCGTGGCATCCATCGCCCCTGACGAACACGGTGTGGTGCACAACATCAACGGTGACACCGCTGCGGCTGCGCTCGCGGCTGCGATTGGGGCGAAACGCCTGGTCATGCTCACGAACGTCGCCGGCCTCTACGCCAACTACCCAGACCCGGATTCGCTCATTCGGGAGATTGCTGCCGACGACGCCCGTGCGCTGCTGCCCACGCTCGAGACAGGGATGATCCCGAAGATCGAGGCCTGCCTGGCAGCGATCGATGGGGGTGTGAAGAGCGCCACCATCAACGACGGCACGCTGCCGCATGCGCTGCTGCTGGACATTTTCACGGAAGAAGGCGTGGGAACGATGGTGACGCGATGAGTAACGACACACTGCAACAGCGCTACGGCGCAGTGATGATGAACGCCTTCGGTACGCCGAAGCGCGTCTTCGAACACGGCGAAGGCGTCCACGTGTGGGATGCCGACGGAAACCGATACACCGACCTGCTCTCGGGCTTAGCCGTGCTGGGGTTGGGGCACGCGCACCCACGCATCACCGAAGCGGTGACCGCGCAGATGGGGCGACTTGGGCACATCTCCAACCTTTTCGCATCGCAGCCACAGATTCGCTTGGCCGAGCGGCTCGCGGCGCACCTGGGCGACTCGTCCGCGAAAGTCTTCTTCGCGAACTCTGGGTCCGAGGCGAACGAAACGGCCTTCAAACTCACCCGCCTGACGGGGCGCACGAAGATCGTTGCCATGCGCGGTTCATTCCACGGGCGCACCGCGGCCTCGCTCGCCATTACTGCGAACGAACGCTACCGGGCGCCGTTCGAACCGCTCCCTGGCGACGTCGAATTCGTTGAGTATGGCGACATCTCGGCGCTGGAAACGGCCGTCGACGACGCCACCGCTGCGGTGGTGCTCGAGGTTATCCAGGGCGAGAACGGCGTCGTGCCGGCACCCGACGGATACGTCTCAGCCGCTAGGAGCATCACGGCCCAACACGGAGCCTTGCTCTGGATCGACGAGATTCAGACAGGCCTCGGGCGTTGTGGGGCTATGTTTGCCCACCAGGCCGAAGGCGTCACTCCCGATGTCGTGACGCTCGCGAAGGGCCTGGGCAATGGGTTCCCCATCGGTGCGTGTCTCGCCACCGGCGAGGCAGCGGGCTTCCTCCAGCCAGGCCTGCACGGAACGACGTTCGGCGGCAACCCCGTCGCAGCCGCCGCAGGGAACGCCGTGCTCGACGTGCTCGAAGATGGCTTGCTGGAGGCGTCGCGCCGCACGGGGGAGTGGTTCGCAGACGCGGTGCGTGCCCTGCATCACCCTGACGTCGTCGAGGTGCGCGGCCGAGGAATGTTGTGGGGCATCGTGCTCGCCCGCGACGTGGCACCCGCCGTCGCTGACGCAGCCTTGGGGGAGGGCTTCATCATCAACGCGCCCCGCCCGAACGTGCTCCGCGTTGCTCCGCCACTCATCGCGACGCGAAGCGACGTGCAGCCCTTCATCGGCGTCTTGCCTAGGCTATTGGAGCGCTCATGAATGATGCATCGCGCGCCGGTCGGCAAGCGATCTTGCGCCAAATCATCGCCGAAGGCCGGTTCACCTCGCAGGCAGAACTCGTCGACGCCCTGGACGATCAAGGCATTGTGGCGAGCCAGTCCACGCTGTCCAAGGATCTCCACGCCATCGGCGCCGTTCGGCAGCGCACAGCCGGCGGTGCGCTGGCGTACGTGCTGCACGGGCAGTTGCAAGGAGCCGAGGTGAAGCTCGCCCAACTGTGCGCCGAGCTGGTACAAATGCAGCGTTCGGCTCTCAACCAAATCGTGTTGCGCACGCCGCCCGGCGCTGCCCAATACTTCGGGTCGGCCTTGGATCAAGCCGGGCTTCCGGGTGTGCTTGGCACGATTGCAGGCGACGACACGGTGCTCGTGATCACCGAGTCGGAGGACGCGGCCTGCGCCTTGATGACGAGGCTGAACACTATGACCATGACTGGACGACCGATGGAGGAATCGTGACCGAGGGAAAGCTGTGGGGTGGACGTTTCGACGGTGGTCCCAGCGAGGCGATGTTCGCGCTCAGCAAATCAACCCAGTTCGACTGGAGACTCGCGCTGCACGACATCGCCGGCTCGCGGGCGCATGCGAAGGCCCTGCACGCCGCTGGCTACCTCGATGATCAGCAGGCCGCCGACATGGATGCAGGCCTTGCGCAGTTGGCTGAGCAGGTGCGCACCGGAGCGTTCGTGCCGGCGCCAAGCGACGAGGACGTGCACGGAGCGTTGGAGCGTGGGCTGAAGGACATCGTCGGCGCCGACCTGGGCGGACGCCTTCGCGCCGGCCGCTCTCGTAACGATCAGATCGCCACGCTCATCCGCTCCTACCTCCGGGAAGAGATCCGGCTCATTGCCCAGGATCTCGACGGCGTGCTCGCCGCACTCGAGCAACAGGCGGAACGCTACCTGGGCGCCGTCATGCCGGGGCGCACCCATCTGCAGTCCGCGCAACCCATCCTGCTCAGCCACCACCTTCTCGCACACGCCTGGCCGCTGGTGCGTGACATCGAACGTCTGCGCGACCTCGATGCCCGCCTCGCGATCAGCCCATACGGATCGGCGGCGCTAGCAGGCTCGTCGCTCGGGCTCGACCCCGGCCTCGTCGCCAAGGAGCTGGGCTTTTCCTCGTCGGTGCAGAACTCCATCGACGGCACGGCCGCCCGCGACCTCACTGCGGAAGCGGCGTTCATCCTCGCCCAAATCGGCGTCGACCTGTCCCGTCTGAGCGAAGACGTCATCGTCTGGTGCACCGTAGAGTTTGGGTTCGCCACGCTGGACGACGCCTGGTCCACGGGATCGTCGATCATGCCGCAGAAGAAGAATCCCGACGTGGCAGAGCTCGCTCGAGGCAAGTCGGGCCGGCTCATCGGCAACCTCGCGGGGCTCATGGCCACGCTCAAGGGCATGCCGCTGGCCTACAACCGCGACCTGCAGGAAGACAAGGAGCCGATCTTCGACGGCATCGACCAGCTGCACGTGCTCATCCCGGCGGTCGCGGGCATGGTCGGCACCCTCACATTCCATCCGGAGCGCATGGCCGAGGTAGCGCCGATGGGATTCTCACTCGCCACCGACGTGGCCGACCATCTGGTGCGCCAGAAGGTGCCGTTCGCCGTCGCGCACGAGGTCGCCGGCGCCACGGTGCGCTTCTGCGAACGCAAGGGAATCACGCTCTCCGACCTCACCGAGGACGATCTTCCCCACATCTCGGAACACCTCGACGATGGCGTCCTCGACGTGCTCACCGTCGAGGGATCTGTCGCAGCCCGGGACGGCCGTGGAGGCACCGCGCCAGCACGGGTGAGGGAACAAATTGCTGAGCTGCAGGAAGCGCGCTCGCGCCTTACAGCGTGGGCAACTGGCGCTGAAGCAGGGAGTACCCAGTAGGGTTCGGGGTATGAACTTGTTCGAGGACCTCAACTGGCGCGGGCTTGTCGCGCACTCCACCGACCCAGACGCACTCTCGCAGCACCTGGCCGAAGGCCCCGTCAAGTTCTATGTGGGCTTTGACCCCACCGCGGCGAGCCTGCACATCGGGCACCTCATGCAGCTCCTCATGGCCAGAAGGCTGCAAGACGCGGGGCACGTTCCGCACTTGCTCGTCGGGGGAGCCACCGGCCTCATCGGCGACCCGAAGGCCTCCGGCGAACGCGTGATGAACGACGCCGAGGTCGTCGCGGGATGGGTGGAGCAGATCCGTGAGCAGACTCGTCGGTTCGTCTCCTTCGAGGGCTCGAACGCCGCCGTGATGGTGAACAACCTCGATTGGACGAAAGACCTCTCGGCCATCGATTTCCTCCGCGACCTGGGCAAACACTTCCCAGTCAACCGGATGCTCGCCCGCGAGATCGTCGCGAGCCGCCTCGAATCAGGCATCAGCTACACGGAGTTCAGCTACGTGCTGCTCCAGTCGAATGACTTCCGCGAGCTCCACCGTCGCCACGGTGTGACGCTGCAAACCGGTGGCTCGGACCAGTGGGGCAACCTCGCTGCGGGCGTCGAGTTGCTTCGTCGCTCGGACCAAGCCAAGGTGCATGCGCTCGCGACGCCACTCATCACGAAAGCCGACGGCACCAAGTTCGGCAAAACTGAGGGCGGCGCAATCTGGATCGATCCGGAGCTCACGAGCCCGTATGCTTTCCACCAGTTTTTCTTGAACGCCGAAGACGCGAAGGTGATCGAATACCTCAAGGTGTTCACCTTCCGTACGCCCGAGGAAATCGCGGAGCTGGAGCGTGCTACTGCCGAGGCGCCGTTCAAACGCGAGGCGCAGAAAGCGCTCGCCGACGACATCACCGACTTCGTGCACGGCGTCGAGCAGCGCAAGGCTGCGGTCGCGGCCGCCCAGGCCATCTTCGGCAGGGGCGAGCTCCGAGAACTCGACGACGCCACCCTCGACGGTGTCATGCGCGAGGTGGACGCTGCGCCGCTGCCCGAACCGATGCCGTTCGTGGACGCCATGGTGCGAAGCGGAGTGGTCAAATCCAAGAGCGAAGCGCGACGCGCCGTGAACGAGGGCGGCGCGTACCTCAACAACAAGAAGGTGGCCGACGCCGACATGCTCGTCGACGCCAGTCAGCTCCTGCACGGCCGCTACGGGGTAATCCGACGAGGCCGCAAGACCGTCGGCGGCGTAGTACTCAGCTGAGGCTCACCCCTACACTCGCTGTTTTCGTTCGACGAGGCCCGCCGGCTTCTTCTTGGTCACGATCTCGCGAGTCCTTGACGCGGACTTCCTGAGCGCCTCAGCAGGTCCCTCGCCCTTCGTGAGCGCATCGGGGATGAGGTAGACGCGCGCAGGATTGCTGCGTGAGTGCCGGGTGGTGTAGGTGGGCGCCCACTCGACCTGCTTGGCGACGAACGATCCGTTCGGCTGCTCGGCGAGCGTGATCGTTGCCATGTACCCGTTGTAGCCCCAGGGCTTCGACGGGCCACTTTGCGCGATGAGGTTGCCGGAGCCGTAGAGCACCCATTTGTTGTTGACTTTGTCGATGGGTTGCACCACATGCGCATGTTGCCCAAAGACGAAGTCGACATACGGCGACGCTGTCACTGCCTCCGCAAACTGTCGCTGTTGCGCGTCTGGGTTGTGCTGGTACTCGGTGCCCGCGTGCACGTGAACCGCGACGATGTCCGCGCCAGCTTCCTTGGCGGCCTTGGCATCCGCGACGGCTTTGTTAGCGTCGATGAGAGCCACAGACCAATCCTTGCCCTTGGCCTTCGGGATGCCATGGAGAGCGTAGGTTTGCGAGACGATCCCCACCTTGACCCCCGACTCAGTGGTGTAAATCACCGGCTTCGAAGCCTCAGCTTCTGTCAGGTACGAGCCGGCCACCTGGATGCCTGCGGCTTCGTAATCGTCGACGGTGTGCATGGGATCAGCCCATCCCTGATCCATCGTGGGGGTTGATGCACATGCTGCAGAGGTACAAGCCGAGCTTCATCAACGTCCTAGTGGCGGATCGTCAAGTCTGCGTACTCGACGAATGTCTGTACCGACGCGAGCTGTTGGCCAAGGGCCATCCCTCCTCGCCGTCGTCGGAACAATCCAGCTTTGCCGATGCGCTGGAAGGTGGACTTAGCGCCGCCGCCTGCGATTGTGCCGCAGAGCAATCTGCGCGGCCTGACACTTCCAGAGGAGCAACGGGTCCACAGAGCAGTCGCAGGTGTATGGAGAGGTCATAAGGGAAACAGGGCTTGGGTCTAAGGTTTGGAGGAGCGAAGGCTGAGTGCTCTCGGTGCGATTTTGTAATCATCGCTCGGATGTGTATAGTTTCTCCAGCTGCCGGCGAAACGGACGAAAGGCCAAGCCGGGAAGCAATCCCAACACCAGCGTCGAAGCGGGCGAGTGTGCGTGCGAGAAGTACCCACTCAAGGTCCGCAGAGACCGGTGCGGCCCAAAATGAGCCGAGTTGACTCGGGTTAGAGAAGGGCGTAAGGTAGAGCAAGTTGCCTAACCAAGGGAACAAAGACCAACACAACTCAACATTGTGAAGCTGCAAGTCGATTTGACTGCCGAAAGAAAGCTGAGTAGAGTGGCTACTCGCCGCAGATGCGACGAACAACTACAAACTCGGCTGGCCGCCAGGCTAGTAGCAATGATCTAAACGAGATGCGCAAGCGCCAAGTTGACAGCAGCTAACAAACCGAGTAAAGTTGATAGAGCCGCTCACAGCGGTAAGCATCAGCCATAACGATGGATATCAGCCCGATTTGACAGGGTGAAAATCCAAAAGTAAGGTTGATCAAGTTGCCCCAAGTTGGAATGCAGGCAAGCAAACCAATCTGGGACGCAACCGAAACTTGAGAACTCAACAGCGTACTTAAAGTCAATGCCAAATAATAATGCACACGCAAGAAATTGCTAGTGCGTCCCGTCACATGATTATTCATGTAACGGTTCCTTTGATTAATTGATTAGATCCAGCAATGGATCCTGTCAGAATCATATTTCTGTTGACGGTACATGGGATAAACACCCAAACCGACATTTTTTCAACGGAGAGTTTGATCCTGGCTCAGGAC
>NZ_CAMYFI010000058.1 GCF_947255005.1 uncultured Tessaracoccus sp. | reverse complement strand
AGCATGTCGACGGCGCGCATGCCCGGGTGGAGCGTGGCGGGGGAGTCGCCGTCGAGGATGCGCTGGAGCGCGGCGACGAGCGTGCGTTGCACCTCATGCCCCGACGCGTCGCCGCCGGCGTGGAGGATGCGGCGCGCGCTGTGCCCGCCTTCGAGGTGGAGGCTGTAGTTTCCGCGGGCGCGGTCGAACTGCGCACCGAGTGTGATGAGGCGCCGGATCGCGACGGGGGCTTCGGCGACGAGCGTGCGCACGGCCTCTTCGTCGCACGCCCCGGCGCCCGCGACGAGGGTGTCGCGCACGTGCGACTCTGCGGAGTCGTCGGGGCTCCAGACCGCCGCCAGGCCGCCCTGCGCCCAGTCGGTGGAGCCTGCCATGACGTCAGCACGGGTGAGGATCGCCGTCGCGATTCCGTGTACGGCAAGGTGTAATGCGACGCTGAGCGCGGCCGCGCCCGACCCCACGATCACCACGTCGGCCTCGTGGTGATGTGTGGCGGGCGGGAGTGCGAGCTCGGTCACTCTCCGCCCCCGGGGTTGCCGATGGCCACCATCTTCTCCACGGCCTGGCGCGCGCGGGCGGCGATGGCGTCATCGACGAATACCTCGTCGCGGCCGTCGGTGAGGCAGCGAAGCAGCTTGTCGGGGGTAATCATGCGCATGTACGGGCACGCGGCGCGGGGGTTGACGGGGATGAACTCCGTCGTGGTGTTGGCCTTGGAAAGCTGGTGCAGCATGCCGATCTCCGTGGCGACGAGCACCTTCGAGCTCGTTGCGCGACGGGCCTCGTCGAGCATTCCGCCGGTGGAAAGCACGTGCGTGCGCTCGCGCGGCAGCTCGCCAGACTCGGCCATCCACAGCGCCGACGTGGTGCAGCCGCACTCGGGGTGCACGTAGAGCTCGGCGTCTGGGTTGGCGCGGACGATAGCGGTGAGGTCCGACGGCGAGATGTCGGCGTGCACGTGGCATTCGCCCATCCACACGTGGATGTTGTCGCGCCCCGTCTCGCGGCGCACGTGGGCGCCGAGGAACTGGTCGGGGCAGAAGAGAATCTCCTTGTCAGCGGGGATCGAGTTGACCACGTCGACGGCGTTCGAGCTGGTGCAGCACACGTCGGTTTCAGCCTTCACTTCGGCGGTGGTGTTGACGTAGGAGACGACGACGGCGCCTGGGTGCTCGGCCTTCCAGGCGCGCAGCTGGTCCGCGTTGATGGTGTCGGCGAGCGAGCAGCCGGCGGCCGCGTCGGGGATGAACACGCGCTTGTCGGGGGAGAGGATTTTCGCGGTCTCCGCCATGAAGTGCACGCCGCAGAACACCACCTCGCGGGCGTCCGTTGCGGCTGCGATGCGCGAGAGGGCGAGGGAATCGCCGACGTGGTGGGCCACGTCTTGGATCTCGGGCAACTGGTAGTTGTGGGCCAGGATGACGGCGTCGCGTTCGCGCGCGAGGGCGTGGACGTCGTCGCGCCACTGTGCCCATTGCTCTGCGGTCCAGCGCTCGTAGGGCGCTTCGAGTGTGCTCGAGATGCTCATGCTTCCTCCAGTTTTCGCCTAAGAGTCGCAAACTGGTTTGAGGGTAGCATGCGCACCATGGTGAATGGCAACACGGCTCCGAGCGGGCCCCTGCGCGACGGCGCCGGCGTTGCCAAGTTTCGGCACGAGGCCGTGGCCGCCGTGATGCGTGTGCGGCCGGGGGAGGGGTTGACGGTGCTGGCGTATCGTCGGAGCCGCTCGCCGTTCAAGGGGCTCTGGGCGCTGCCAAGTGGGGCGGTCGAGGTGGACGAATCGCTCGACGAGTCCGTGCTCCGGCACCTGGTTGCGAAGGTGGGCGTTGAGGCCGTCGCGTACCTGGAGCAGTTGCAGACGCGCAGCGCGCCTGGCCGAGATCCGTTCGACCGCACGATCGCGACGGGCTACCTCGGGCTCATTCCATGGAGCTGCGACCCGGCCATCCCCGACCACGCCGCGTGGGTCCACGTCGAGGAGCTCCCCGAGATGGCCTTCGACCACGACGGGCTCGCGCGGGTGGCCGTCGAGCGGCTGCGCGCGAAGTTGTCGTACACCAACGTGGGTTACGCATTGGCGCCCGACGAGTTCACCGTCGCCCAGTTGCGTGATGCCTACGCCGCGGTGCTGGGGCACGACGTGTCCGCCACCAACCTGCAGCGCATTTTGCAGCGGCGCGGGCAGCTCGTCGCCACTGGTGAGCGCGCGCCCTCCGGCGTCGAGGGCGGTCGCCCGGCCCGGCTCTACCGCTTCACCCAGCGCGAACTCGCCGTCACCGACCCCTTCGTCGTGTTCAAGCCGTAGCCGTCTGGGCTGGGCGTCGGTTCTCACTCCTGCTTCCCCTCTCCCCGCCCTGCCCGCCCAAGCTGGTGCAACCTGTGCGGCAACTGAGCGGATCAAGTGTCACCTGCTTCCCGACGGCGCCTCGTCGCGGCTAGGCAGGTGACACATGTTCCGGGACAGAGCCGCACAGGTTGCCCCTGCTGGGCGGGAGGCAAAGGGGCAGGGGGAAGCAAGTGAGTGCCGAAGATGGGCCGACCAACTTGCCAGACCCGCCGGGAATAAACAGCACGCCGCAAGAGTTGAGTGATGTAGACTCAACTTTGGAAATCAACTCAGGAGTGCCCATGAACACCGATAAGCTCACCACCAAGAGCCGCGACGCGGTGACTGCTGCCGTCAGGCAGGCGCTCACCAGCGGCAACCCCAGCGCAGAGCCGCAGCACCTGCTGCACGGCCTGCTACTCACACCCGACAACACCGTCGGCGCCCTGCTCGAGGCCGCCGGCGCATCCCCGCAGCGCGTCGACGCGGGCGCCGTCGCTGCCATCAAACGACTGCCCGCCGCGACGGGCAGCTCCGTCTCGCAGCCCACGCTCTCCGGCGCGTTCCTGCGCGTGCTCGCCACTGCGGAGACCATCGCCAATCAGCTTGGCGACCAGTTCGCCGCGACGGAACACCTCCTCATTGCGCTCGCTACCGTCGAATCCGACGCGAAGCGCGTGCTTGATGCGGAAGGCCTCACCGCCGACGATCTCACGCAGCGTTTCAATGAGGCGCGTGGCGGCAAGCGGGTCACGTCGGAAGACTCGGAAGGCAGCGGGGAATCCGCGCTCGACAAGTACTCCGTCGACCTCACCGAGCGCGCCCGCGACGGCAAACTCGACCCCGTCATCGGCCGCGACCAGGAGATCCGCCGCGTCGTGCAGGTGCTCGCCCGCCGCACGAAGAACAACCCCGTGCTCATCGGCGAGCCCGGCGTCGGCAAGACCGCCGTCGTCGAAGGTCTCGCCCAGCGCCTCATCGCCGGCGACGTGCCCGACTCGCTCAAGGGCCGCCGCCTCGTCTCCCTCGACCTCTCGTCAATGGTGGCCGGCGCGAAATACCGCGGCGAGTTCGAGGAACGCCTCAAGGCCGTGCTCACGGAGATCCGTGACGCAGAAGGCCAGGTCATCACCTTCATCGACGAGCTCCACACCGTGATCGGGGCCGGGGCCACCGGCGATGGGGCGATGGATGCGGGCAACATGCTCAAGCCCATGCTCGCCCGCGGCGAGCTCAGGATGATCGGCGCCACCACCCTCGACGAGTACCGCGAGCACATCGAGAAAGACCCGGCCTTCGAGCGTCGGTTCCAGCAAGTCTTCGTCGGTGAGCCCAGCGTCGAAGACACCGTCGCGATCCTCCGCGGCCTGCGCGAGCGCTACGAGGCGCACCACAAAGTGCGGATCACCGACGGAGCCCTCGTCGCCGCAGCCCAGCTGTCCAACCGCTACATCACCTCGCGACAGCTGCCCGACAAGGCCATCGACCTGATCGACGAGGCTGCGTCACGGCTTCGGATGGAGATCGACTCCTCGCCGGAGGAGATCGACATGCTCCGTCGCGACGTAGACCGCATGACCATGCAGCAGATGGCGCTGAAGAACGAGGACGACCCGGCGTCGAAGGAACGCCTCGATGCCCTCAATCAGGAGCTCGAGAACGCCCAGGAGGAGCTGCGCGGTCTGGAGGCGCGCTGGGAGCAGGAGAAGTCTGGCCTCAACCGCGTCGGCGACGTGAAGAAGCAGATCGATCAGCTCCGAGTCGAGGCTGACAAGGCCCAACGCGAAGGCGACCTCACGCGCGCGTCGCAGATTCTCTACGCCGAAATCCCGGCGGCCGAGAAGGAACTCGCTGAGGCGGAGGCCAGCGACGCCACCCCGTCGATGGTCTCGGAGGAGGTCTCTGACGGTGACATCGCCGAGGTGGTGGCCGCGTGGACGGGCATCCCCGTCGGCAAGTTGCTGCAGGGCGAGCAGGAGAGGCTCCTGCACATGGAGGATCGCCTCGGCGAGCGCCTCATCGGGCAGCGCGAGGCGGTGCAGTCCGTCTCGGACGCCGTGCGACGTTCCCGCGCAGGCATCTCCGACCCCAACCGGCCCACCGGCTCGTTCCTCTTCCTCGGCCCCACCGGCGTCGGCAAGACGGAGCTCGCGAAATCCCTCGCCGAGTTCCTCTTCGACGACGAAACTGCGCTCGTGCGCATCGACATGAGCGAGTACTCCGAGAAGCACTCGGTGGCTCGCCTCGTCGGCGCACCTCCCGGCTACGTCGGCTACGAGGAGGGCGGCCAGCTCACCGAGGCCGTGCGCCGTCGCCCCTACTCCGTCGTGCTGCTCGACGAGGTGGAGAAGGCCCACCCCGACCTGTTCAACATCCTGCTGCAGGTGCTCGACGACGGTCGCCTCACCGACGGCCAGGGTCGCACGGTGGACTTCCGCAACACCATCTTGATCCTCACGTCGAACCTGGGGTCGCACTTCCTCGTCGATCCGATCAAGAGCGACGAAGAGAAGCGCAACGAGGTGATGGGCGTAGTCAGGAGTGCCTTCCGTCCGGAGTTCCTGAACCGCCTCGACGACATCGTGCTGTTCAGCGCGCTCACCTCCGACGAGCTCCAGCGCATCGTCGACATCCAGCTAGCCCGCCTCAACAAGCGTCTCGCGCCCAGGCGGATCACCGTCGACGTCACCCCCGCCGCCAAGCAGTGGCTGGGCGAGACGGGCTTCGACCCGATCTACGGCGCGCGCCCGCTGCGTCGCCTCATCCAGACCACGCTGGAAGATCAGCTGGCCCGCAAGCTGCTCGCCGGCGAGATCTTCGACGGCGACACCGTCACCTTCGACGTCACTGCCGGCGGCGATGGGATTGCCATCAGCCAGTAACCTGGCTATATGACAAGGCGAATCAACTGGCGTGAAGCTGGCCTTTACGCGGCAGCGACGGGGCTCACTCTCATTGAGCCCCGCTCGCTGCGCGGCTGGCAGAAGTGGGCGTACTGGGCGGCGGTCTCCGCGCTGACCGGCCTCTCAGCATTGCCCGAGGAGGAGGACGACGTCGTGTATCGCGCCGTCATGCCCGGCTACGGCGCCGCGCTCGGCGTGGCCACCGCTGGCGTCACGTTCGGACTGCGGGAGCCGCTGCTCGCCGCCGACGCATGGTGCGCCGACACCGTGCGCAGGTGGGGCGCGAAGCACCCGCGCAGGTGGATGGCCGCCGCGACGGGCGCGCTCAGCGTAGTGGCGCTCGCGCTCGATTCCAAGCGGCCCGCGCAATTCGACCCCTCCGACGAGCCGCAAGACGAAACCCCCATCCCGCTCGGACCCCGCGTGCGCGAGATCGTCGAGGCAATGCTCGCCCAGTGCGACGGGTGGGGCGCCGACGAGCTGCGCGCCCAGCTCGCCACGGCTCAGCAGCTCGCGTGGGCCGAAGATGAGCCGGTGACGCTCGTGGTGCAGCCCGACGCACCTCGCACACTGGTGTCTGACTACGCGTTCCCCGTCGTCGGGCGGGGTGCCGCAGACGGGGTGGAGGTTGTCGTCCGCCTCATCATCGAAGACGGCCAACTCGCCCTTCTGGAATGCGAAGACGATGAATGGCAGGCCCACCCGCTGCCCGACGCCCTCCGTTTCGGTTTCGAGCACCAGGCCACTGCGAGCGAGGAGCGCGACGATGCCTGAGCGCAACCTCGGCGCGATGCGCACCGACTACCAGGGCGAACGCCTGGAAGCCAGCATCACCTGCCGCAACCCCTGGGAGCTCTTCGACGAGTGGCTCGCCGCCGCAATTGAAGCCAAGGTGCCCGAGCCCAACGCTATGACGCTCGCCACCGTGGATGCCGGCGGGAGGCCGTCGTCGCGTGTGGTGCTGCTGAAGCAGGCTTCGCCCGCGGGGCTCGTGTTCTTCACCGATTACGGCTCCGACAAGGCCGTGCACCTTGCTGAGCGCCCGGTGGCGAATGCGCTGTTCTACTGGCCGGGACCGATGCGCCAGATCCAGGCGACGGGCACCGTCGAGAAGATCAGCCGCGAAGAGTCGGAGGCCTATTTTCACTCGCGCCCGCACGCGAGCCAGGTCTCGGCGTGGGTGTCGAAGCAGTCGCGGCCCTTGGCCTCGCGCGAACAGTTCGCCCGAGAGCTGGCGGAGGCCGAGGCACAGTTCGAGGGCAAGGACGTGCCGCTGCCCGACTGGGGTGGCTTTCGCATCGACGTCGACGAGTTTGAGTTCTGGCAGGGCCTGCCTGGGCGTGCGCACGACCGCGCGCGCTTCGTGCGCGACGGAGACGCCTGGCGCGCCACGAGGCTCTACCCGTAGGTCAGAACACGGCCCGCAAGACGACGAGCCCGATCGCTCCCACCACCGCCGCCACGGGCAACGTGATGATCCAGGCCAAGAAGATGGGCCGCATCAGGCGCCAGTTGGCGGCACGGTTGACGAGCCCGACGCCCAGCACGGCGCCGATGAGGATGTGCGTGGAGCTGACGGGCAGCCCAAACACCGACGCCAGCATCACGACGGCGGCCGCAGACAGTTCGGCGGCAAACCCGGACGCCGGGTGGATTTTCGTGAGTCCTTCCCCGACGGTGCGGATCACCGACCGTCCGATGAACCACAAGCCGGCAACCAGGGCGATGCCGAAGGCGAACATCACCGGCGTGGGTACGACGGCGGTGGCCGCGATCTGCTGGGTGCGTAGCACGTCGAGGATCGCCGCGAACGGACCGACGGCGTTGGCGATGTCGTTCGACCCGTGGCTGAACGCGAATGCCGACGCAGTGAACACCTGCATCCAGGAGAACAACCGGAAGCTGGCTTTGGAGAGCTGCTGACCGCGCATGGTGTTGGCGAACATCGAAAGCGCTAGCCAGACGATGGAGCCCACCATCAGCAAGATGAGCACGACGGACACGGTGTTGAAGCCAAGGTGCAGATTCGCGAGCCCCTTGAACAGCAGCATGGACACGATGACCACCGCACCCAAAGAGCCGATGAGCGGCACCCCGATCATGAGCGCACGGTGCGAGCGCACGTCGTCGACCTGCTTGTCGATCTTCTTCAGCGCCTTGTAGTAATCGGATTCCAGCTGATCGGGGGTGATGTCGGGGTTCTTCGCCAGCTCCGAGTCGCGGATGAGCTTGTTGGTGTAGGCCACCTGCTGGAGCTCAGTGAGACGGCTGAACTCCCGCTTTTGCTTTTCACCCTCCGCCATGCGGGCGGCGTTGAGCTCACGGAGACGCTGCTCCGCTTTCTCGTTGTAGAGCAAGATGTGCCGCTGAATGCCGTAGAACAGCGCGAAGGCGACGATGCCGCCCAGCACCGGCGAGAGCACCCACGAGATGGCGATGTCGCGGATGCCATCCCACTGCACCATGGCCAGCGTTCCCTGGTCGGTGATGAACCCCAGCGTGAGCGAGGCGCCGACGATTGCGCCGACGATGGAGTGCGTCGTCGACACAGGCAGCCCGAACTTCGTCGCGATGAGGAGCCACAACGCTGCACCGAACAGGGACGACATCATGATGTACACGAAGTCGATGGGCTCCAGATGTACCGCGCTCAAATCGACGATGCCGCTGCGGACGGTGTCGGTGACTTCTCCGCCGGCCAGGATCGCCCCGCTGACCTCGAAGATCGCCGCAACGAGCAGCGCCTGCTTCATGGTGAGGGTCTTCGCCCCGACGGAGGTGCCAAACGAGTTGGCGACGTCGTTACCGCCGATGTTGAACGCCATGAAAAGGCCAAACGCGATGGCGGTCACCAAGATGATGCTTGGCCCGCCGACGTAGCCGAATGACCAGAGCCCGAAGGCCAGCGCGCTGATGGCGAGCAGCCCTCCGAACGTGAGGTGCCAGTTGCGATCAATCCCCAGCCATTGCCGCGGCTCACCCGTCGGCATTGCGTGTGGGTCGGTCCCAGTGTTCACACCCCCGTACATTAATAGAAGGTGACGGTCATGTGTCCACTGGGTGTAGTGAAGGTCGCTAGCGTGGAGGGCATGCGTATTCTGGTGACTTCCTTCGAGCCCTTCGGCGGCGACGCGGAGAACGCGTCGCGGGAGGCGATGCGGGCGCTCCTGGCCGAGTGGAGCGAGCCCGGCGCGGAGCTCGTCGGGGTAGAACTTCCGGTGGTGTTCGACGTTACGCCCTTGCATGCTGCGGTGGCTGAGTATCGCCCGGATGCGGTGGTCTGCCTGGGGGAGGCCGGCGGACGGGAGGCCATCACGCCCGAGCGCGTGGCCGTGAACGAGATGCGAGCGCGTATTGCGGATAACGCTGGGTTCCAGCCTCGAGGCGAGGCGATCGTCGTGAGTGGAGCGGGCGAGCGTGCGGCGAGTGTGGACGTCGATGCCCTTGTCGGGGCTATGTCTGAGGCTGGCTGGGCCGCCGAGCCCAGCGTGGATGCTGGGCGCTTCGTGTGCAATTTCGTGGCCTACCACGCCTACGGGCTGGGCATGCCCGCGGTGTTCATCCACGTGCCGGCGCTCAGATCTTCGGGTGCCGCCACCGTCGGAGCCGAAACCGGCGGGGCGGTGGCGGCGTCGAGAGGGCGGGTGCCGCGCACTTTCGAGGATCTCGGGGAGGCGCTCGCCGCCCAAATGACCGTTATCCTCCACGCCTGCCAAAAATCGTCGAAAGCGCGGGGTTAAACGCTTCTCGTGGAGGATAACGGTCAACTTTCGTGGGTGCCCAGGCGCATCCAGTCGTCGTTGCGGGCGCGCCGCCACAGCGTGAGCGCGCGCCCGCCCATGTAGCCGAACGAGAACGCGAGCCACAGCCCCACGAGCCCCAGCTGCCCCCTCGGCAGCAGGAGCGACGCGAGCGCCAGCGGCGCGTACATCGCCAGCGCCACGATGCCCGCCTTCGCCAGGTACGGCCCGTCGCCCGCGCCGATGAGCACCCCGTCGAGGAGAAACACGTAGCCAGCCAGTGGTAGGGCCACGGCGACGATGACGAACACCCAGACGGTGAGGCCACGCACGTCGGGGTCGGGGGAGAAGAATGCGCCGAGCGGCCGGTGCGTGAGCAGCACCAGCGCGCCGAGCACGCCGCCTACGCCGATAGCCCAGCGCGTCATGCGCGACGTGAAAGCGGGGGCCTCGTCGCGGTTCGATGCGCCGAGCGCGGTGCCAATGATGGTCTGCCCGGCGATGGCGATGGCGTCGAGCGCGTTGGCGAGGAAGTTCCACACCTGCATCACGATGTGGTGCGCCGCGAGCGCCGCCGGGCCCTGCGCCGTCGCTACGTACGTGGTGAGCAAGATGGCGACGCGCAACGTCAGCGTGCGCAGCATGAGCGGGATGCCGACCGTGAGGTTCAGCCACATGTCGCCCACGTGAGGAGCCCGACGCGCCCGCGCGCCGCGTGCTTTGCGCGCGATGAGAGCGGTGGCGACGGCACCGAGGGTGGTTTCCGCGACCGCAGTGCCCAGCGCCGCGCCCGCGATGCCGAGGTGCAGCCCGAACACGAACAACAGGTTGAGTACGAAGTTCAGCGATGCTGACCCCACCATGAGCACCAGTGGGGTCTTGGCATCCTCGAGCCCGCGGAACGTGCCCGTCGCGGCCAGCATCACCAGCATTCCAGGCATTCCCGGCAGCGCCCACCGCAAGTACGTAGCTGCGTGAGTGGCTACGTCGGATTTGGCTCCGAGGGCTGCGACGAGCCAGTCGCTGCCTGCGAACGCGGCCCCGGCGAGGGCGATGCCGAGCGCGAGTGCGAGCCACATGGCCTGGATGCCGAGTTCGAGCGCGCGGCGGGTGTTGCCCGCGCCCACCTGGCGAGACACCGTCGCGGTGGAGCCGTAGGCCAGGAACACCATGAGGCCGGTGAGCGTGGTGAGGATGACGGCGCCGACGCCTAACCCGGCGAGTTGCGTGGTGCCCAGGTGGCCGACGATCCAGGTGTCGGCGAGTGTCATGAGCGGCTGGGCGATGAGCGCCGCGAATGCGGGGATCGCCAGGGCGAGCACCCGTCGGGTGAGAGACATGGGCGCGAGTGTACTCGGACGGTGGGGATGGCGTCGGCGGCGGTTCGTCGTCGGTCCAGACCTCTCCCCGCGGGCAGGTGCAACCTGTGCGGCAACTGAGCGGATCAAGTGTCACCTGCCTAGCTGCCCCCGCGAGGTCTCGGGAATCACCGACGAGTCCCTCCGGCCACCCCTGTGCTAGGCTCACGATCCGGACACGGGGTGCGCCGTCGGCGCTGAGATCACACCCGTGGAACCTGATGCAGTTCGCACTGACGAAGGGATTGTCCATGGCACTGCTGCACCCGCGCATCCCGCGCGTCCTGTCGATCGCTGGCTCAGACCCGAGCGGCGGCGCCGGAATCCAGGCTGACCTCAAATCCATCACCGCCGCGGGCGGCTACGGCATGGCGGCCATCACCGCACTCACCGCGCAGAACACCCAGGGCGTCGTGGGTCTCCACGTGCCCGATCCGTCGTTCCTTACCGCCCAGCTCAACGCGATCAGCGCCGACATCGAAGTGGACGCCGTGAAGACGGGCATGCTCGCGACGGCTGACGTCATCCGCGCGGCCTGTGAGTGGCTCGAACGCTGCCCGGTGCCGGTGCTCGTCGTGGATCCCGTGATGGTGGCGACCAGCGGCGATCGCCTGCTCGCCCCCGAAGCCGAGGAGGCGCTGGGCGAGCTGTGTCGTCGGGCGAGCGTGATCACCCCCAACATCGGCGAACTGGCCGTCCTGACGGGGGCCGAACCGGCGCAGACCGAAGAGGCGGCGATCACCCAGGCACGCGGGTGGTCGGCGGAGCACCGAGTGGCCGTCGTCGTGAAGACCGGCCACTTGACAAGTCTCGACACCGCGTCGAACCACTGGGTCTCGCCCGACGGGGCCGTGCACACGACGTCAACGCCGCGCCTCGACACCACGACCACCCACGGCACCGGCTGCTCGCTCTCGTCCGCGCTCGCCACCAGGCTCGGGGCCGGCGACTCACCCGAGGACGCGCTCTCCTGGGCGACGGACTGGCTCCACGAGGCCATCGCGCATGGAGCGGACCTCGAGATCGGGGGCGGCCACGGGCCGGTCGACCACGGCTACCGCGCTCGTCGGGCGCTAGCCGCTAGGGCGGGTGCGCGGGCATGACGGGCGGACTCGGCGTCGCCAATCTCCCCCAGGCGGGCCGGGCCGCGCTGCGGGCGGGTGTCGTCGGCAACTGGGTGGACAACATCCACGTGTTCCTTCCACTCATCGCGCTCGGCCCCGCGATGGGCGCACTCGCCGGGCCAGGCGCCGGCGCCGCGGCGGGGCCGCTGGTCGTCGTCGCGATGCTGCTGGGGCGGCCGGTGGGCGGGACGGTGTTCGGGCAGGTCAGCGACCGGTTGGGGCGCACCCGCACGACGCGCGTCGCGATCGCCGGCACCGCCTTGTGCGCGCTCGGCATCGCCGTCATGCCGACGCATGTCGCGCTCGGCGCCGCCACGCTGTGGCTCGTGCTGGCGCTGCGCTTCCTGGGCGGGGTCTTCGTCGCGGGCGAGTATTCGGCGGCGATTCCGCTGGCGATGGAGTGGTCGGCGCCGCGCCGGCGGGGGCTGATGTCGGGGCTGATCCTGTCGATGGCGCCGCTCGCGCAGGGCTCGATCGCGTTCGCGACGGCGGCGATGCTGGGCTGGCTCGGGCAGGACGCGTACGCGCAGTGGGGCTGGCGGGCGCTGTTCGTCGTCGGGGCGCTGTGCTCCGGCGCGATGCTCATGTTCTACTCACTGCAGGTGGCGGATGCGCCGACGTTCCATCGGCACGCGGGGCTCGCGAGGGCCCGCCGGGAGCGCGGCCGGGCGGTGCTCGTCGGGCGGCACTCGCGCACGTTCTGGCAGGTGTTCGCCCTCATGAGTGGGCTGTGGCTGATGACCGCCGTGACCGTCCTCATCTTGCCGGGGCGACTGGTCGAGGATGCGCGCCTCGCGCCCGACGACGCGGCCATCGCGATGGGAGCGGCCTCGCTCGCGCAGGCGGCGGCGATGGTCCTGGCCGGGCACTTGTCGACCGTCGTCGGGCGACGGGCGTTGTTCGTGGGCTGGGGGCTGGTGGCCCTGCTGACGTCGCCGTTCGTGTGGAGGGCCGTCGTCGTCGCCGACGATCTTCCGCGCGCTGCGCTGTGGGCGGCCCTGCTGCAGGTGGTCACGGTGAGCATGTACGGGCCGGTGGCGGCATACCTGTCCGAGCGGTTCCCGACGGGAGTGCGCTCGACCGGCTACGGCATGGGCTACTCGCTCTCGCTCGTGCTGCCCGCGCTGTACCCCCTGTACCTGCCTGCGCTCGAAGGTCTGCTCGGGCGGCAGGGGGCGCCGACGGCGATGCTGCTGCTGGGCGGGGCGCTGGTGGTGGGCGCTGCGCTCGTTGGGCCGCGGCTCGCGCCGCGTGACTTCGATGCCGAGATCGACGAGGTAGCCCGCGAGGCAGAGGAGGTGTCGGCGTGACGGACTGGCAGACGGTCGTGCGCTCGGTGCGGGAGCGGGCGCCGCTGGTGCACTGTATCTCGGCGACGGTGTCGATGGGCCTGGTTGCGGACGGTCTGCTCGCAGCCGGGGCCCGTCCGATGATGACCGAGACCCTCGGCGAGGCGCCCGCGATGACGGCAGTGGCGGACGCGCTGCTCGTGGGTTTCGGCACGCTCTCGACGGATGCCGTCGATGGAATTCCCCCGACGGTCGACGCCGCGATCGCGGCTGGTCACCCGTGGGTGCTTGACCCGACGGCGATCGGCGTGCCTCCGGTGCGGACCGCGATGGCGAGGGGGCTCGTCGCGAAGGGCCCGACGGTGGTCCGCTGCAACGCCTCCGAGTGCCTGGCGCTCGCCCAGACCGGACCCGGCGGACGGGGCGCGGACGCGACGGCCTCCGTCGACGAGGCAGCCGACGCGGCAGCAGCGCTGGCGCGGCGATGGGGGAGCATCGTGGCCGTCTCCGGCGTGTCAGACCTTGTCACCGACGGGGCGACGGCGGTCCGCATCGACGGTGGCAGCCCACTCCTGCCGCGCGTCACCGGGACGGGATGCCTGCTAGGTGCGCTGACGGCGGCGAGTTGCGTCGTCGCGGAGCCCCTCCATGCGGCTGTCGCGGCAGCGACGTGGCTGAAGCGGGCGAGCGAGGTGGCCGAGACGCGAGCCGCCGGACCGGGGACCTTCCGCACGCACCTCAAGGACGCACTGGATGAGGTGGGACGATGACGGATTCGCAAGGGGGCTCGCACCGCGCGGCGCGTGTTGGCGGGGTTGACTGGCGCTGCTACGTCATCACGTCGGGGAGCGGCGGGGAGGTCGTCGCGAAGGCGGCTGCGGCCGCGGCGGCCGGGGCCGGTGTGGTGCAGATCCGTGCGAAGGACCTCGGCACGCGGGCGCTCCTCGAGCTGACGTGTGCGGTGGCGAGGGCGGTCGTCGCCGCCAATCCCCGCACCCGCGTCCTCGTCGACGACCGTGCCGACGTCGCATGGGCCGCAAGACGGCGCAGGGAACCGGTCCACGGCGTCCACCTTGGCTGGGACGACCTCCACCCGCGCGATGCCCGCGCTCTCCTCGGGCGGGAAGCGATCATCGGGCTGACCACGGGCACCCTCGAGCTGGTCCAGGCCGCGCAGGGGCTCGCGGACGTCGTCGATTACGTGGGATGTGGCCCGTTCCGCCCCACCCCGACGAAGTACTCCGGCCGCAAGCCGCTCGGCGTCGATGGCTATCCGCCGCTCGTGGCCGCGACTGAGTTGCCGCTGATCGCGATCGGCTCCGTCACCCCCGACGACGTCCCTCGCCTCGCCGCGGCAGGGGTCGCGGGAGTAGCGCTGGTCAGGGCGGTCATGGACGCGCCCGACCCGGCGGCTGTGGTGCGACGCGTGCTCGC
>NZ_CAMYFI010000057.1 GCF_947255005.1 uncultured Tessaracoccus sp. | reverse complement strand
GGTTTGCTCGACGGGCAGCTCGGGTCGGCGATTCGCGCGACGCTGACGACCGCCGTCGTCGCCGCCATCGTCGCGCTGGTGCTGGGCGTGCTCGTCGCGCTGGTGGTCTCCCGTCGCCCGCGCTCTGCATCCGGGCGCTGGTGGCTCAGTGCGACCGAGAACGTCTTCATGCTGCCGCTCGGGGTGTCGGCGGTCACCGTCGGGTTTGGCTACCTGATCACGCTCAATCGTCCACCGCTCGACCTGCGCTCGTCGCTGGTGCTCATACCGATCGCGCAGGCCGTCGTCGCGCTGCCGATGGTGGTGCGCACCCTCCTGCCCACGCTGCGGGCCATCGACCCGCGCCAATTGCAAGCCGCACGGGTGTTGGGCGCGTCCCCGCTCAGGGTGCTGACGACGATCGAACTGCCCGCGCTCGGGCGAGGGCTCGGACTCGCCGTCGGGTTCGCGCTCGCCACCAGCCTGGGCGAGTTTGGTGCGACGAGCTTCCTCGTCCGCCCCGCCGAACCCACCCTGCCTGTGTTGATTTTCCGGCTGTTCAGCCGGCCAACCGGCGAAAACTACGTCATGGCGATGGCGGCGTCGGTGGTGCTGGCAGTATTGACGGCAACAGTGATGGTCGTCGCAGAGCGAGCACGGCCAAAGGAGGTTGATTCCTGGTGAGCAACGGTCTACGCGTCGAGAACGTGTCCGTGCGATACGGCGATACGCTCGCCGTTGACGACGCCTCATTCGAGGTTGGGCCCGGCCACGTGCTGGCGCTACTCGGCCCGTCGGGGTGCGGAAAGTCGTCGCTGCTGCGGGCCGTGATCGGGCTCGAGCCGCTCACCGCCGGGCGCATCGTGTGGGATGACGAAGACCTCGCCAACGTGAAGGTGCACAAGCGCAAGTTCGGTTTGGTGTTCCAAGACGGCCAGTTGTTCCCGACGATGACCATCGCGAAGAACGTCGCCTACGGCCTGAACGCCTTCGACAAGGTGGCGAGGCGCCGACGCGTAGAAGAACTGCTCGATCTCGTCGGGCTCCCCGGCTACGGCGATCGCAAACCCAACGAGCTGTCTGGTGGTCAGGCGCAGCGCGTGGCATTGGCCCGTTCCCTCGCGCCGAGCCCGCGCATGCTGCTCCTCGACGAGCCGCTCTCGGCCCTAGACACCGGCCTGCGACGCCGCCTCGCCGACGAATTGCGGCGTATCTTCACACAAACCCACACCACCGCCATCTACGTCACCCACGACCAGGAGGAGGCGTTCACCGTCGCCGACTCCGTGGCCGTGATGGACGAGGGCAAGGTGCTACAGCGTGCCGAGCCCGAAGAGCTGTGGTCCAGACCGGCCAGCAAACAGGTGGCCGGCTTCCTCGGATTCCACACATTCGTGGACGCACCGACGGCCCAGGCCCTCGGCTGGGATGGGTCCCTCGACGACGGCTACCTGCTCGGCATCGGCGCCCGCAGCCTCGGCCTCGACAACCACGGCGTCACGGTGCCCGTCGTCGACCAATCCATGACCGTCGACCACTTCGTCGTCACCGTGCAGCTCCCCGACGGGCAACGCGCCACCGTCGAGGCTCCGCAGCGCATCACCGACGAGCAGGTGCGCGTACGCCTGCGCTCCGGAGCGATCACGCCGGCCTGAGGGCGACCGTCGGGGCTGACTGCGCGGGGCTCGTCAACTGCGCGGGCGCCAGAGGCCCAGCAAGGCTGTCGTGACGCCGACCGTCATCAGCAGGCCACTGACGAAGTTGCTCACGCCCAGAAGGGTGGGGGATTCAATGTCGAACACCGAGAACGCGAACGACCGGATCACCACTCCGACGAGCGCGGCAACCCCACCGAAGATGACTGCGCTGCCAGGCGAGCGGCGGAACAACTCGTAGATAGCCATGCCTGCGGCGATCCCGCCGATCATCGTACACAGCGAGCTCACTGAGACAACGACGCCAACCACGCCGGGCTTCGGCGAGCCGAAGGCAGTCAGCGACGGCAACGCCAACCCGAGCAGGATGCACCCCCCGGCGATCGACGACAGCAGCGGGAGTCCTTTGGGCTGGCTCTCTTCCTGCGTGGAAGCGGGGAAGACGTAGCCAGGGGTTTGGATCGGGTCCTGTAGCAACTGAGGGTGATACATGTGCTGAGGTTACACCGAGAGTGTCTCAGCCGCTGTCCCCCAGAATCTCCCAGATGCCGTCGGCAAGCGATGCCTTGGTAGCGCAGCCGTGGCACATTCCCTGCTCACCCGGACCGAGCGTTCGGGCGCAGCGGTCGCAGTGGGTTGCCTCAATCTCGACGAGCACCCTCGCCTGACGGCCCGGTTGCCTCGGCGCCCGCCGAGCCACCCCCTCCGGGCACACGCGCACGCACTCGCCGCAGTCGACGCAGCGGTCGGGTGCCAGCGTGAGCCGGTCGCCGCTTTGGGTGAGGGCTTGCATCGGGCAGACGTGCGCGCATCCACCGCAGGCGGTGCAGCCATCCTCGACGACTACCCCCGGCAGCGCTGCTTTCTCACCGACTGCCAGCCACACCTCGCGGGCGGACGCCTTCGCGGGCAGGGCGTCCAGGGGGCTGCCCGACGGTGCAGGCGCGGGGGTGGAGGCTTTGCGGAGGTCGAACAACGACCGCCTGCTGACTGCGGGCGTCGGGCAGTGCGGTACGCAGTTGCTCCACCGTCGCCTCGCCGCCGGCCCAGAGCAGCTCCATGACCTGCGACTCCAGCGGGCCGAGCCTCGTCAAATCCCCACCCTCGTGGTTCTCCGTCGCGCTGCTTCGAGTCACGCCACTGTCCTCCTGCCCTCGCGCTTACTACGCAGCTTAGTTGGCTTCCGCGCCGTTGCCCACCCCAGAGACAACGGCGGCCCCGCACCCTCAAAGGGTGCGGGGCCGCCGTCGTGCGTGAACTCAGCCTTCCATGGGCTCCTCACCTGAAGGCGCGGCCTCGAGCTGCTCCACGTCGGCCTTCGCGACGCCCGTGAAGGTAAACGGCAGTTCAGCGCCCTCCGGGGCGACGTCGACCTGGACGATCTCGCCTGCGCCCAGCTCACCGAAGAGGATCTTCTCTGCGAGCACGTCCTCGATGTCGCGCTGGATGGCGCGACGCAGCGGACGCGCGCCGAGCACCGGATCGAAACCGCGCTTAGCGATGAGTTCCTTCGCGGCCTGCGTGAGTTCGATACCCATGTCCTTGTCGCCAAGACGCCCTTCGATCTCGGCCACCATCAGATCGACGATGCGCTCGATGTCGTTTTGCGTCAGCTGGTGGAACACGACGATCTCGTCGACACGGTTCAAGAACTCGGGGCGGAAGTGCGTCTTCAGCTCCTCAGACACCTTCGACTTCATGCGCTCGTAGCTCGACTCCTCGTCACCGACGCGGCTGAAGCCCAGTGACGCTCCGCGAGAGATGTCGCGAGAGCCGAGGTTCGTGGTCATGACGATGACGGTGTTCTTGAAGTCCACCACGCGACCCTGCGCGTCGGTGAGGCGGCCCTCGTCGAGAATCTGCAGCAGCGAGTTGAAGATGTCGGGGTGTGCCTTCTCGATCTCGTCGAAGAGCACCACCGAGAACGGCTTGCGCCGCACCTTTTCGGTGAGCTGGCCGCCCTCCTCATAGCCGACGTAGCCAGGAGGGGAACCGAACATGCGCGACGCGGTGTGCTTCTCGGAGTACTCCGACATGTCGAGCGTGATGAGCGCGTCCTCGTCACCGAACAGGAACTCGGTGAGCGCCTTGGTGAGCTCGGTCTTGCCGACGCCGGACGGGCCCGCGAAGATGAAGGAACCCGACGGGCGCTTAGGATCCTTCAACCCGGCGCGGGTGCGTCGGATGGAGCGCGAGAGCGCCTTCACGGCATCATCCTGGCCGATGTAGCGTTTGCCAATCTCCTCTTCCATGCGCAGCAGACGCTGCGATTCTTCCTCGGTGAGCTTGAACACCGGAATGCCCGTGGTACCAGACAGCACGACGGCGATCTCTTCCTCGCCGACCACCGCGGGGATGTCGGAATCGCCCTGCTTCCAGGCTTCTTCCTTCTCCGCGCGTTGTGAGCGAAGCTTCTGCTCCTCGTCGCGCAAACGCGCGGCCTTCTCGAAATCTTGCGCGTCGATCGCGGCATCCTTCTCTACCTTGTTCTTCGCCAAGGCCTCATCGAACTCTCGAAGATCCGGGGGCGCCGTCATGCGCTGGATGCGCAACCGAGCGCCGGCCTCGTCGATCAGGTCGATGGCCTTGTCGGGAAGGAAGCGATCTTGAATGTAGCGGTCAGCGAGTGTGGCCGCAGCCGTGAGCGCCTCGTCGGTGATGGTGATGCGGTGGTGCGCCTCGTAGCGATCGCGAAGGCCCTTGAGGATATCGATGGTGAGCGCCACCGACGGTTCCGCCACCTGGATGGGCTGGAAACGGCGTTCCAACGCGGCGTCCTTCTCGATGTGCTTGCGGTACTCGTCGAGCGTAGTAGCACCGATGGTCTGCAGCTCGCCCCTGGCGAGCATGGGCTTCAAAATAGATGCCGCATCAATGGCACCCTCCGCCGCTCCAGCACCGACGAGCGTGTGGATCTCGTCGATAAACAGCATGATGTCGCCGCGGGTCTTGATTTCTTTCAGCACCTTCTTCAGGCGCTCCTCAAAATCACCTCGATAGCGCGATCCTGCGACGAGTGCCCCCAGATCGAGGGTGTAGATCTGCTTATCACGCAGCGTCTCAGGCACGTCGCCGCGCACAATCGCCTGGCTCAGCCCTTCCACCACTGCGGTTTTACCGACGCCCGGCTCACCGATCAATACAGGGTTATTCTTCGTGCGCCGACTGAGGACCGTCATGACGCGCTCAATTTCGTGCGTGCGGCCAATCACCGGGTCGAGCTGGTTATCTCGAGCGGCCTGCGTGAGATTTCGGCCAAACTGGTCGAGAATCTGCGAACTCGATTTTTCGGGCCCGGCTTCGGGAGCACCCGCCATCGACGCTTCACGCCCCTGGTAGCCCGACAGCAGCTGCAGCACGGTGGTGCGAACACGGTTGAGATCTGCGCCCAACTTAATCAGCACGGATGCTGCCACGCCCTCACCTTCGCGGATCAAGCCGAGCAGCATGTGCTCCGTGCCGATGTAGTTGTGATTCATCTGTAGCGCTTCGCGCAGCGAGAGCTCCAGCACTTTCTTGGCCCTCGGCGTGAATGGCACATGCCCCGTCGGGGGTTGTTGCCCAACGCCAATGATTTCTTCGACCTGCTCGCGAACCTGTTCCAATGAGATTCCCAAGGATTCCAAGGCCTTGGCCGCGACGCCTTCGCCCTCGTGGATGAGCCCCAGCAGGATGTGCTCCGTGCCGATGTAGCTGTGGTTCAGCAGCTTCGCCTCATCTTGAGCGAGCACGATCACGCGCCTGGCGCGATCAGTAAAGCGTTCGAACATCCGTCCCTCCATGTTGAGTGCACCCCAGCTTACCCATGGATGCACTGAACCTGGATTCTCTCATCGCGAACACAGCCCCAAGCGGGCCGTCAGCGGTCAATTCGCCGCGAGATAGGCCTCCATGACGTCGACAGGGATACGCCCGCGCGACGACACCTGCAGGCCGTTCGCGGCCGCCCAGGCACGCACTTCGCCAGGAGCCACCTTCGCACCGCCTGCCGAGGCAGTCTTGCGACCGCGACGCCGGGGCGTCGAGACCTTGCGACCGTGCTCAATGTAGGGAGCCAGTGCCTTCTCGAACTTCGCGCTATTGTCGTCGTTGAGATCAATCTCGTACTGCACACCGTCGAATGCGAATTGGACAGTAGCCGTTGCCACGCCTCCGTCGATGTCGTCGACGAGAGTTACTTCAACCTTACGAGCCATTGTCATCCTTTCAGAATGGAAAAATTCAACCCCTAGGGTACACGAGCTCAATTCCAGAAAGGGGCGTTGTGATGCGTCGCCAACGCTTTTGCATCGGAGCAATGTCGCTGCCGGGGCATGCACATATTTCTCTCGGCTATCGTCACCCTTCAAACGCGGGTTTCATCGCTGTCGAAGCTGATGTTATAGACGGTCTGTGGCGCAACGTCACGATCCAGCCTGGCTACGGTCATCGGGGTGCAGAGAAGCTCTTCGAAGTACGCGATTGGCGAGCGGGAATCATGTTGGCCGACCGCCACGACTGGCTCTCAGCGTTCTCCGGCGAGCTCTGCGCAACACTCGCCATCGAGCAAGCCATGCGGCTGGCCGCACCATCTCGCGCCACCTGGCTGCGCACGCTCCTCGCCGAAACCGCCCGAATCCACAGCCATCTCTCATTTCTATCCGTACTCCTCGACGGTGACCCCGCCGCGCAACTGTGGGCCACCGTGGATGCGATACGCGACGCTGTGCTCACCTGGTCAGGCAACCGCATCCACCCCATGCTGAACCGTGTGGGCGGGCTCGCAGCGGACATACCCGACGGCTGGAAGCTCCCTCTCGACGAAGTGCTTCGCATCGCAGACCTCTGCGAGCAGGCACTCGATATCACCGAGTGCTACCAAGGCCTCGCGATACTCGACGCGGGCACCTGCCAGGCCTATGGGCTTTCGGGCCCCGTCGGGCGCGCCGCCGGCCTCGAACTCGACCGCCGGGCACGCGGCTACCTCGCCTACACCGACATCTTCCAGCCCGCACCCATGCGCACGGCCGGCGACGGCCACGCCCGCCTCGCGGTGCTCGTCGACGAGCTGCGCACCTCAGCCGCCATGGCGGATGCGCTGCTCGCGGGGGTGGCTGATCACCCAGGCGAGGTGGCAGTGCGGCTCGCGCGGCGCCTCAAAGTTCCTGAGGGTGAACACTGGACCGAGATCGAAGCCCCGTGGGGTATCGCCGGGAGCCTGCTCGTATCGCGCGGCGGCGCAACGCCTTGGCGGCTAGCGCTGCGCACGCCCTCGTTCGCCAATCTCTCTGCGCTCGGGCAGGCGCTGGAAGCAACCCCAGAAACGCAGATCGCCGACGCTGTGGCCACCGTGGGCTATAGCGTCGGCGATACCGACAAGTAATTCGCTGCTCAGGCGTGCTTGCGGAGGTCTTCGTCCAGAACCTCGTCGAGGTGAAGCTTCGCGAGATCGATGATCGTCGGATGCTCGTCGCCATCCCAGATGTCGTCAACCTGCGGGTAGAGCGAGGCGTCGCGGAGCTCGACGATGGAACTCTCCTGCTCGGCTTCGTCGCGCTCCGCTTCGAGTTCGGCAATGCGGGCGGTGAGCTCTTCGATGCGCGCCTGACGCTCGGCCACCTCAGCACGCAGCCACGCCGCGTTGCCGCGCATGGAGCTCAGCTCCTTCTTCGCAGCCCCAAGCTGGGAACGCAGCTTCGCGATGATGGCGTTGAGGTTCTCAGCGCGTGCGTTGAAGCGATCGATCATCGCCACTGAATCGGCGTGATGCTTGTCGGAAAGCGCCATCCGAATTTCAATTTCGCGACGCAGCGCCTCGCTGTGCTCCTCGCGAATGCGCTTGACTTCTAGGAAGGACACGTAGAGGGCAATCATTGCCATCACAATGGCAACCACAACACCTGCGCGCACTACCCAGATATTGCCGAGCATGGACGCTACTGCTGCGAGCGTGCCAATACCGAGGATGAGCAGCGCGGTGTTTCGTTCGTTCTTTGACGATGCGAAATGACGACCAGACATGGCTGCATGCTAACTGTTACAACTCTATTATGCGACGGTTGCGTCGGCGTGGTGCGCATCTTTTTCGTCCGGGGGTTGTTGGATGCGCAAGCGGTGTTCGATCATGGAGCCTGCCACCGCCAATAAGACGCTCGCAGCGAGCGTGCCGCCCCCGTGTATCACACGCTGCAGCGGTGTTTCCGCCTCGATAGCAGACACGAATTTCATCACGTACACCGTGTTGGCTCCGGCCAGCGCCGCGCCGCTTAGCACCATCGCCTTCCCCGTGATGAGGGCCACCATGGCTTCCCGCGAACCGAGCTTGCGCTCCTCCAAGCGCTTCGGGATGCACAGCGCGTAGATGATGCCGGCGACGCTCACCACCCCCAGCGCCACTGGCACCGTCCATGGCACCACGGGTGGGTAAGTGGACAGGCGATCGTAGATCGCCAGCCCACCCCACATCAGCACCGCGCCCGCAAGGACGGCGACGACCGCCTGCCGCGGGGTGGTGAGGGTGACCTTACTCAAAAGCCCGTTGCCGCCGAGATGACAATGTCGTCTCGGCGGGTGACGCCGTCGGTATCCAAATCCTCGACGAGATCAGCGATGGGGCCGTAGCCCTCAAGCTCACCCTCGGGGTCGACATCGAGCCACGGCACCAGCACAAACGCGCGCTCATGAGCGTAGGGGTGAGGCAGTTCGATGGCGTCTTCCGAGACGCGCTTGCCCACCATGACGATGTCGATATCGAGTGTGCGAGGGCCGCCCGGGATGGAGCGCTCGCGCCCGAAGTTCTCCTCAATCGCGTGCGCACGGTCGAGAATGGTGAGCGGCTCCAGCGTCGACTCGGCGATCACCACCATGTTCAGGAAATTCGGCTGGTCTTGCACCTCGCCCCACGGCTTTGTTTCATATACCGGGGACACCTCGACGAGCATGAGGTCAGGGGTGTCGGCGAGGAAATCAACGGCCTCTTGGAGGATTTCTGCGGAATCTCCCTGGTTCGAGCCGAGGCTGAACACGACCTTCGAGATCGGACGCAAGTTGCCGAGGGTGTCGACATCAAGATCAAACGGTGCGTTACTCATGTGTGTCTGCTCCTAGTGATGGTGACCGCCACGTCGGTGAACGGCGGCCGAAGCGGGGCGCTCGGCTTGTGCACAGTAACACTCACCGACGAGGCGAGTGGCTGGCTATCCAGGATGGCCTGGGCAATCGCCTGAGCCAGCGTCTCGATCAGCTGGTGGGGGCCGGACTCGACGGTGGCTACCACCAAGTCGGCAACCTCCGAGTAGTCGATCGTTGACGCGAGATCGTCGTCGCTCGGCCAGGATGCCACGGTCATCACCACGTCAACGACGAAGTCTTGCCCATTGGTTCGCTCCTCGGGAAAGACTCCGTGGAAGCCTCGGGCACGCACCCCCGTCAGTGTGATGGTGTCGATGGTTCCTCACCTTGCTCGTTGGTCACTGTGACGTTTTGATACTACCCGAGCGGGCGAAGCTCGGCTGCGTCAGGGCGGAGGTGGCTCCCGACGATGATCGCATCACGTTGCATGGACACCTCGTGCGTACGCACTGCCCAGATGCCGTGCGCCGCGCACCAGGTGGTTACCGCGGCGGTGGCGACGTCGCGATCCTGCGCTTCAGCGAGAAAGCGTTTGCGGGAGGCGCCGATGAGGACGCGATGCCCGGTTGCCTGCCACGCGTCGAGATCGCGAAGGATCTGCCAGTTGTCGTCGCTGGACTTCGCGAACCCGAGCCCCGGATCGAGGATGATGCGCGAGGCAGGGATTCCCACAGCGACGGCGGCGTCGCGGCGCGCGAGTGTCTCGGTGAGCACCTCCGCGCACACATCGGTGTAGTTGGCGAGGGAATTCATGACGTCAGAATGTCCGCGCCAGTGTTGCAGGATGTAGGAGGCGTCGGAGCCGGCCACCGTCGCGAACATGTCGGGGTCGGCGAGTCCGCCGGAGACATCGTTGACGATGGCGGCACCGGCATCGATCACCGCGCGGGCCGTCGTGGCGCGCATGGTGTCAACCGAGACGGTCACGCCCGCTGCGGCTAGACGTTCCACGACCGGCAACACCCGTCGCAGTTCCTCATCGGCGTCGACGCGTGCCGCGCCTGGGCGGGTGGATTCGCCGCCCACGTCGATGATGCTCGCACCCTGGCCGACGAGCTCCCGGGCGTGCTCGCACGCGACGTCCACATCGGCCCAGCGGCCGCCGTCGGAGAAGGAGTCCGGTGTGACGTTGAGCACACCCATGATGCGGGTTGGCATGCTCATCGCCCCAGGATGAGGCTCATCGCCTCTGCCCGGGTGGCGCTGTCGCGCAGGGCTCCGCGCACCGCGCTCGTCACCGTTTTGGAGCCTGGTTTGCGCACACCCCTGAGCGTCATGCAGGAGTGTTCCGCTTCCACCACGACGATCACCCCACGCGCCTGCAGTTGCTCCACCATGGCCTCAGCGATCTGAGTGGTGAGTCGCTCCTGCACCTGCGGGCGGCGGGCGTACACGTCGACGAGGCGCGCAATCTTGGACAGCCCCGCCACCTGGCCGCCCTTTTGGGGGATGTAGCCCACGTGCGCCACGCCCGTGAACGGCAGGAGATGATGTTCGCAGCAGCTCGCCACCTCGATGTCCTTCACGAGCACCAGTTCCTCGTGGGACACGTCGAAGGTGGTGCCGATCACTTCGGCCGGGTCTTGACTGAGGCCGGCGAACAGCTCCGCGTATGAACGCGCGACCCGCTGCGGGGTGTCGCGCAAACCGTCGCGGTCAGGGTCGTCGCCGATGGCGAGCAGGATCTCGCGCACCGCGGCTTCGATGCGCGGCTGGTCGACGCTCACTCGGGCCTCGGGGGCTGTGGGGGCTGCCAATCAGACGGCGGGCGCCACCCAGGGGTGTCACCCGGAGGAATGCCGCCCGGCTGCGGCGGGGTTGGCGGTTCCGCACCCGGCTGCGGCGCAGCCGGCGGAGCCCAGTCCGGGGGGCCGAGTGGCGGCTTGGGTGCTGAGGCGCCGTCGGAACGCTCGGGGTCGGCGGGGGTTTCCGGCGGCGTCACCGGCGGGATCGACGAGGGCACGCGGTTGGGTGAGCCCGTCCAGGCCGGGCGCTTGTCGCGTCGGCGCAGCGGCTCGAAGATCTTCGCCACTTCCGCCTTCCCCAAGGTTTCCTTCTCGAAGAGCTGGCGGACGAGCTCATCGAGCACGTCGCGGTTTTCTTCCAGCACGTCGTAGGCTTCCTGATGCGCGGCGTGAATGAGCTTGGCCACTTCTTCGTCGACGATGCCGGCCAGCTCGTCGGAATACTCCTTGCTGGAGTCTGTGCCCTTCATGCCCATGAACGGCTCGGAATCACCGCCGCCAATCTTCACCGCGCCGATGCGCTCGCTCATGCCGTATTGGGTGACCATGGCGCGGGCCACCTTCGTCGCCTTCTGGATGTCATTGCTCGCCCCGGTAGTCGGGTCGTGGAACACCATCTCTTCTGCCGCACGCCCGCCCATCATGTAGGCCATCTGGTCGAGCAGCTCGCCGCGCGTCTGCGAGTATTTGTCCTGGTCAGGCAGCACCATCGTGTACCCGAGGGCACGCCCACGCGGCAGGATCGTCACCTTCTGCACCGGGTCGTTGCCGGGCATAGCAGCCGCCACGAGCGCATGCCCACCCTCGTGGTAGGCGGTGATGAGCCGCTCGTGCTCGTCCATGAGACGCGTCTTCTTCTGCGGGCCGGCAATCACGCGGTCGATGGCCTCGTCGAGTTCCTTCTGCCCGATCATGTCGTAGCCCAAGCGGGCCGCCAAGAGCGCACCTTCGTTCAGGACGTTCGCGAGATCGGCGCCCGAGAAACCAGGCGTGCGCCGCGCGATGGAAGCGAGATCAACGTTCGATGCGAGCGGCTTCCCTTTCGCATGCACGTGGAGGATGGCCTCGCGCCCGGCAGCGTCGGGAGCCTCGACGGAGATCTGGCGATCGAAACGTCCGGGACGCAGCAGCGCCGGGTCAAGCACGTCGGGGCGGTTCGTCGCCGCGATGAGGATGATGCCGCCGCGCGAATCGAACCCGTCCATCTCGACGAGCAGCTGGTTCAGCGTCTGCTCGCGCTCGTCGTGACCGCCACCCATGCCTGCGCCGCGATGCCTGCCGACGGCGTCGATCTCGTCGATGAAGATGATGGCGGGCGCGTTGTCCTTGGCCTGCGAGAAGAGGTCGCGCACGCGGGATGCACCCACACCGACGAACATCTCGACGAAGTCGGAGCCCGAAATGGAAAAGAATGGCACCCCGGCTTCACCCGCAACAGCACGGGCAAGCAGCGTCTTACCGGTGCCGGGCGGGCCGTAGAGCAACACGCCCTTGGGGATCTTCGCGCCCAGCTCGGCAAACTTGTCAGGCTTCTCGAGGAACTCCTTGATCTCGACGAGTTCCTCCACCGCCTCGTCAGCGCCTGCCACGTCGGCGAACGTGGTCTGCGGGGTGTCTTTGCTCGCGAGTTTGGCGCGCGACTTCCCAAACGACATCGGCCCGCCCGCGCCGCCTTGGCTCATGGAACGGTAGATGAAGAACATCACGCCGATGAGCAGCAGGAACGGTAGGAACGAGAACAAGAAGGTGGAAAACAGCCCCGGCTTCGGGTTTTCCCCGTTCCAGCGTTCAAGCGTGCCCTTCTCTCGACGCTCGTTGAGGAGTTTCACGATGTCGGCGGCCTGCTGCTCACCCACCCAGGTGCTCCTCGTGCGCTTGCCATCTTTGTCGACAATCTGGATCTGTTGTTCACCGTCGACGAGGACCACTTCGCGCAGCTTCTCGTCGCCCTCGAGCACCTTGATTGCCTGGCTCGTGGGCATGGTTTCGAAGCCGGTGAAGGAACTAAACAGCTGCCACCCGAGCATGAGCACAATGACAATGATGAGGATCCACGCCACCGGGGACTTGAAGAATTTCTGCAACGGGCCACCACTCACTGAAGACGAAAAACAGCAAGCCGAAGCCTACCAGCGCGCGCCAAAGATGTATCACTCGAAGCTACGGCGGGGTCCAGCTGCTCCCCTAACCCAATATTCACAGGCGTTTGCCAAAACCGACCTCATCGGCCGCTGCGCCGAAACGCGTGTGGATATTGGGTTAGGTACCGGTTGGTCAGCTGTAGATCTCAGGCTTGAGTGTGCCGACGTCGCGCAGGTTGCGGTACTTCTCAGCGAAGTCCAGGCCGAAGCCGACGACGAACTCGTTGGGGATGTCGAAGCCGACGTACTTCACGGGCACGTCAATCTGCGCGGCGTCGGGCTTACGGAACATCGTCATGATCTCGATGCTCGCCGGGCCGCGCGAGGCAAGGTAGTTGATGAGATAGCTGAGCGTGAGGCCGGTGTCGATGATGTCCTCCACAACGATGACGTGTCGGCCCTCGAGATCCTGTGAGAGGTCTTTCAGAATGCGCACCACGCCGCTCGACTGGGTGCCCGAGCCGTAGGAGGAGACGGCCATCCAGTCCATCTGGACGTGGCTCTTCATGGCGCGCTGCAAGTCTGACATCACCATCACCGCGCCGTTCAGCACTCCAACCAGGAGGATGTCTTTCCCCTCGTAGTCAGCATCGATTTGGGCGGCTAGCTCCGCGATGCGCTCAGCGATCTGGTCGGAGGTGTAGAGCACGCGCTCGAGGTCTTCAGCAATATCGGCAGCATCCACGTTTCCTCACCCTACCAATCTGAGCTCGTTCCCGGCACGCTGCACACTGCCTCCCGGAATATCAATGGGGCCCTGCCCCCGCCACGTCGTGACGAGCGCGTCAACGGCCAGCACGTGCAGCATCGCTGGCTGCGCACCCTGCGCTTCGAGCCACGCCTTCAGAAGTCGCCACCTGAGCGCGTCAGGGAGCTCGCGGATGTCGTCGACGATCAACGCCGGCGTCGTCGGGGGGTCGACGAGCGCGTCGAGGGCGTCGGCGTCGGCTCTGGCCAGCAACGCCGTCCGCGAGAGGTTGGGCGCGAGATCCCTCCCGACAGCATCCTCCAGCCCAGCGAGTGCGCGGCGCACGCGCACCCGCATGAATGCGGGGTCGTCGTTCATCGGGTCGTGCCACGGGGTGATACCCCACTCGGTGCAGGCCTGCAGGGTCGTGGCGCGCCTAAGGCCGAGCAGCGGGCGCAGGAACGGGCCGCGTCGGGCGGGCATCCCGGCGACGGCGCGCGTTCCGGACCCGCGCACGAGGCCCAGGAACACCTGTTCGGCCTGGTCATCGAGGGTGTGCCCGAGCAGCACCGGGCGCCCGAAGGCCTCCAGCGCGGCGTAGCGGGCGTCGCGGGCTGCTGCTTCGAGGCCGTCGGCGCCGGGTTCGACGGTGACCCTCACCGTGCGCGCTTCGACGGCGTGGCGGGCCAGCTGCTGCTCCACTTGGCGGGCGACCTCGCCGGAGTCTGGTTGTAGCTGGTGGTCGACGACGACGGCGAGCGGCGCTCCCCCGCCGCGTCGCGCCGCCCACGCGGCGCCCAGCGCGAGCGCCAGGGAGTCGGCACCCCCGGAGCACGCCACGACGACGTCACTACCCGGCCACATGGAGGCGACGGCGCGCGCCACCTCCAGCGACGCCGGGCCGAGTTCGCGCCTAGCCATGCACCCTCCGATTCCACAGCGCAGGGTTCGCGAGCTCCTCGCGCGTCGGCAGATTCTCTGGGACGGCGAAGGCGGCGTCGAGCGGATTCGACTGGCTGGTGGTTTCGTCGGCGTGCATCTGCTGCACCTTGAGACAAAACTGGCGCCCTTGCGCG
>NZ_CAMYFI010000056.1 GCF_947255005.1 uncultured Tessaracoccus sp. | reverse complement strand
GAGGAACAACAGCAGCTTGCGCTTCATGGCACCAGCCTACCCGGCGCCTACGCCCGCGCGAGGTCTTCCGAGCCGCGCTCGAACTCTGCGACGGTGATCCTCGCCGCGCCCCAAGCCGTCAGCGCCGCGAGTGCGACGAAGATCGCCGTCATTGCGGCGAACGCCGGCGACGAGACGCCGTCGGCGGGAAGCGCGAACATGGCCACCACTGCGGCGAGCACGTAGGCACCGTTGAAGGCCATGTCGTAGAACGTGAACACGCGGCCCTTGTACGTCTCGTCGACGTGTGCGTGCACGAGCCCGTCGACGCATACCTTCACTGCTTGCGTCACCAGCCCTACGACGAAGCTCATGCCGAACAGCACCCACCGGCCTTCCGAGAACGTCACGACGAGGGTGGATGCCGCGCCGAGAGAGAGCAGTGCGACGAGGGTGGTGCGCAGCCCGACGCGGCTCACCGATGAGGGCACGACGACGGCGGCGAGCAGGAAGCCGGCACCGGTCATCGCGCCCCAGACCCCGAGGTCGGCGAGCGCGGCGTCGGGCTCAGTGACGGGATGCCACCGGTTGCGGGCCACCAGAATGAGCGCGACTGAGACCAGCCCGAAGAGGAAACGCGTCACCGCCATATCGACGAGCCCCAGCAGCGCAGACTTGCGCTGCCACAGGTGCACACTCGCGGCGCCCAGCTCGCGCAGCACGTGGCGCATCGACGGCAGCTCCTCCTGCTCGTCGGGGCCGAGCGCGCCGCGGGAGAACGTCGTCGACACCAGCGCCGACCACACGAATATGGCGGCGGCTACGACGAAGATCACCGCATCGGCGACGTGCGTCGGCACGAATCGCCCGAGGACGAGCCGAATACCCAGGCCGATCGCGCCGCCGACAACGACCCCGAGCGGTCCCACCATCGGGATGATCGACGAGGCCGACAGATACTCACGTGGGGAGACCGCGTGGTGCATGCCGGCCGACAGCCCGGCGAGCATGAACCGATTGAGGCTCAACGCGACGAGCAGCAGCACCATGAGCGTCGTGGTGCCGGCCCCGCTCGTCCAGTTCACGAAGACGATGCCGGCGATGATGAGCGTCAACACCGCTCGGATGACGTTCGACCACAAGGCGACATCACGTCGCGACCAACGATCGAGCAACGGGGACACGAAGGGGCCGAGCAGCGTGAAGGGCAGGAGCGAGATGGCGAGCACTGCGGCGATGGCGCCGGCGTCCGGCTGGGATTGGGGTGAGAACAGCACGTAGCTGGCCATGCCCACCTGAAGCGTCCCGTCGGCGGTTTGGGCGGTGAAGCGGAGCACCAGCAGGCGACGGAACTCGTCGCGCACCCACAGCCGTTGCAGTGCGCGCCACAATTCCATTGACGCTACTTCCCTTGTGCGCGAAGGGCGTGCGCTTGGGCGACGACCTCGTCGTGGTCATCCTTGGCGTGCTTGTCGACGTGCTTGCTGTGGAGGCCAGCCAGTTTCTTCTCGAGCCGGAGGATTTTCTCGTACTGTTCGTAGCGCTCGACGTTCGTGTACTGCCCAACCGACTGCACGTAGGCCGTCGCTTCGCGGTGCAGTGCGGATGCCGTCGAGAGTGCTTTGCCCGACGGGGTCAGCAGCGAGCCGACGATGGTGAGCACCAAGATAATCAAAATGACGTACAGCGAGGTGTAGGCGCCGATCTCGGGAATGACGTGAATGGGCTCACCACCGTTGATGAACGGCACGTCATTTTCGTGCATCGCGTGGATGATGAGCTTCACGCCGATGAAAGCGAGAATGGCGGTGAGACCAAACTTCAGGTACACGAGGCGATCCAAGAATCCATCGATCAGGAAATACAGCTGGCGTAGGCCCATGAGCGAGAATGCCGTTGCGGTGAACACCAGGTACACATTTTGCGTGACGCCGTAAATGGCCGGAATGGAGTCAAATGCAAAGAGGATATCGGTGCCGCCAATGGCGAGCATCACCAACAGCATGGGGGTGAGCACTCGCTTGCCGTCAACGTAGGTGAACAGCTTGTCACCGTCGTACTGATCGGAGGTATGGACGAATTTCTTCACCGTTCGGATGATGAAGTTGTTCGCCTCGTCGCTGTCTTCCTTCTCCGGCATCAGCATATGGATGGCGGTCCAGAGCAAGAACGCGCCGAAGATGTAGAACATCCACTGGAAGGCGTCGATGAGGGCTTTGCCGGCGAAGATGAAGAGGCTTCGGGTAATGAGCGCGAAGACGATGCCAAACAGCAACACCTTCTGCTGATCTTCACGTGGCACCTTAAAGCTGCCGATGATGACCAGAAATACGAAAAGGTTGTCAACGCTCAGCGCTTTTTCCAGGATGTAGCCGTTAAAGTATTCGATTCCAGTTTGGTGGTCGAGCCCATACATCAGGACGAAGCCGAAGATGATGGCAATGCCGACGTAAATGGCCGACCAGATGGCCGCCTCTTTCAACGTCGGAATATGCGCCTTACGAACGTGGAATACGAAATCAAAGACCAGCAGGCCGCCGATGACGACGAGGGTGATGGCCCAGATGGCGGGGGTAATCTCGGTCAAAGTGGAGTGACTTCCTCTTGATGTCGCGACACGGGTGCAGCAGGGCGTCGGCCCTGGGCGAACCCCATCCAGGGTAGCTCACCCCAACGAGTGACCGGATGGCTGCCCTATTCTGGGTGCTGGAGGTCATCGTGATTCGACGTTGGATGGCGACGGGGCTCGTCGCGCTATTGCTGCTGGCCGGTTGCTCGAGTGGGTCAGGCGGCAACGAGACACCGTCGGCCCCACTGCCTTCGGGAGCCCAGGCCGAACCTCCGGAAGGGGCGTCCTCCGCCGACGATGCCGCTGCGGCGTTCGCCAAGGCACTCGAGGCGTTGGACATCTCGAAGGTGCCGATGCAGTCGACCGGGCAGAGCGCGCAAGATGAGCTGGCGACGATCTTCGCCGGGATGGACGGCATCAAGCCGAAGGTAAAGGTGGGCAAGGTCGGGTACAAGGCCGACGAGCGCGCGGCGATCATCCCGCTGCAGTTCAGCCTCAACGTCGGTGTGCACCCGTGGACCTACAGCTCCGAGGCCACCATGAAGTGGGTGAACGACCAGTGGCGGCTGGAGTGGTCGCCGTCGATCATTCATTCGCGGCTCACTTCCAGCAACCGGATGCGCCGTATCGTGGATCGCCCAGAGCGTGCCCCCATCAACGACAAGGACGGGGTGGCGCTCGCCGAAGAGATCTCGCTGTTCGAGGTCGGCATCGACAAATCAAGTGCCGACAAGGGCGTGTGGCAGGAGGCTGCGCGTCACCTCGCAGGCCTTCTGCGCATCGACGCCGCCGCATACGAGAAGAAGTTGATGGCGGGCGGTGACAAGCAATTTGTGGTGGCGGCAACACTCAAGCAGCAAGACATCCCCGCCGAGGTGAACGACGTGCCTGGGCTGCACGTGCGCGAAATCAAATCGACGCAGGGCCCCTCCGGCGGGTTCGCAGCCAGCCTGCTGGGTACCGTCGGGAAGCCCACTGCCGAGATGGTTGAGAAGTCCGACGGGAAACTCTCGCCGAACGACGTGGTCGGGCTGAGCGGGTTGCAGTCGCGGTACAACGATCAGCTCGGCGGCGTGCCTGGGGTGCGCGTCGAGTTCGTGCAGCGCAAGGATGCGACGGAGAAGCTGGACCCAATCGTGGTGTTCAGCCAGGAGCAGTCGGTGGGTGCGCCGATCAAGCTCTCGCTTGATCGGGACGTGCAGCAGAAAGCCGAGGACGCGCTGAGCAACCAATCCGGGGTGGCGTCGATCGTCGTCATCGACGTGGCCACCGGCGGCGTCGCAGCGGCAGCGAACTCGAAGGACGCGGGCGACTTCCCCTACGCCACCTTCGGCAAGTACGCGCCTGGCTCCACGTTCAAGATCGCTTCAGCCCTCGCGCTGGTGCGTAAGGGAAGCACGGCGGGCTCCACCGTCGAATGTCCGGCGACGCACGCCATGAGCAGCCACGTATTCCATAACTATCCCGGCTATGCACACACCGGGAAGATCACGCTGGCCGACGCCGTGGCGTACTCGTGCAACACCGCGTTCACGAAGGCGTCGAGCAAGGTGACCAACGCCGAGCTACACGATGCCGCCGCTTCGCTCGGGGTGGGGGTGGACTACGACGCAGGGTTCCGCTCGTACTTCGGCACCGTCGAGCCCAAGGCCAACGTTGAGCGGGCCGCGTCGATGATCGGGCAGGGGCAGGTGACGATGTCGCCGCTCGGCATGGCCGCGGTGGCGGCGTCGGTGGCGAAGGGCGAGACGGTGATTCCTTGGCTCGTCGAAGGGCACAAGGCGAAGTCGACGGCGAAACCCCTCACCGGCGCGGAGGCCGCAGAGCTGCGGAAGATGATGGCAGCCACCGTCGATTACGGTACCGGCACCACATTGAAGGGCGTGGCTCAGGGTGCGAAGTCGGGCACCGCCGAGTTCGGCAAGCGCGATGCGTTGAAGACGCACGCCTGGATGATCGCCTACAACGATAAGTACGCCGTCGCGGCTTTCGTCGAGGAAGGCAGCTCGGGCGGCTCCGTGGCGGGCCCGCTGGTGAAGAAAGTGCTCTCCTGATGCCGATCCCGGTGGTTGAGCAGCCGCCGTCGCCCCCCCCCGATGGTTGAGTAGCGTCCGAAGGACGCGTATCGAAACCCGGCGAGGCGTCTCGATACCGCGGCTACGCCGCCTACTCGACGACCAGACAACGCGACCGGCCACCCGGTGGTTGAGTAGCCGCCGCAGGCGGCGTATCGAAACCCCATCGAGCCCGATGGTTGAGTAGCCCGCGAAGCGAGCGTATCGAAACCGATCCTGCCCAGATGGTTCAGTAGCGCCCGCAGGGCGGGTATCGAAACCCGGCCACCAAACTTCAAAATCCGTACCCAGATGAGATGAAGGGCCTGATCTAGGGGGGTTGGTCAAACTGCGTACGGATTATGAGGTTTTTCTGCTGGAGCTTCTGATACGGCAGCCGGGAGGGGAGGAGCTCTTGTCGATGGCTGATTCGACCCGCAGGGCCGAGTCGAAACCGGACTCTCCCACCGAAGCTAACCCAATATCCACACGCGTTTCTCGAAACAGCCCAACAACCCCGATATCAGCAAACGCGTGTGGATATTGGGTTAGCTTGCCCTTGGGCTCAGTGGCTGAGGGGCGAGCGGAGCTCGGTTCCCGAAACTGTTGCGGGGGTGATTTCGATACGCGCCCTACGGGCGCTACTCAATCACCAGGGAGGAGATACGCCGGACGTCAGACCAACGAATCGAGCAGCGCGGGGACCGCGCGCTCCAGCACGGCGAGGGTCTCCTCAAAGTCCTCCATGCCGCCGTACCAGGGATCAGGCAGCGGGTCGCCCGGCTCACCTTCCGGATCGAAGTCGGACACCAGATGCACGCTGGCCGGGTCGGCCCCCAGCGCGATGATGCGCTGCGCGTGCCGACGCTCTGCCGCGACGAACACGTCCACCTCGTCCACCTCCTGCTGCGTCAGCTGGCGCGCAACATGGCCGTCACCGTCGTAACCATTGTCACGAAGCACCTTGCGAGCGCGGGAATCCATGGGGTTACCAAACTCTTCGGCGCTGATGCCCGTCGACGTGACGCGCATGTCCACGCCCCGCTCGTCGACGAGCCGGCGCGCGACGCGCTCCCCCATCGGAGAGCGGCAGATATTGCCGTGGCAGACGAACATGATGTGCATGGCTAGGGCTCCTCGGAAGTGTTGTCGAAGATGTCGGAAAGCGTTGCTGTCCAGCGCGTGATCGCGGCGGGATCGAGATGATCTTGCGGGGGCTGCTGGATGGCCCGCATCAACAGGCGCCGCCACCAGGACACCTTCTGGGGCTCGTAACGCCCGGCGAAGGTCTCCATCGCCACAGGCTCCACAATGCCCGCCGCCTTGGTGTTGAGCGCCAGGGCTTCCTCTCTGTGCTCCGGGCTTGCGGCGGTGAGGCAAACGTTAAACAAGGCGGTGCGCCCGGCAATCGTCGCTCGGTGCTGCTGCAACCACGCGATGGCCTCGGCATTCCACAAGTTGGCGATGATGCTGCTGCCCACCACAAAGTAGTCGAACCCATCTGGCGTCGGGTCGGTGGATGCAGATGCGACGGTGACCTCGTGGCCATGCGCCCGTAACCCCTTCGAAAGAAGGGTGGCGACGTGCGCCGTCGTCCCTGCGCGGGTGCTGTACACGACGAGAATCCGACTCATGGCTCCAGCCTATTATCTGGGCCGACCTGGCCCTACGTTGCCCCAAGCGCCACGGTGAACGGTATCGTCTAGAACACCTACAGGAAGGCACCTCATGGCCAAGCGAATCGGAATCTTGACAGCAGGCGGAGATGCGCCAGGGTTGAACGCAGCGATCCGGGGGCTAGGCAAGGCCGCAACTGGACGGTACGGCATGGAGCTGATTGGGTTTCGCGGTGGCATTCGCGGGCTGGCGGAGGACACCTGGACCGAGCTCGACCGCAATTCGCTCTCCGGCATCCTCACTCTCGGCGGTACCATCCTCGGCACCAGCCGCGACAAAGTGCACAAAATGATGGTCGACGGCGAACCACGCGACGTGATTCCCGACATCGCCGACGTGGTGGAGCGCAACAAGCTCGACTGCCTCGCGCTGCTGGGTGGCGGCGGCACCGCGAAGAACGCGCTGCGTCTGCACGAGGCCGGCATCCCCGTCGTGCACCTGCCGAAGACGATCGACAAAGACATCGCCCACACTGACAACACGTTCGGGTTCGCCACCGCGCTCGAGATTGCGACGGAGGCGGTCGACCGTCTGCACTCGACGGCGCACTCCCACCACCGCGTCATCATCGCGGAAATCATGGGCCACAAGGCCGGATGGCTCACGCTCGGCGCGGGCATCGCGGGCGGCGCCGACGTGATCTTGCTGCCCGAGATCCCCTACCGGCTGGACGCCATCGTCGAGAAAATCGAGGAGCGCAAGCGCAAGGGCACGAATTTCTCGGTGGTCGCCGTGGCGGAGGGCGCCCGCGACGCGCAGGCCACAGCCGAGCTGGAGGCGGCGGAGTCGTTGGTGAAGTCGGCCCCGACGCCTGAGGCGAAGGCGGTGGCGAAGGAACACCGTCGGCGCATCGAAGATTCGCACCGCGAGCACCCGTTCCGCTTGGCCCGCGAGATTGAGGCACGCACTGGCTTGGAATCTCGGGTGACCGTGCTGGGGTACGTGCAGCGCGGGGGGATCCCCGTCGCAGCGGATCGCCTGCTCGGTTCGGTGATTGGTGCGGCAGCCGCTGACCTCATCGAGGCCGGCGAGACCGGCATCATGGTGGCGTCGAAGGGCGAGGGTGCAGCGGCCGTCCCACTGGAGGATGTTGCCGGGAATCTCGCGCTCGTGCCGCTCGACCACCCGTGGATCACCACCGCGCGCTCGGTCGGTACCGAACTCGGCGACTAGGAAGCGTCGAGATAGATCAGGTTCGTGGCTCGTCTACCCGCCACGAACCTGATCTATCTTGGCCCTTCGTCAACGGCGTTTCTTCAAGATGCCGAAAATGCCGCGAACCAGGTCTTTACCAACTGACCGCACGACGCGTTCCGTCCGGCGCTCGCGTTCCCGACGGCGACGCTCCGCCTCGCGCTCCTCACGCGCGCGCTGCTGCTCGAGGCGCTTCTCTTCCGCTCGCCGCTGCCGCTCGTATTCCTTCTGGGCGCGCTCAAACTCCTTGCGCTGTTCGGCCTCAATCTTCGCCTGCTCGGCGGCGGCCGCCTCGGCCTTCGCCGCCTCTTCCTTGGCCTGAGCCTCGGCTTCTGCCGCGGCTGCGCTGTGTTCCATGCGCTTGGTCAGCATCTCGTACGCCGATTCCCTATCGACGGGCTCCCCGTAGCGAGGGAACAGCAGTGATTCGCGCACGATGCGCTGCTGCTCAGCGTCGGGGGTCGGATCCATCGACGCCATCGGCGCCCACATCTTCGTCCACGCGACGGGGGTAGGCGCGCCCTTGTCGTTCATCACCGTGACGATGGCCTCACCGATGCCGAGCTCTTGTAGCAGGCGCTCGAGGTCGTAATCAGAGTGGGGATAGGTGGCGACGGACGCCTTCAGCGCCTTCGCGTCGTTCGGCGTGTGGGCGCGCAGCTGGTGCTGCACGCGCGAACCCAACTGGGCGAGCACATCGTCGGGAAGATCCTTCGGGGTCTGCGTGACGAAGAACACACCCACGCCCTTCGAGCGGATGAGCCGGACGGTCTGCGTGATGGACTCCAGGAAGGCCTTCGACGCCCCACGAAACAGCAGGTGCGCCTCGTCGAAGAAGAACACGAGCTTCGGTTTGTCGACGTCGCCAACCTCGGGGAGGTGCTCGAAGAGGTCGGCGAGCAGCCACATGAGGAAGGTGGAAAACAGCGCCGGGCGCGACGCTAGCTGCGGCAGTTCGAGCAGCGAGATCACGCCCCGGCCGTCACTGGCGGTGCGCAGCAGCTCCGACGAGTCGAACTCGGGCTCGCCGAAGAACACGTCGCCGCCTTGTTCATTGAGGGTGATGAGCGAGCGCAGGATGACGCCGGCGGTCGCCGTCGAGATACCCCCGATGGCCTTGAGTTCTTCCTTGCCCTCGTCGGTGGAGGTGAGGTAGCGCAACAATTCGATGAGGTCTTTGAGGTCCAGCAGCGGGAGTCCTGCCTTGTCAGCGTGCAGGAACACGAGCCCGAGCGACGACTCCTGCGTCGGGTTCAAGCCCAGCACCTTCGACAGCAGCACCGGCCCGAAGTCGGTTACCGTCGCCCGTAGCGGCACGCCGTTGCCCTCGCCGCCGAGAGCGAAGAGTTCGACGGGGAACGTCGCGGCTTCCCATTCCTGGCCAAGCGGGGCGACGCGCGCCAACAACTTGTCGCTCCCCTCGCCGGGGGTGGCGAGGCCGGAGAGGTCGCCTTTCACGTCGGCGGCAAACACCGGAACGCCCGCGTTGCTGAGGGCTTCCGCCATCACCTGGAGTGTCTTGGTTTTGCCGGTGCCGGTGGCTCCGGCGACGAGTCCGTGTCGGTTGAACATGCCCAGCGGGATGCCGATCCGCGCTTCCTTAACGGGTTCACCCTCGCGCATGAGGACGCCAAGCGTCGCCGAAGGGACGTCGAAGGTGTATCCGTCGATGATCTGTTGTTCGCTCACGGGTATGCACTGTACTGATTCACTGACGCTCACGTGCAAGATATCGACGCGCGGGGGGCAGCGTTCCTGGCTCTAGAGGGTGACGCAGTAGACTGGGCATGTGATTTTTAAGGCAGTCGGCGAGGGACGCCCCTACCCTGAGCATGGGTACGAGTCGCGGGATTGGAGCCAGATCGCCCCGCAGCAGGTGCGTCTCGACGAGTTGATTACCACCAAAGGAACACTTGATCTCTCCACCTTGCTGGAAGAGGATTCCACCTTCTACGGCGACTTATTTGCCCACGTGGTGAGTTGGAACGGTGAGCTGTATCTCGAAGACGGGCTCCATCGGGCACTGCGTGCCGCACTGCAGCAGCGCGGCACGGTGCACGCACGAGTTCTCGAGTTGCAGTAAATTGGGTGGACGCCTGACCCAGGAAGGAAGGATGCCGTGCGTGTGTTCCGGCTGATCGCCACTCCGGTGCTGCTGCTGGTGCTGCTCGGGTTCCTCATTTGGGGAGCCAGCTGGGGTTGGAAGAGCCTCACCGCGCCGTTGCCGTCGCCATCGCCCACGCCGTGCGTAACGAAGAAGGCCGCCATCATCACTCCCGACATGGTGTCGGTGCGCGTGCTGAACGGCGGGTTCACTTCCGGGCTGGCGGGCAAGGTGAGCGAGAGCTTGAAGCAGCAGGGCTACAACGTGCTGCGGGCTGGCAACACCGACGACCGCGTGAAAACGACGGTGGTGCGCGGCAGCGCCGACGACGAGGCGATGCTGAAGCTCGTACAGTCGGCGTTCACAAACGCCACGATCGAGCACGACGACCGGGTCGACGGCAGCGTCGACGTCCTCGTCGGCACCGTCTATGAGGGCATGTCGAAGAATCCGCTGCAGCAAATCGAGACCGAGGGCGGCGTGGTGTGCGAGTTCGTGTCGCCGTCGCCTTCCCCCTCCGAGAGCTCACCGGCATCCTCTCCGTCGCCGACCGCTTGAGCACGTGGCCGGGCGCCGCCCCGTGATTGAGTAGCGGGCTCCCTGTATCCGGTGATTGAGCCGCTGCCGGTCGTCTCTCGGTGATTGAGTAGCGCACGTAGCCCGCGTATCGAAATCCCGAGACGCAGCGGCACAAAAACTGCAAAACTCGCCAACAGTTGCGTGCCTCACGCTTGGCTGAGCGTAGAGGGGTGCGTCTGATGGCGAGTTTTGCAGTTTCTTCAGTGCCACACCCCGTCGGTATCTGGCCGTAGATACTCGATGAATAAGCAACTGCCGCAGACTGCGTGTCGAAATCACTTCAGGTGAGCTTAGGTGGCAGGTTCGCGCCCAAACATGGGCCAGAATCTGCCACCTAGCGGGTGAGTTTGGTTTCGATACGCGCCCTTCGGGCGCTACTCAACCAGCTGAAGAAGACACGCACCCCGCCCCGGCCATCGAGTAGGCCCGAAGGGCCGTATCGAGATGCGGTGCCGTGGTTTCGATACGCGCCTACGGCGCTACTCAACCAGCGATAGGCGCGGGAGACTCAATCACCGGGAGCAGAAAAATACAACTCCCCGAGCCTTCAGGCTCGGGGAGTAGCTGGCGGTGACGGAGGGATTTGAACCCTCGGTGGGTTGCCCCACACTCGCTTTCGAGGCGAGCTCTTTCGGCCGCTCAGACACGTCACCGTCGGTTAGCTTAGCGTTTACGCTTCGCTTGACGCGAATCCGGGGCGCGCACCATCGTCGGCTCGTATCTGGGGTCTGCGGTTTCGTCGCGGGGCATCCCGACCTACGCTGAGATGTGGAGGTCGAGCACATTGCCGGTTGAAACGCTCATTTCCCGCCGGATTCGGCTCGACCAGATCAACGAGGCGATGGACGGGCCCGCGCAAGGGCGGGCCCGTGCGTCAAATAATCCTGATGGATGAGGAGTGACATGGAAGAGTTTCTCGAGAAGCTTCCCAAGCAGCACTACATCGGCGGCCAGTGGGTGGGCGAACCCACCATGGACGTCACGAACCCCGCCACCTCGGAGGTAATCGCGAAGGTTGCCGACGGTGACGTCGCCGTCGCGGTGTCGGCCCTCGATGCGGCGTGCGACGCGGCGGAGTCGTGGGCGGCCACACAGCCTCGCGAGCGCGGCGAGCTGCTTCGTCGGGCGTTCGAACTCATTAACGAACGCAAGGATGACTTCGCGCGACTCATGACCCTCGAGATGGGCAAGCCGCTCGCGGAGGCCTACGGTGAGGTCACCTACGGTGCGGAGTTCTTCCGCTGGTTCTCCGAGGAGGCCGTGCGCATCCACGGGCGGTTCGGCATGGCTCCGGCAAGCGGACAGCGCATCATGACCGCACGGAAACCCGTCGGTCCCGTGTTCGCGATCACTCCGTGGAACTTCCCGCTGGCGATGGGCACGCGCAAGATCGGCCCGGCGCTCGCGGCGGGCTGCACCGTCGTCGTGAAGCCCGCGTCAGCGACGCCGCTCACGACGCTGCTGCTCATGGAGGTGCTGCAGGAAGCCGGGCTGCCCGAGGGGGTGGTCAACGTGTTCGTCTCGTCGAACTCGAAGGACACCTCGAACGCGCTCATCCACGACCGCCGCCTGCGCAAACTCACGTTCACCGGATCGACCGCCGTCGGGCAAACCCTGCTCAGGGAAGCCGCCGACGGTGTGCTGAAATGCTCGATGGAGCTAGGCGGCAACGCGCCGTTCATCGTGCTGGAAGGCGCGGACGTCGACAAGGCGGTGCAAGGCTCGCTGGTGGCGAAAATGCGTAACAACGGCCAGGCGTGCACGGCGGCGAACCGCTTCTACCTGCACGAGTCGGTGGCCGACGAGTTCCTCGCCAAGCTGGGTGCGGAGTTCGACAACTGGCCCGTCGGGCCGGGGCTCGACGAGGGCACCAAGCTCGGCCCGCTGATCCACCAGCAGGCGGTGGACGACATCGTCGCGCTCATCGACGACGCCGTCGCTAAGGGCGCCACGCTCGTGCGAGGCGGCCACGCGGTCGACCGGCCCGGCAGCTTCCTCGAGCCCACCATCTTGACCGGCATCACGAGCGATATGCGAATCGCGCACGAGGAGATCTTCGGGCCCGTCGTGGCCGTGCAGACTTTCACCGCCGTGGACGACGTCGTCGCCCGCGCGAACGACACCGACTTCGGCCTGATGTCGTACGTGTTTGGCGACGAAGGCGACGTGCTGCGCGTCGGGGAGCGCCTAGAGTACGGCATCGTCGGGTTGAACACCGGCCTCGGCTCCGACGCGGCGGCGCCATTCGGCGGCGTGAAGCAGTCGGGGCTTGGGCGCGAGGGCTCGTTCGAGGGCATCGACGAGTACCTCGAAACCCAGTACTACGCGATGCCGCGGTAACTATCCTCCGCGAGGGTGCGTCCCCGGTTCGAGGCCTGGACACCGCTTGGGCGTTCGGGTCACGGCCGGGGCGAGCACTCGCGGCGTTGCCCGAAGAAGGCGAGCAGCTCGGCCGCACACTCGTCGCGCATCACGCCGCCAGCGACCTCGACGGTGTGGTTCAGGCGAGGGTCGCGCACGACATCGAAGAGGCTCGCAACGGCGCCGGCCTTCTCGTCGAACGCCCCGAACACGAGCCTGGCAAGGCGTGATCCGACGATCGCGCCCGCGCACATCGTGCACGGCTCCAGGGTCACGACGATGGTGCAGCCCTCGAGCCGCCACTCGCCCAGTGCCTCCGAGGCTCGACGCAGCGCGACCATTTCGGCGTGCGCGGTGGGATCCTGATGCAGCTCGCGTTCGTTGCCTGCGCTCACGACGACGGCGCCTTCGGGATCGAGCACGACTGCCCCCACCGGCACGTCCCCGTGAGCGGCGGCCGCACGGGCCTCGTCGAGGGCCAGCCGCATGGCGTCATGCCAGCGGGAGCCCACGTCAGTTGTCGAATTCGGCTGCGGCGGCGTGGAATTCGTCGACGATCTTCAACTTCTCAGCGATGCGTTCGAGGCACTCGTAGGAGTCGGAGTCGTAGTCGGTGGCGAGGGCCTCGAGCTCGAAGCTGCGCAGACCGCTGGCCGCGAACATCCCCAAGTCGCCGACCGGGTAGGAGTCGTCGTCCTCGTCAGGGATGTCTTCACCGAGGTAGTCCAACACGTCGCGCGCGAGCGGCCACTCGTTGGCAGCCGTGGCGTCGGAGAGCAACACCTCCACCAGGCGTCCTCGCACGCGGACGATGACGAAAAAGTCGCCGCCCACCGAGACGAATCCGTCGGCGCCCGAATCGCCCGGCAGGCGGGTGAGCTGGCGGATCAGTTCGTCGAGGTCGTTGGCGAGGTCGTAGTCGAGGGGCACGACGATAGGATCGCCGTCTTCACGGTACGCGGCGACCACCAAGTCGACGTCGTCTTCCGACGCGTCTTCGAGGTCGTCATCGTCGAAGTCGTCATCATCCTCGTCGAGGTCTACGTCGTCGAGATCAAACGGCTCAGCATCCTCGGCATCGAACACGCCCACGGCACGCACCTTCCCTAGCAGTGGCGGAAGCGGTTCGGCCACATCCGCAATCGACAGACTACCGGCTGGGCAGTCACGCGACCAGAGCGGGGATGTGGGAAACTGGCCTCGTGGAAGTACGTGTTGTTTCGCACCCCCTGATCGATCACAAACTCACGCTCCTGCGTGACCGGAATACCCCACAGCCGGTGTTCCGGCGGCTCGTCGATGAACTCGTCACGCTGCTTGCCTACGAAGGCACCCGCGGCGTGCGCGTCCACGACCACGAAATCCAGACCCCCGTGTCCCCCACCATCGGCAAGAAACTCGACGACCCAGCGCCACTCGTCGTGCCGATCCTTCGCGCCGGCCTGGGAATGCTCGACGGCATGCTCCGCCTGGTGCCCACCGCTGAGGTGGGTTTTCTGGGGATGAGCCGCGACGAGGAAACCCTCGAGCCGACGACGTATGCCGAGCGCCTGCCCGAGGACCTCTCCGGCAGGCAGTGCTATGTGCTCGACCCGATGCTCGCCACCGGCGGGTCGCTCGGCGGGGCGGTGCAGTTCCTCGTCGACCGTGGCGCCGACGACATCACCGCCATCTGCCTGCTCGCCGCGCCGGAAGGCATCGAGAAACTCACCACGCTGCTGGAAGACCTCGCTGTGCCGTGCACACTGGTGGTCTCAGCGGTGGACGAGAAGCTCAACGAACACGGCTTCATCGTCCCCGGCCTCGGCGACGCCGGCGACCGGCTGTACGGCCTGGCTGAGTAGCGTGATTTCGATACGCCCGCTACGCGGGCTACTCAATCACCTGCCCGACGCACTGCCCGTCGAGTAGGCGACCTGCCCCCCTGACCATCGAGCAGGGCCGGCCCTCACCCCGACCGTCGAGTAGGG
>NZ_CAMYFI010000055.1 GCF_947255005.1 uncultured Tessaracoccus sp. | reverse complement strand
CTCGTGGGCTCGGAGATGTGTATAAGAGACAGGGACGCGGCGGGGCGGAGGGCGTTAGGGCCTCCGGAGATGTCGTCGAGCGCGGAGACGATGGGGGGAACGAGTTGCTTGCTGTCGATGTCCATGAGCTCATCGAGCTGTTCGACAGTACGCGGCCCGATGAGTGCCGACGCCACCTGCGGCGCGTCACGTACCCACAGCAGGGCGACTTGGGCCGGGGTGAGGCCGAGACCTCGCGCGGCGTGTGCCACCGCTTCGCAAATCGCCAGCGACCGCGGCTGCAAATAGGGCTCCAGGAACCAGGAGAAATGTTGCGAGGCCGCCCGGGAGTCGGGAGGCACGTGGCCGCCTCGGTACTTGTCCGTGAGAGCCCCACGCCCGAGCGCGCTCCACGCCAACACGCCGAGCCCGTGATACTGCGCGGCGTCAATGACTTCCACCTCGGCGCGCCGAGCGAGGAGCGAGTACTCCACCTGCACGCTGCTGAGCCGAGCCCGACCCGGCACGGCGCTCTGCCACGTCGCGGCGGTCGCGGTTTGCCACCCGACGAAGTTGGAGACGCCCGCGTACCTCGCCATGCCGCCGCTCACCGCTGCATCGATGGCGGCGAGGGTCTCGTCGAGGGGGGCATCGCCCCAGGCGTGCACCTGCCACAGATCGACGTATGAGGTGCCGAGTCTGCGCAGGGAGTGAGCGAGGTCGTCAAGGAGCGCGCCGCGCGAGGTGTCAATCACGCGCGTTCCGTCACGTACCACGAAACCGGCCTTCGTCGCGATCACCAAGGATTCTCTCGGAACACCGCGGGAGAGCGTCGCGCCAATAATCTTCTCCGCCGCTCCGGCACCGTACGCCGGTGCGGTGTCGATGAGGGAACCCCCGTGCTCGATGAACGACTCAATCAGGCGCCGCCCGACGGTAGCGTCGACGTCGCGCCCCCACGCCATCGTTCCCAACCCGACGGGGGACACGCGCAGCCCGGACGTTCCCAGCGGTCGTTGTTCCATGCGGTTCAGCCTATGCCGTGGCGGACTCAGGCAGTGAGCACCCCGCCGAGCAACAGTGCCGCGACGACGGCGGCGAGCCCGAGTCGGTACCAGACGAAGACCTTGAACGAGTGCGTCGAGATGTAGCGCAGCAGCCAAGCGATCACCGCGTAGCCCACGACGAAAGCGATGAGGGTGGCGAGGATCGTCGGCCCCCAGCTGACCGCACCGTCGGAGCCGATGTCCTTCAGTTTGTACAGGCCCGAGCCAAACACGGCCGGCAGCGCCAACAGGAACGCGTACCGGGCGGAGGCTTCACGGCTGTAGCCCAGGAAGAGGCCGCCGGAAATCGTCGCGCCCGAGCGGGACACGCCGGGGATCAGCGCGGCGGCTTGGAAGAAACCGAGCGCCACGCCGTGCCCCCAGGAAAGCTTGTCGAGTTCGCGGTGGTTCTGGGCGCCGTGGCGGTCGGCGATGGCGAGCACGATGGCGACGACGGCGAGCATCGCCACGGTCACCCAGAGGTTCCGCAGGCCCGAATCAATGGCGTCCTCCAGCAGCAGCCCCAGCGCGACGATAGGAATTGAGCCGATGATCACCAACCACCCAATACGCACGTCGGGGTCGTTGCGGTCATACTTGCCGACGAGTGCGAGGCACCACCGGTGGATGATGCGCGTAATGTCCTTCCAGAAATACACGAGCACGGCGGCTTCGGTGCCTAGCTGGGTGACGGCGGTGAAAGCGGCGCCGGGGTCACGCCCGTTGAACAGCAGTTGCCCGACGATGGATACGTGGGCGCTCGAGGAGATGGGTAGAAACTCCGTGAGCCCCTGCACGAGTCCTAAAATGATGCCTTCAAACCAAGTCACGAGTTCGCCTTTCTGTCGCGTCTATCTCGCAGCGACGCACAGAATACGCCTGAGTAACCATGAAGCGTGGTAGGCGCAACCCGGTAGCGTGTTGGCATGACCATCCTGATTCTCGTGCGACATGGACGTTCGACGGCGAATGCGGCGGGCATTCTCGCTGGCCGCATGCCCGGGGTGACGCTCGACGACGCAGGCCGAGCCCAAGCTGAGGCCCTCGAGCCGGCGCTCCGTCAGGTGCAGGCTGCGTACTCGTCACCGATGGAACGCTGCCGCCAAACAGCCGCCTGGGCGGGGTACTCCGACGCGGTCGTCGAGCCGGGGCTGAACGAATGTGACTACGGCGACTGGGCAGGTGCGCAGCTGGAAGCCCTGGCTCACGAGGGGCTTTGGGCGGACATCCAGACGCACCCCACGGCGGTAACCTTCCCGGCTGGGGAGAGCATGAGCGCGATGCAGGAGCGCTGCCTCGCGGCGGTGCGGGCTATCGTCGAACGCCACACTGGCGAAATCGTCGCGGTCTTCAGCCACGGCGACCCCATCAAGGTGATCCTGGCGGACGCGCTCGCCATGGAATTCAACGAGTTCCAGCGCATCGATGTACCTCCCGGTTCGCTCAGCATCGTCGATTACACGGGAACCAAACCGCTGGTTCGGCTCATCGGCGGAAGCCCCGACAGCGTGGGCACGCTCGCGCCGCGTGGACACACTGTCGGCGGCAGCACGAGCGCGTAGGCTAGAGCCATGCTCATGGAATTTCGTCACCCCGATCGCTGCGTCGTGGGCACCGTGGGCGAGCCCGGAAACCGCCTCTTCCTCATCCAGGTATCGCAGGGCAGTCAGATTGCCGCGGTAGCTCTCGAGAAAGAGCAGGCGCAGTTGCTGGGCCGACGCATTACCGAGATTCTCGATCAGCTCGTTGCGCTCGGCGAGCCCATTCCCGAAGCGTTCGAGCCGCGCGACATGGGGCCACTCGACGCGCCCGTCGAGGTGGACTTCCGGGCGGGCGCCATTGGGCTCGCTTGGGACGCGGGCAGGATGTCCGCGCAGATCGAGCTGTTTCCCGTCGAAGAAGACCTCGAAGGCGAGGGCACCCTCGTGCAGATCTGGCTCACTCCCGGTAAGGCTCGAGAGTTCGCCGGCCGAGCGGAGAAAGTGGTCGCCTCGGGCCGCCCACCATGCCCCATCTGTGCCCAGCCGCTCGGCCCTGAGGGACACATCTGCCCGCGCTCCAATGGCTACCGCCGCAAGCTGTTCCAGTGAGTAGTCTGCGCATCCTCGGCCGGCTGCTCGGCGCCTCGAACCACACGTTCCTGGTGGAGGACGCGTCGGGAGACAGGTGGGTGTACAAGCCCTATGCAGGCGAGCGGCCGCTGTGGGATTTCCCCAACGGCCCACTCGGACGCCGCGAAGTGGCCGCGTACGCGTTGTCCGAGTACCTCGGCCTGGGGCTTGTGCCCGAGACGGTCTGGGGCGAGGGCGAGCTTGGTGAGGGCTCCCTCCAACGTTTCATTGACGGCGAACTCACGGATGCCGTCGACGTCATCCCTGTCGACGAGGTCACCCAAGTGTGGCTTCCTATTGCGGCGGGGGAGGATGCTCAGGGCTGCCAGGTGGTGCTCGTGCATCGCGACGACGAACGCCTCCGTCAAGTGGCGCTCTTCGACGTGCTCTGCAACAACTCCGACCGCAAAGCAGGGCACCTCATCGAATCGCAGGGACGCATCTTCGGCGTCGATCACGGAGTGACCTTCCACGTCGACGACAAGCTCCGCACCGTCTTGTGGGGTTTTGCCGGCCAGCCGCTGACGAACGCTGAGCTCGCCGTCGCATCCGCCGTACAAACCATCGACGAGCCGTTGGCCGACGGGCTGCTCGACGAGGAGTGGAACGCCCTGCGTAATCGTGCGGCGCGCCTGTGCGCTGCGGGTGTGTTCCCGCAACCGGGCACGAAGTGGCCCGCCATCCCCTGGCCGCCCTTCTAACGCTGTGCGCATGGGCATCCGACGGCGCCTTGCGCCGGCTGGGGTAGATTGGTGGCCATGTATTCGTGGGCCCAAGTCAACGTGCCAACCTTGGCGCCTTCCGACGGCGTGTCGAACCAGTTGCACCTCTTTGATGTCTCCAGCGGCAAAGTGATCCCGGTCGGCCCGAGTGAGGGCGCGGCGCGCATGTACGTGTGCGGCATCACACCCTACGACGCCACGCATCTGGGGCACGCGGCCACCTATCTCACGTTCGACCTTGTCGGGCGCGTGTGGCGCGACCTCGGCGTCGAGGTGAACTACACGCAGAACATCACCGACGTCGACGATCCGCTGCTCGAGCGTGCCGCGCAGACTGGCCAAGACTGGGACGAGCTCGCCGCCGACCAGATCGAGCTGTTCCGCACCGACATGGAGGCGCTGCGCATCGTGCCGCCGACGCACTACATCGGAGCCGTGGAGTCGATCAGCCTCGTCGTCGATGCCATCGACCGGCTCGCGGAATCGGGGCTCGTCTACCAAATCGACGATCCCGAGCATCCCGACTGGTATTTCCGCACCGCTGCCGTGACGGGTTTCGGGGAAGTGAGTGGACTCGACGAGGCCGAGATGCTGTCGATGTTTCGAGACAACGGCGGCGATCCGGATCGCCCCGGCAAGCAGCACCCCCTCGATTCGTTGTTGTGGCGCTTTGCCCGTGACGGTGAACCCGCTTGGGAATCTGCACTCGGCGCGGGCCGCCCGGGGTGGCACGTCGAATGCGTCGCCATCGCTTTGGAGTACCTGGGGGCGAAGTTTGATCTGCAAGGCGGCGGTCGCGACCTGGCGTTCCCGCACCACGAGATGTGCGCTGCGCAGGCCCGCGCCCTCACCGGAGAGCGCATGGCTGGGGCGTTCGTCCACGCGGGGCTCGTGGGGCTTGACGGCGAGAAAATGAGCAAGTCGAAGGGCAACCTTGAACTCGTCTCTCGACTGCGCAAGGCTGGCGCCGATCCCATGGCCATTCGCCTCGCGTTGCTGAACAATCATTATCGCTTCGACTGGGAATGGACGCCCGACCTGCTCGACGAGGCCACTGCTCGCCTGCAACGCTGGCGCAGCGTCTTGAACGACAGCGCGGCTGTCCCAGCTGCCGACACGATCGCCGCCATGCGCATGGCGCTGCGGGGCGACCTCGACACCCCGGCCGCCATTGCCGCCGTCGATACCTGGGTTGCGGCCTCCGCCACCGTCGACTCCGACGACACCGAAGCCATTCATCAGATGAGAACCGCGATCGACGCCCTGCTCGGCGTCGCGCTGTGAGGAATGCCATGAAGTCGTTTGAGTCACTGTTTGAAGAGCTGACGCGCACCGCCGCGACGCGCCCGGAGGGCTCCGGCACCGTCGCGCGCCTCGATGCCGGGGTGCACGCCATCGGGAAGAAGATCGTTGAAGAGGCCGCCGAAGTGTGGATGGCCGCCGAATATGAATCACGTGAGGAAGCTGCCGAAGAAATCAGCCAGCTCATGTACCACTGCCAAGTGATGATGCTGGCCCTCGGGCTGAACCTCGACGACGTGTACCGCTACCTCTGACCACCATGAAAGGCTGACTGCAGGTGACTGAACCGCTGCTCAAAGTGGCGGTCCCGAACAAGGGATCGCTGTCCGAACAGGCGCGCACGATGTTGCTGAGCGCAGGTTATCGCCAGCGCAGCGACTCGAAGGAGCTCACCCTCGTTGACCCGGATCACAATGTCGAGTTCTACTACCTTCGCCCCCGCGACATCGCGATCTACGTGGGGCGTGGCGATCTCGACGTGGGCATCACGGGGCGCGACATGCTGCTCGACTCCAACGCCGCTGCCGCGGAGGTGATGGGCCTCGGATTCGGCGCCTCGACGTTCCGATTCGCCGCGCCTGCGTCGTCAGGCATCGACGAGAGCAAGCTTGCAGGCAAACGCATCGCGACGAGCTACGCTGGCCTGCTCGGCACCTTCCTGGCCGAGCGAGGCGTGCAGGCGGAGATCGTCGAGCTCGACGGTGCGGTCGAATCCGCCATCCGGCTTGGTGTGGCCGACGTGGTGGCGGATGTCGTCGACACCGGAACCACGCTCCGCAAAGCCGGCCTGAGCCTGTTCGGCAACCCGATCTGCACCTCCGAAGCTGTGCTCATCGAGCGCAATGGCAACGAAACCAACCATTCAGCCGTCGAGGCAATGATCACCCGTCTGCGCTCGGTGATGGTGGCGCAGAACTATTGCATGATGGACTACAACGTCGCGGAAGATGCTCTCGAGGCGACGCTCACGCTCGCCCCAGGCGTCGATGGCCCGACGGTGAGCTCGCTCGCCAAGGACGGCTGGTACGCGGTCCGCGCACTCGTGCCGCGTAAGGGCGTGCACCTGCTCATGGACAAGCTGTATGACGCCGGCGCACGCGGCATCTTGTTGACTGAATTGGTGGCGTGTCGCCTGTGACTGACGAACAATCCACGCCGCAGCCCCAACCATCACAACACCACGAAGAGGGGAGCGTCGAGCCCAAGAGCCTCAGCTATGTGAGCGTCCCAGCCCTGCTCACGGCGATCATCTTGTCGATGGTGTTGCTGAGCGGCGCGCTGTACTTCTGGTGGGTGCTCGGGCCGAACGTGCGGGCGCAGGTGTCGCTGCTGCAGCTGGCCACGTTGGTGCTCTTCCTCATCGTGATGCTCTTGATGATGCTGGGCATCGGATATTCGCACGTGTGGGCGGGCGACGGCCAGGTCGTCGTTCGCAACGGGCCGTTCATCAAGCACTATCCCGTTGAGCAGATAGCGGGCTTGCGGCTACGCAAAGGCGACCCCTGGGCGTATCTGCTTGTCAAAGACGAAACCACCGAGACGGGCTACCGTCGACGCGCAACGCTCGCCATTCAGTCGTTGGAGGGCGAGGGAGCACAACGGAAGGTGCGGGCGCTTCGTCGCTGGCTGAAAGCCAACGGTGCCACGAGTGGCGATCTGCGGCCCAGCGAAGGCGACGCCCCACGCTGAGTTTGGTTACATGATGCCCCGCTGCTTCAGCAGCTGCTCGATCTCCCGGTCCTCGTCGGTGAGCCCGTCTTTGCTTGTCATCCCCGCGGGCGCCGTCGGCTTACCGGTCCCCGCAGTGGTGGGGCGCTTCGTATTCCCGGCGGAGAGTTGATCCCCTGCGACAGGGCGTCGTCCCCCCTGGGATTGCGGTTGAGTGGGAACCTTCGCCTTCGGTTCTTTGGGGAGGAACAGGGCGACGATGGCGAGCAGCAGGCCGCCACCCGCGAGGCCAGCGCCCACCGACATAGTCGTCCCCCACTCGATCCGCTGCACCCAGTGCACGATGCTCATCACGCCGTTCACTGCGAGATCCATGACACCCAGGAAGTACAACCCGAGCGGAATCAACGCGGTGCCGACTGCGCCTACCAGCGGGCGTGCTCGTCGGCTGTGGGCCCAGAACCCGACGCCGAAGGCGACGGCGAGAATCATGAGGATGATGGTGACCAGCAGACTCGTGCTCATGCATTCAGTCTCTCACAGCGACGGTGAACCCCGCGGGTTGCGCACCTGCGCGTACTAGAGTGGGTGACATGAGTCAGCTCGCCAACCCGAACGCCCGCTTTGCCGACGATCACGGCGAGGCAGACCAGATCACGCGTCAGGCCATCGCCCGCGTGGGCGACCAGAAGTCCTACATCCGAGCGCTCGTCGCACTGTGCTCGAGCCGATTGCTCATGCCGATCGTGGCTACGGGCGACGAAACCGACGAACCAGATCCGAACCGTCGTGCTGAGATGTCGGCGGTCAAACTCGTCAACGAGCACGGCGAATTTTTGCTGGCCTTCACCGGCCTCGACTCGATGCAGCTGTGGAACGCCGACGCCCGACCCGTTCCCTGCACGCTCGACGAGTTGTGCGCCACCGTGCAAGAATCCGGGGCTAACCAGCTGCTTATCGATGCCGCAGGCCCGGCATCGCTCGTTATCGCAGGCGAGGCGCTCAATTTGTTGGCACAGGGATACGCCGTCGCCGAGTTCGAGGGCGAGGAGTTCGCCTGGGTACGATACGAGCGTGAGCCTGCCTTGTCTGAAGAGGACGCAGAACGAGCGGAACACATTTCCCAGCTAGAAGCCTCACTGGCCGCGATGGAGCAGATCATTGACGAGGCCGAGCACGCAGCCGCATCGGAATCAGCTGTGAGCACCCCACAGCAACCCTGATTCGGCCGAGCAGTTATGCCCACCACGCGCTGCTTCTTGCGGGACGTGCTCGTCGAAGCACGAGTTGCCTAGTTGGCATGAAGCCGGGTGGTCGTCAGCTGATTCAAGTCATCACTGCGTGTGGCGACGCCCGACACTTCGCATCCATCCTCTGGACGAGCTGTTCGTTGTGAGCTCGTGTCGGGGTAACGTGACTACTACCGAGGTGGGTTACACCGACATTTGGAACCACAAGGATGTGGGAGGACGAGGATGCGAACAACAAAACGCATGGGTGCGGCTGTTATTGGAGCTGCCCTTATCGCGATATCCGCGCTGAGCGGATGCTCCAACCAGCCCCGCACGCCGCAACTGATGTGGTACATCAACCCGGATGATGGAGGCCAAGCTGAGATCGCGGCACGGTGCACGAAGGAGGCCGCAGGCAAATACACAATCACCACCTCGTTATTGCCGCGTGAAGCTTCCTCGCAGCGAGAGCAGCTGGCCAGACGTCTGGCTGCGGGAGATCGGTCCATGGACATCATGAGCCTCGATCCGCCATTCATCCCCGAACTAGCGGAGCCTGGGTTCCTCGCCCCAGTTCCGACGAAGGTGATCGAAGAGCGTACGAAAGGTGTGGTTAACGGCGCACTCGAGTCAGCAAAGTGGAAGGACGAATTCGTTACCGTCCCATTTTGGGCAAACACACAACTGCTTTGGTACCGCAAGTCGGTAGCAAAAGCAGCTGGCCTCGACATGACAAAGCCCGTGACGTGGCACCAGCTGATGGATGCGGCGGAACACACGAATAAGAAGCTAGGTGTACAAGTCACCCGAGGCGAATCTATGACGGTGTGGGTCAATGCATTGGTCGAATCGCAAGGGCAGAGCCTCATCGAGAATCCGGGCGCGAAGGCTGAAGACACACAGTTTGGGATGGACTCTCCGGCAGGTCTGAAAGCGGCCGAGATCATTGGCAGCATCGGCCAGCGACGTCTATTCGGAGGGGGTGTCAACGCCGACGAGTCAGCGAACAAGGATTTCTTTGCCACCGAACAGGGATCGTTCATGGTGAACTGGCCTTTCGTCTGGACTGCACTTCAAACTGAAGCGCCTGACGTGGCTCAAGATATGGGTTGGACACTGTATCCCCAAGTAGAACAAGGCACTGACTCCGCGCCTCCGTTGGGTGGCATCAACTTGGGAGTCGGCGCCTCGAGTAAGCATCAAGATCTGGCCTATGAAGCCATCGTATGCATCACGTCCCCGGAAAATCAGGCCCACTATTTTGCCACCAACGGAAATCCTCCCTCTGCCGAGGCGGCATACGACGATCCCGCTGTCCAGGATGCCTATCCCATGGCCGACCTGATTCGGGATTCATTGAATTCCGCAGCGCCTCGTCCCCAAACTCCTTTCTACAACGAGGTTTCGACGGCTATCCAGCAGCGCTGGACTCCTCTCAGTGAAGTGAACGACAAGACACCGTCGGAAACACAACAGTTCATCACCGAAGTATTGCGAGGGGAGCGTTTGCTGTGAGCACAAATACCAAGACTGCAAAACCACCGTTATCCGAGCGTGCCCGGGCAGAACGACGCCTGGGGTGGATCCTCGCAGGCCCAGCTTTTATCATTATGCTGGCGGTCACCGTGTATCCGATTATGCAAGCCATCTTCGACTCGCTGTTCTCTTATCGCCTCACGGCCCCCAATGAGAAAAAGTTTGTCTTCCTCGATAACTATGCTGTGATTTTCTCAGATGTGGTGTTTTGGAAGGCGTTCGGCGTGACGTCGTTGATCACCGTCGTCACCGTGGCGGTCGAGTTGGTTCTCGGGTTCGCTCTAGCATTGGTAATGCATAACGCTATACGAGGGTTCCGGGGGCCGTTGCGTACTGCCATTCTGGTTCCCTATGGCACCATCACGGTAGTTTCGGCGTTTGCCTGGTTCTATGCCTTCGATTTGAACTCTGGCTTCGTCAACCACTGGTTTAGTTGGGTGCCAGGAATTACTGAAACTACCGACTGGTTCAGCTCGCCGGCCACAGCTCTGTTCGTGATCATGGCCTCAGAAATCTGGAAGACCACCCCGTTCATTTCGCTGTTGCTTTTGTCCGGACTGGCGCAGGTGCCAGGCGAGCTCACGGAGGCCTCCAAGGTCGACGGGGCTACGTGGTGGGAGCGTATGAGCCGTGTGATCCTCCCCAACATGAAGGCGGCCATCATGGTGGCGGTTCTGTTCCGGGCTCTGGATGCATTCCGGATCTTCGACAACATCTTCATCATGACCAACGGTGCTTATGGCACTGAGGTGCTATCGCTCTTGGCCTATCGAACCTCTATCGGCAGACTCGAAATTGGCATGGGCTCCGCTATCTCGGTGGTCTTGTTTTTGTGCGTGATCCTTATTTCTGTGGTCGCCATCAAAGGGTTCAAAGTGGATCTAGCTCAGGGAGGCCGCTGACATGAAGAAGCTCATGTGGACGGTGATTGCCATCTTCGTTGGGATCTATACGCTGTTTCCGGTCTTCTCGATTCTGGCCACATCGTTCAAACCTACCGCTGAGCTTTCTTCAGGAAAGCTGTTGCCAAATAATTGGACTGCCGAGAACTACACCAATATCTTTGCTGGGTCAGCATCAGACCTTTTCATTCCGGCGTTGATCAACTCGCTGGGTATTACGCTGATCTCGACTCTCATTGCTGTTGTCTTGGCGACGTTATGTGCCTACGCCATTGCTAGGCTTGACTTTCCTGGAAAGCGGATCATCTTGGCTACTGCTCTGGGTGTGTCCATCTTTCCAGTGATCTCGATCGTGACGCCGTTGTTCAATGTGTGGCGAACGGTTGGACTGTACGATACCTGGCCCGGCTTGATCATTCCGTACCTCTCGCTCACCCTGCCTATCTCCATCTACACACTCTCTGCCTTCTTTCAGCAGATTCCATGGGATCTAGAGAAAGCAGCGCAAGTCGACGGTGCCACGAACTGGCAGGCCTTTCGTAAGGTCATCGTGCCGCTCGCAGCTCCCGGCGTGTTCACTACTGCGATCATCGCATTTTTTATTGCGTGGAATGATTTCGTGTACGGCATCTCGTTGACTTCAACGTCTGCTGCTCGCCCAGTTCCAGCTGCACTGGCATTCTTTACCGGGGCATCGCAGTTCGAGGAGCCTACCGGGGCTATCTCTGCTGCTGCAATTATCGTCACCATTCCCGTCATTATTATCGTTATGCTATTCCAGCGTCAGATTGTCTCTGGCTTGACTCAAGGTGCTGTCAAGGGCTGATAGGAGAATCATGTCAACCATTTCTTTGAAAAATCTCGTCAAGCGATATGACGACGGCTACCCTGCAATTAATGACGTCAGCATTGACATTGAGGATGGGGAGTTCATCATTCTGGTCGGTCCGTCCGGCTGTGGAAAATCCACACTGTTACGGATGGTGGTAGGGCTCGAAGACATCACATCGGGCGAGCTGCTCATCGATGGCAAGAAAGTGAACGAGGTCGCCCCGCGTGACCGCAATCTGGCTATGGTGTTTCAAAACTACGCGCTGTATCCACACCTCACGGTGTTCGAGAACATCGCCTTCCCGCTCCGACTGAGCAAGAACAAGCTTGATGATGAGGAAGTGAAGAGAAAGGTTGAACAGGCAGCAGCAATGCTTGATCTGACCGACCACCTCGAGCGGAAGCCGGGAAACCTCTCTGGTGGTCAACGGCAGCGGGTGGCTATGGGGCGCTCAATCGTCCGAGATGCCGATGCATTTCTATTCGACGAGCCGTTGTCTAACCTCGATGCCAAACTGCGGGGACAGATGCGAACGCAGATTGCGCAGCTGCAACGCCGGCTCGGTTTCACGGCGATTTACGTGACACATGATCAAACGGAGGCGATGACACTGGGTGACCGCGTGGCTGTTCTCAAAAAGGGTGTGCTGCAACAAATTGCTTCACCGCGAGAGCTCTACGAGCAGCCAGCGAACTTGTTCGTCGCTGGGTTCATCGGTGCCCCGTCCATGAATTTCTTGCCTGCGCATGTGAGCAACGGAAAGATGCAGACCCCGCTTGGGGAATTGCAGATGCCCGAGAGGTTGCTCAGGGCGGCGGAAGGGCGGGATGTTGTCCTTCTCGGTGTGCGCCCAGAACACTTTGAGGATGCGAAGCTCGTCGACAGTGCTTTGCGTGAGCACGGCACGACCTTTACCGCTCAGGTAAACCACACCGAGTGGCTGGGCAACGAGCAATACGGCTATATCCGCTATGAGCCCAACGCGAAGATTCAGCAACGCCTCGACGAGCTTGCTCAAGATCTCGATGGGGAGGAGATGCAGCCCCAGGTTGTGGCAGCGTTCGATGCATCCAGTCGTATCCGAGGCGGTGAGGAAGCGGAACTGTGGGTTGACGGGCGAAAGCTGCACGTCTTCGACGTCGAGTCGGGGGAGAACCTCACCCGTGACGAGGAGGCCGGAGCCCAACTCACGAGCGAAGCGAATGAAGAACGAGCTCGGGAGATCGAGCGAGCGAAACACGCTGAGCGCTGAGAGGCCAAGGATCCGTCGATGCTCGTCAGGTAGGTGCACTTTGCAAGGTTTTGCAAGGTACCGCAGTGGGCTGGGCAGGGCGGCGTGGCGTCGGTCCTGGGTACGTTCATGTGCGGCGTGATGGGGAGAGCCGGATGGTGCATACAGCTCGGTATGCTTCGCAATACTTGCGCAGCAACGTGTTTTGGCGGGAGAGGCACCTTCGGGTAAGATTGCATGAGCAATTTGATCACCCAGAAGGGTCGATCCGCTCAAGTGGAGGCCACTCCCACCCGTGAACTGCCTAGGCGGCCGGGTCAACACGCGAATGTTTCGCGTCGGCCTTCGCATGCGCGGGGGCCTTTTTGAGTTGATCGTCAAACTTGTACCCAGGAGGCGTCATCAGCACTGAACCGCGGATCAACGATCGCATTCGAGTTCCCGAAGTCCGACTCGTCGGCCCTAAAGGCGAGCAAGTCGGTATCGTCCGGGTCGAGGATGCTCTGCGTCTTGCGCAGGAGAGCGAGCTCGATCTCGTCGAGGTGGCTCCGCAGGCGCGTCCACCCGTCGCGAAGCTCATGGACTACGGTAAGTACAAGTACGAAGCCGCCCAGAAAGTGCGCGACGCACGCCGCAACCAGTCGAACGTCTCCACCAAGGAGATGAAGCTGCGTCTCAAGATTGACAACCACGATTACGAGACGAAGAAGGGCCACGTCGTCCGATTCCTCAAGGGCGGCGACAAGGTTAAAATCACCATTATGTTCCGCGGCCGCGAGCAGTCGCGTCCTGAGCTGGGTATCCAGTTGCTGCAGCGCCTCGCCGACGATGTCGCTGAGTTCGGTTTCGTCGAGTCGGCGCCCAAACAGGACGGCCGCAACATGCTCATGGTGCTTGGCCCCACGAAGAAGAAGAGTGACGCCAAGGCCGACCGCGACAAGGATCGCACGCGCCGCATGGAGCAGCGCAAAGAGAACGCCGCTGCAGACAAGGCCGCAGAAGCGGAGATGCGCGCCAAGGCCGCAGCCAATAAGCCTGCCAAGAAGAAGCGCGGCCCTGCCGACAACATGGACCCGGACATCGACCTCTGACGAGGCGTGTCCCTGATTTCCCTCATACAGAAAGTGAGCACGTCATGCCGAAAATGAAGACGCACTCCGGCGCCAAGAAGCGCTTCAAGACCACCGGGACGGGCAAACTCATGCGCCGCCAGGCCAACCTTGGCCACCTCAACGAGCACAAGACCTCGCGACGTATCCGCCGCCTGAGCGGCAACGTCGAGGTTGTCGACGTCGAGGCCAAGAAGGCCCGCAAGCTGCTCGGCAAGCACAAGGGTCGCTAAGCCGTTCCCGCCCCCATCCGTCCAAGTTTTTTGTTCAAGGAGTCACCATGGCACGCGTAAAGCGTTCTGTTAACGCCAAGAAGAAGCGTCGCGAGGTTCTCGAGCAGGCATCGGGCTACCGTGGCCAGCGCTCGCGGCTGTACCGCAAGGCGAAGGAGCAGCTTCTCCACTCCGCCACCTACAGCTACCGTGACCGCCGCGCCAAGAAAGGCGACTTCCGGTCGCTGTGGATCCAGCGCATCAATGCTGGCTGCCGCGCGGAGGGCATGACTTACAACCGCTTCATCAACGGTTTGAAGAACGCTGGCGTCGAAGTGGATCGCAAGATCCTGGCTGATCTGGCAGTCAACGACGTCCCGGCGTTTAACCAGCTCGTCGCAGTTGCGAAGGAGCATCAGGCCAGCGCCGCCTGATTCCGCAGTGCGCCACGAACCGGACGCCGCGCTCCCGGTCGGGGTGTTGCGTTCGGTTCGTCGCTTAACGCAGCGCCGCGGGCGGGACGTCGCGGGAAAGTTTCTCGTCGAGGGTAGGCAAGCGGTGCGCGAAGCACTTGCTGCAGGCAGCCTCGTCGACGAGGTGATCGTCGACGACCCCGGCAAGCATGTCGATTTGCTTGCGGACTTTGACGGGCAGGTGTGGCAGGCC
>NZ_CAMYFI010000054.1 GCF_947255005.1 uncultured Tessaracoccus sp. | reverse complement strand
AGCGCACCTGGAACGTCTCGCCGGTGTACTGGCCGGTGACGGTCACGACGTGCCATTCGTCGGCGTCGGTCATCACTCGGTTCATGTGCTGCTCGTAGGGTGTGGGCTGCTCGTGTGAGTGCTCGAGCACGCGCGCGTTGCTCTCGCGGCGTTCGTCCAGGCGTCGCAGCTGCCACTCACCCAACTGCACGAAGAGCGTAGCCAACGCGGCGATGAGCACCACGAGCGCAACCCAGCGCACAATCATCTTCTTGATCATTCCGGCTCCACCTCCCCGGGAATCACCTCGGCTGCCGGTAGGGCCAGCGGGTCGACGGTGTCGTCGTCGGAAGCGTAGTGCGTTGCGCGATGATCCTCACCATTGGCTAGCACGACGGCGAAGGCGGGAATGATGGCCGCGCCCGCGAGCGCGACGATCTTCCACCATCCGGGCACGACGAGGAACAGCAGGAAGCACGCCGTGCGCACGATCATGGTGATGGTGTACCGCTTTTGGCGTTCCTCCACGTCGAGCGAGTGACCACGCGGAGCGATGGGAGCATGGTGGGTTCCCTCGTCGCTTCTGGCCATGCGAGCCAGCCTACTCCAGCATGAGCGAGAAAATGCTGTGGGAAATGCACAGCCCGCCGCACGCCAGGCTCCGGTAGGTTGCAATCCATGACTGATCGAGTGGTACTTGTCACCGGCGGATCCAAAGGGATCGGCCGCGCCATGGCCGAGACCTTCCGCGACGCCGGCTACCGCGTCGCAGCCACCTACCGCAGCGGGGAGGTGCCCGACGGTGTGCTCGGCGTGCAGTGCGACATCACCAGCCAGAGCTCCGTCGATGAGGCATTCGAGCAGGTGGAACGTGAACTCGGGCCGGTCGAGGTGCTCGTCGCCAACGCAGGCATCACGAAGGACACGCTGCTCATGCGCATGTCCGACGACGACTGGCAGCAGGTGCTCGACACCAACCTCACCGGCACGTTCCGCGTCGTCAGGCGAGCATCGCGCCCGATGATGCGCGCTCGCTTCGGTCGGATGATCCTCATCTCGTCCGTGGTCGGACTCATGGGCAACCCTGGCCAGGTGAACTACGCGTCCTCGAAGGCGGCCCTCGTCGGCATGGCGCGGAGCATCACCCGGGAGCTCGGCGCCCGCGGGGTCACCTGCAACGTGATCGCGCCCGGCTTCATCGACACTGACATGACGAAGGCCCTCGACCCCGAAGTCATCAAGGACTACGAGCAGCGCATTCCGGCGGGCCGACTGGGCAGCGTCGACGACGTTGCCGCCGTCGCGCTGTTCCTCGCGGGCGATGCGGCCGGCTACACCACTGGCGCCGTCATCCCCGTGGATGGCGGGCTAGGCATGGGGCACTGAGAGATAAGGACGGACACATGGGCATCCTCGAAGGCAAGAACATTCTCGTCACGGGCGTGACGATCGACACATCGATTGCGTACGTCGTCGCCGACATCGCGCAGCAAGAAGGCGCCAACGTCGTCATCTCCGGCGCCGGGCGTGCGCTGCGGCTCGCCAACCGCGTCGCAAAACGGCTCGACCCGGCACCGCCGGTGATTGAGCTCGACGTCACCGTCGACGAGCACCTCACCGGGCTGCCGGCGGCGCTCGAACCGCACTTCGGTGAGCGCCTCGACGGTGTCGTGCACTCCATCGCCTTCGCCAACCCTAAGACCGCGCTCGGCGGGCGGTTCCTGGACACCGAGTGGGCTGACGTCGCACAGGCGCTGCAAATTTCCGCGTACTCGTTGAAGTCCCTCGCCATGGCGGCCAAACCGATGATGGCAGGTGGCGGGTCTATCGTCGGGCTCACCTTCGACGCGCAGGTAACGTGGCCGGCCTACGACTGGATGGGTGTGGCGAAGTCTGCGCTGGAGTCGACGTCGCGCTACCTCGCCCGCTACCTCGGCCCCGACGGCATCCGCTCCAACATCGTCGCAGCCGGCCCCATCGACACCCTCGCGAAGCAGGCCATTCCCGGCGCGAACGAGTTCAACGACATCTGGGGTACCCGCGCTCCGCTGGGTTGGGACGCCAAGGATGCTCGTCCCGCGGCGAAGGCCGTCGTCGCGCTGCTGTCTGACTGGTTTCCCGCCACGACGGGGGAGATGGTCCACGTCGACGGCGGTCTCCACTCGACGGGGGCTTGAGCGCAGCTCCGCGGCTCGCGGCTGGATCGCCCGACGACGAAGCCCGCGGCAGGTAGGCTGGAGGCATGGCAACAGCAGTAGCGGAATTGGCGGGCGTCACAGTTCGACGTGGGCAGGCGGTGCTGCTGGATAACGTTGACCTGCGCATCGACGAAGACCAACGTTGGGTGGTGATTGGCCCCAACGGCGCCGGTAAAACCACGATGCTGCAGCTCCTCGCCGCGCAGCTGTACCCGAGCGACGGTGTCGTCGGGGTGCTCGGCGAGGTGATCGGCGCCGTTGACGTGTTCGAGCTGCGCCCGCGCATCGGCCTCACCTCGTCGGCGTTGGCCGAACGCATCCCGGCGAACGAGAAGGTACGCGACCTCGTCGTCTCCGCCGCCTACGCCGTCGTCGGCCGGTGGAACGAAGACTACGACGAGTGGGATTTCGCGCGTGCCGATCAGCTGCTCGACGAGTTCCGCATCGCGCAGTTCGCCGACCGCACCTTCGGCACGCTGTCGTCCGGCGAACAGAAGCGCGTGCAGGTAGCGCGCGCCCTCATGACTGACCCCGAACTGCTCCTCCTCGACGAACCCGCCGCCGGCCTCGACATCGCGGGGCGGGAGGCGCTCGTCACCACACTGGGCGACCTCTTCTCGAACTCGTTCTCGCCCGCATCGGTGTTGGTGACGCACTACGTCGAGGAGATTCCGGCTGGTATCACGCACTGCATGCTGATGAACCACGGGCGCATCGTCGCATCCGGTCCCCTGCACGACACCTTGACCTCCGCAAACCTCAGCGATGCATTCGACACACCATTGCGTGTGAATTATGTCGACGGCCGGTGGGCCGCGCGAGGAGCGTGACCAGTGGACTGGCTCGTCGCCTGGTTCCGTGACAACGGCTGGATCGGCTGGGGGCTACTGGCGATCGCCCTTGCCGCAGCTGAACTCCTCACGCTGGACCTCACACTCCTCATGCTCGCCGTGGGCGCCCTCGCTGCCGGGGCGACGTGGTTCGTCGCGCCTGGTTTGGTGTGGCTGCAGGCGCTCGTGGGTATCGCGGTAGCGGCGCTCACGCTGTGGCTGCTGCGCCCATCGCTGCTCGATCGCGTGCGGAACTCGCCTGGGTACCGTTCGTCGCTGGATCAGCTCGTCGGCGCGACGGGCGTGGCGACGGCTGAGATCACCTCCGCGCGCGGCGAGGTGCGCGTCGACGGTCAGGTGTGGGAGGCCCGGCCGTACGACCCGCAGGTGCGGATTCTCGAAGGGCAGCACATCGAAGTGTTTGGCATGGACGGCATCACGCTGCTGGTGTACCCGTCATCCTCAGCAAAACCCCTCGACGCCGGATTCTAGAAAGGAACGCGACGTGGAATACGTAATCATTGCCCTCATCGCGCTGGTGATTTTGTTGCTGGCGATGAGCTTGAAGATCATCCGCCAACAGCAGAAGGCCATCATCGAGCGCCTCGGCAAGATGCACAGGGTGCTGGATCCCGGCCCGCACCTGATCCTGCCGTTGTTCGACCGCGTGGCATATCTGCTCGACATGCGCGAAGAGGTGGTCTCGTTCCCGCCGCAGGGCGTCATCACGGAAGACAACCTCATGGTGTCGATCGACTCCGTGATCTACTTCCAGATCGTCGAACCCCGCCGCGCCGCGTACGAGGCGCAGAACTACCGCGCGGCCATCGAGCAACTCACTATGACCACCCTGCGCAACATCATCGGCGGCATGGACCTCGAGGCGACGCTCACCTCCCGCGAGGAGATCAACCAGCGGCTGCGTTCGGTGCTCGACGAAGCCACGGGCAAGTGGGGCATCAAGGTGAACCGCGTGGAGCTTCGCTCGATTGAGCCACCTGCGACGATCCGCGACGCCATGGAGAAGGGTGCTCGCGCGGAGCGCGACAAGCGTGCGCAGATTCTGCTCGCCGAGGGCCAGCGTCAGTCGCAGGTGCTGAACGCGGGTGGTGACCGCGAGTCGGCCATTCTACGCGCTCAAGGTGAGCGGGAAGCAGCGGTGCTTCGAGCGCAGGCCGACCGTCAGTCGGCGATGCTGCGGGCAGAAGGTGAGGCGCAGGCCATTACGACGGTGTTCCAGGCTATCCATGCCGGCCAGCCTGACCAGGCGCTCCTGGCCTATCAGTACATGCAGATGCTGCCGCAGCTCGCGCAAGGCGACTCCAACAAGGTGTGGGTTGTGCCCTCCGAACTCAACGACGCACTGAAGGGCCTTGGTAACGCGATGGGTGGCGGCAACAGCAACGAGGGCCGCACTTACGTCTCCGAGGGTGCGAAGCAGTTCACGCCGCCTGAGAAGATCGATGTCCAGGCAGAGATCGCCGAGCAGGCCGAGAAGGACCGCAAGGCCTCGCAGGAGACTGTCCAGCAGGCCATCAACGAGGCCCAAGCACTCGACAACCAGGGCGCTGCCAAGCGCAAGGCCACCGGCAAGCAGGCCCAGGAACCGACCACTCAGCAGGTCGCAGGGGCGCCGTCGCAGCTGGAGCCCCCGCAGCAGGCGTCGGCGCAGCAACAGGGCCTGGCCCCGCAGACTTCTGCCGCACAGCCGCAGGCCCCGTGGGCTGCGCCCCAGCCTCCACAAGAACACGGGGGACCCACCGCCTAGTGGGAATCACAGTGCTGGGCGCGGCCGAGGCCCTGCCCTCGAGAGTCGTGCCTTCTGCGGAGATTGAGGACCGCATCCGTCAGGCCTCTGGATTCCGGCTGCCGCGGGGCGTCGTCGAACGGGTCACCGGCATCCGTACCCGACGCATGGTGGCTGAGGGCGAGTACGCCTCGACGCTCGCCGCCCGCGCTGGGCAGGCAGCGCTGGAGGCAGCAGGCGTGGCGCCGTCGGAGGTGGACCTGCTGGTGTTCGCATCCGCCTCACGAGACTTCATCGAGCCTGCGACCGCGCACGTCGTCTCGCACGAGCTGGGCATCCGCGCCCACGCCTTCGATGTGACCAACGCCTGCAACTCGTTCATCAATGGGATCGAGATCGCGACGACACTGCTCGCCTCGGGCGCGTACTCGCGGGCGCTGGTGGTCACGGGGGAGACCCCGACGCGCTCGATCAGGTGGCAACTGGAATCGCTTCGGCAGTTCATGACGCACTTCGCAGGCTTCACCTTCGGCGATGCTGGTGGGGCCGTGGTGCTGGGCCAAGGGCCGGGCCCAGGCCTCGGGCGGCCGATGGCGCAGACCCGCTCCGAGCACTGGGACGTCGGCGGCATCTTCGGCGGCGGCTCCCGGCATCCATTCGATTTCGACAAGCTCTACTTCACAGGTGCCGGCACGGAGTTGCGGCTCGCGTTCGAGAGTATGGGGCCCGACGTGATCGACGCCCTGCTGCACCGCGACGGTCGGCACGTGCAGGACTTCCGGCACGTCTTCGTCCACCAGGTGACGGTGCCGTATACCGAACGATTCTGTGATGTCGTGGGCGCGCGCCGCGAACAACTCGTGTGGACCGTACCGGAGCTGGGCAACGTCGCCTCTGCGTCGTTGCCCATTCAGCTCTCGCGAGCCTGGGAGAGCATCACGCCCGGCGAACGCAGCCTGCTCGTTGGGCTGGGTGGTGGTATCTCCATCCAGGTCATGCCGTGGGAGCGTGGCTGAGATGGCAGTGCCCGGCGTGTTGATCCCCGCGTACAACGAGTCGCGCGGCATTGCAGCCACACTCGACGCGCTCGCCCGGCAGACGTGCCACGAGTTTCAGCTTGTGGTCGTCGACAACGCCTCCACCGACGACACCGCCGACGTCGTGCGGAGCTTCGCGACGTCGGCACCGTTTCCGGTCACGGTCCTGACCGAGCCGGAGAAGGGAGTGGGCTGCGCCGCCGACACCGGTGCGCGCTGGCTCATCTCCCAGGGCGCGCCGTGGTTTGCCCGCACCGACGCCGACTGTCTGCCAAGACCCGAATGGTTTGCCCAAGCCCAGGACGCGATCAAGGAGGCCGACCTGGTGTGCGGGGCAATCACCGCCCGTCGAGATGAGAACGGGTTGCTGGCACGGCTGCTGTTTGCTGCCCAGGTGCGTCTGGCGGCGTGGTTCGGACGGTGGCGCCCGACCAATCGCGGGCCGCAGTTTCTCACCCCCTACCGCATGCACGCCGGCAACAACATGGCGGTACGCGCCGACGCCTACCTTGCCTCAGGTGGTTGGCCGCGGCGTGGCGCACCCACAGACAGGCAGTTTCTCAATGCGATGCGTGCCACGACGCCGCGCATCGTGCAGTGCCGCGGCATGGTCAGCGAGAACTCGACACGGCGGTTGAAGGCGATGGGTGTCGTCCAGACGGCACGCTGGTACCTGGACCAGGGCGCCGGCGGCAAGGAGGAGGACCCGCGATGAGTGAGCTGCTGCTGCAACGTGTGCTCGACGGGCTCGCCGATCGTCCCGACGACCCGGTCTTCCTGGGTATCGATCGGATCTCACGCGCAGAGTTCGCCGATCTGGTGCGGACGTACGCGGGCGGGCTACGCAAACGCAAGGCCCGCAACTTCGTCCTCATGGTCCGCCCCGGCCCGGCCTCGTTCGCGCTCGCGCTCGCGGCGGTCGGCATGGGGATCCGTATCGACCTCATCAGTCCCAAAGGCGGCACCGAGCTGGTGCAGAGCAGGCTTGAGGAGACGGTGCCGGACTTCGTCGTCGCTGAACCGGGGCTCAGATTCCTGCTCAAGGGGCCGGGCTGGCTGCGGCGCCCGGCAGGGCTGCCGGACTGGAGGATCTGGCCGGAGATCGTCTCCATCGACGATGTGGGTGGCGCGCAGGTGCGGCGCTACGGAGTGGAGGAGGACCAGTCTGCGCTGACGGTGTTCACCTCCGGCACCACCTCACACCCGGTGGGCGTAGTGCACACGGCCGGTTCTTTGTCGGCGGGCGCGGAGATGGTCTCGACCCTCTTCGACGCCGATGCGCCGGGGCCCGTCATGGCGGGCACCTTCTTTGCGATGCTGCCGGCCTATGCGCTCGGCAAACCCATCGTGCTGCCCGCACGCAATCCCCGACGCATCGCCTGGCAGTTACGGAAATGGCGTCCATCCCACACCTACCTGACCCCACCCCAGTGGCGTGCCGCGCTGGCTGCAGGAGCCACGACGACCGGCCGCGTCTTCGCGGGCTCGGCCACAGTGACGGCCAACCTGCTCTCTCGACTGCGGGCAGCCGGTGCCGACGAGGCGTGGGGCGTGTACGCAATGACCGAGGTCTTCCCGGCTGCGGCGATCGAGTCGCGCGACAAGCTCACCGACGACGCGCGCGGCGATCACGTGGGCCGACTCTTCGACGGCGTGGACGCGCGCATTGAGGACGACGAGATCATCCTCTCCGGCCGCTCGATGGCCCCGAGATACATCGATGGGCAATGGCGCGACGATGTCGCCACCGGCGACCTGGGCATGCTCGAGGGCCGCGAGCTGTGGCTTCAGGGGCGCCGCAAGGACATGATCCTTCGGGGCACGCACAACATCTACCCGGGCCTCTATGAGCCGAGACTCACCGTCGAAGGGGTCGACGTCGCGTTGCTGCTCGGCGTCCCCGCCGATGACGGCGACGAGGAGCTGGCACTGCTCGTGGAAGCGGGAACCCGCTCGGACAAGCTGCGCAGGGAGCTCCAACGCAAGGCTCGGGAGCTGGGGCTCGTCGTCGATCACATCATCTTCGACACCGTGCCCACCTCCGGCCGCTCGAACAAACCCGATCGTCAGGCAGCCCGGGCACTGGTGCAGCAGCACATCGGGAAGGAGCAGGGACGCTGATGGGCAAGGCACGCATCCGCGACCGGCTCGTACACGTGGCCGCCCATCCGCTGGTGTTCGCGGCGCTGGGCATCGGCAGGCAGACGGGCCTGCCGGGGCGACGGATCGTCGCCAGTGCTGAGGGTGTGCGTGAGGTGCTCACGAAGGTGCCGCTGGATCGCACCGACAGGCACACCACCGGGGGGCTCGTGCGTGGCCAGGGCAGCGCAGGCGAGAGCTGGTTCGACGGGGAAGGGAGCGCGCACCGGCAGTCTCGCCGCGAGCTGGGGGCAGCGCTGACGGGTGCGGGCATCCGTCGGCTCGCCCGCCATTGGCAGCCCGTGCTGGATCAGTACGCGCAGGCGATGACCGCAGAGGCCGTCGACGTGGTGACGATGTCCCGCATCATGTCGGGGCTCGTCACACTGGACCTGCTCGGCATGACTGCGGACCGTGAGCGTGCCCTGGTCCTCACCGCCGCCACACGTGTCGTCGCTGCCATCTCCGTGCGTGCTCACCTGGCCGGCGACACGTCCCGCAACCTCACGGCACCCCTGGAGAAGGAGTTCCCCGGGCTGGGCCCGAGCGAGGTGATGCTGGCCGTCGCTGCCACCACCACCATGCTGAGTGCCATTCCCCGCGCGCTGGCATGGTGCGCCGATGATGGCCTCTTCCCGGACGCTCAGCGCGACCCGGAGGTGATGGCTGCCGAACTCATGCGCGTGATCGCACCGACGCCACTGTTGCCGCGGATCGTCGGGGATGACAGCCAGGTGGAGGGACGTCCGGTGCGCAGGGGGGAGCATCTGCTGCTGTACCTGCTGCCTGCGATTGCCCGACCGGAGCCGAGTGTGGAGCACCCGCAGCCACCTGCCCAGGCGCAACTGGCGTTCGGGGCCGGCTCCCACGCCTGCCCGGGTCGAGGGTTGGCGCTGGCGATGGTCGCGGACGCGCTGCGCACCTTCGCGCCCATCCGGCCCCGCGTCACCCGCGCAGTCCCCGACGTCGGTGCCGGGCTGCCGCAGTGGAGGTCGTTGTGGTTGCGCTGACGGTGGCCGTGACGGGGGCGAGCGGGTTCGTCGGCAGGCACGTGGCGCAGGCGCTGCGTCAGAGGAAGCACCGTGTCGTCGCGCTAGGCAGGACTCCGGTGCCAGGAGAGTTTCGACGGTGGGATGCCGCCTGCGAGACCCCGGACCTCAGCGGGTGCGACGCGGTGGTGCACTGCGCGGCAGCCGTGGGGGACACGGGCCAGGCACAGCACTTCCGGGCGGTCAACGTCGAGGGCGCTAGCCGCCTGTTGGGCGTGGTGGGGGAGCGCCCCGTGGTGTGGATGTCCAGTTCGTCTGTCTACTCCACACGCCAGCGGCGGCACCTAGCCGACGAGTCCCATCCGACGACCGAGGGCCATCTCGGCCACTACGGACGCACCAAGGCAGTGGGCGAGATGATGGCCCTGGCGCACGGCGCCGTGGTGCTGCGCCCGACCGCGGTCTACGGGCTCGACGAACGCCACCTGGTGCCGAGGCTGAGGCGCCTGGTCAGGGGGCACACGCTGCTGCTACCCGGTCCCGACGTGCAGCTGAGCCTCACCGACGTCGATGGGCTCGCCCGCGCCGCTGTGCAGGCACTTGCGTGGGCACCCGGGGCATACAACATCGCCGATCCTGAGCCGTATTCGCGCGACGACGTGCTCACCTCGGTGTTGGGGCAGGTGACGGGCCGGACGTTGAGGCCGCTCAGGCTTCCGCTTTTGCCGGTGGAACTCATTGGCCCACTGCTGCCGGGAATCAACCGCTATTCGCTGGATCTCATCACCCACGAGCACACCTACGACGTGCGCAAGGCCCTCGCCGCCGGCTGGGATGCGGGCGAGGTGCGGGTGCAGGATCTGGACTGGGCGCGGGCCACACCGCGTTGAGCGTCGCCGACGTGGCGGCTCAGGCGGGGGTTGTCGCTGCACCGGGCCGCCAGCTTGGCCTGCACCGACTCAGGACGAAACCCATCCTACGCGGAATAAGGAGCACCGTAGATTAGGAATGCTGGAACCCACCTATTTTGGTGGGTTCCAGCATTCCTAATGCAGCTAGTTGCATTAGGCTGGCACTACTTCCACTTCGAGACATGCGTCGTGATGTAGTCGGGTTCCTCGAGTTGGCCCCACGCGAGCCGTGTCTTTGAGCACATGACGGCCGAATAAGCGTGTGGCGCCTTCATCGCGGTGAGAGTGCTCGTCGCGGTGTCAAAAATGAACACCTTGTCTCCTTCACTACCCATGGGCGTGGGTGCGAAGGCCACCTTCCCGGAGCACACAGCCAGATCCCCGACTTCTGTGTTGAGTGGGAGAGGAATGCGGGCGATCGGTGCGCCGTTTGCGCGAACGATGATGATGTTGTCTTGGATGAGTGCAGCCACTACGTCCCCGCCGGAGGCCAACTCGGACACGCCCACCCCTTCTTCCTCTTCCTCTGCCTTGGTAGTGGAGTAACGAATCACGTTGGTGACGCGGCCGGATCCGTCAATGCGCACCACGCCTACTTCCTTATAGTTTGTTCCGTTGTGTGATTCAGGGGTGTGCTCAAGCTGAACCGCGACGACGCCGCCATCAATAGGAGAGACGTAGTAGCCGGAGGGAAGCATCTCCTTGGGCTCTCCTCCCGCTGGATCGGCTGCCAAGACCCGGACACCGAATGTCCCATCTTGTTGCTGCGTGGCTGTCCACCACCAAACCAGTCCAGCTGAGAGTTTGGGAACCGGATCTCCACCCAACAGCGGTACTTCGGATGCGCCGAAGGAAAGCTGATCCTCCGCAGCCGCGACGAGTCGTGGCGTGCCACCGGATAGTCGTTGCGAGAAGAGACGCCAGTTAGATTGGCTCAAATCGGTGGAGCTCGTCTCCATCCATACAGCCCAGTTGTCGTCGATATCGCCAGCGTACGTCTGCCGAGCTAAGCCATCACTACGAATATGTGCTGTGCTGTCGAACAGCTTGGAGGATTGGTTGTCGTAGAGAAGGCCGACCCGTCCGCTCTTCACTATCTCCTCGGAATCTCTGTTCTCGCTGGGATCGAAGCTCACCAACGCGGCATTGGACGCGAGGGCGAGCACAATGCGATCAGGGTGTCCTTCGGGAGGCCGGCCAAGTTTGACGATCTCCGGCAGCGTTATCGGGCTTGCAGACGACAGGTCTACGGTGGGAAACGACACCGGCTTGTCATGGGCATCATTGATCGTTACACCGTGGTCATCCGTGCCGTGGCGTTGCGGCGTCGGTGCGCTCCTGGAAGCAGTCGCGTCGGAGGTGGGGGATGGCTGTGTGCCGCCGTTGGCGGGGTGGTGAGCGCCCTGTGGTTCAGGGCTCGGTTGAGGTGAAACCGAACAACCTTGCATCGAACACAATGAGAAAAGTGCAAGGGTTGCGACAGTCTGGAGCCGGGTGAACTTTGAATGCAACATAGCGTTCCTTAGTTTCAGCATCGATGGTGAACGCTAAGGGGGGGGGGAGTACTGCGACTGCTCTCCTAAGCACATCAATTATAAAGCAGGCGTCTGCGGCAGGGCCGGAGGGGTTAAGAACTCGCGCTCGCTCCGTCTTCCGGAGTGTTGGCGGCGAGCCGTGCGGCGATGATGCTGGAAGTGATGATCTGCGCCTGGTGGTAGATCATGAGTGGCACGACGAGCATGCCGACGATGGATGCGGGGAACAGCACGGACGCGATCGGTACGCCGGTCACGAGTGACTTCTTTGTGCCGCAGAACATCACCGCAATCTGATCTTCGCGGGGGAACCCGAGCCAGCCGGCGACGTGCCACGTCAACCACAGCATGAGCGCGAGCAGGGGGAGCGTGAACGCCAACGTCACGAGCAAGTCAGACCAGCTGAGCCGCCGCCACATGCCGCTGGCGAACATCTCAGAGAACGCGCCGTAGACGATGAGCACGATTACCGCTTGGTCGAGGAGCTTCAGGCGGTCTTTGTTGCGGGCCATGAAATCGGCCGTGACTACGCGGGAGAGCTGGCCCAAGAAGAACGGCAGTAGCAGCTGGACGAACACGTCGAGGGCAATCTGCCACGACAGCCCGCCGCTGGCTGACGGGAAGAGCAGCATGACCAGCGCGGGTGTGAGCACCACACCCAACACATTCGACGCGGTAGCCGACATCATGGCCGCCGGCACGTTGCCGCCTGCCAGCGAGGTCATGTTGATCGACGACTGCACCGTCGACGGCGCTAGGCACAGGAACACGAGCCCGATCCGAACGGGGTCGGACACGAAACCTTCAGGCATGAGCAGCATCGGGGCGCCGACGAGGGGGAACAGCACGAACGTGAACGCCAGGATGGTGAGGTGGAGACGCCAGTGCTTGATGCCCGCCACCGTTTCCGCGGTGCTGAGCCGCGCGCCGTAGCCGAAGAACAGCACGAACACGGCCACCTTGGTGGCGAAGTCGTAGATCTCCGCCGGTCGTCCCGAAATGGGTACGACGATCGATAGCGCCAGCGCGCCAAGGATGACAAGCGTCATCCGATCGATCTTGAACTTCACGGAAGCTCGACGTTACTCGGCGGCGTCTTCGTCGGCCATGCCAGGAGGTATGGCTGCGGTGAGCTTCGGGCTCACCGGCCAGTCGGCGGGGTAACGCCAATCAAGCTCGGCCACTTCCTTGTCGAGCTTGCGGCGCGCGCGCGACGAGATGCGGTCGCCGTAGACGGTGCCGTTGAGGTGGTCCGTCTCGTGCTGCAGGCAACGAGCGAGCAGTCCGGTGCCTACGACCTCAACGTCGTTGCCCGACGCGTCCTGCCCGCGGCAGACGGCGTAGTCGGGGCGGGAGACCGTCGCGTATCCACCCGGGTAGGAGAGGCAGCCTTCCTCCGACGAATCGAGCACGCGCTCCTTACCGTCGGGCAGGGTGACGACCGGGTTGCACACCACCCCGCGCTGGATGTTCATGTCCGCATCCGGGCACTCGTAGACGAAAACGGAGAGGTCGAGGCCCACCTGCGTGGCTGCCAGGCCGACACCTTCGGCAGCTTCCATCGTGGCGAACATGTCCCTCACCAGCTGCTGAAGCTCCTCATCAAACTGCTCCACAGGGCGCGTTTGCTGATGCATCACGGGGGTGCCCCAGCGGGTGATGGGGAGCACGGTGCCACCGGTGGTGAGGTCCGTCATTGTCAATCCTTGCCTTCGACGTTTTGCTCCGCCCATTATGCCGTCTCCCGACGTAGTCTCGAACCCATGGCCGCATGGGAAGCCCTGATCGAGGAGTACGGCGAACACCTCGCCACCGACCGTGGGCTCTCGCCGCACACCGTACGTGCCTACGGCGCTGACCTCCGCCTGCTCGCAGCCCACACCGACGATCCGCGCGCCGTCACGTTGACCACGCTCAGAACCTGGTTGGCTGACATGGCCGACGAAGGAACAGCCGCCTCGTCGATCCAGCGTCGGGTGGCGTGCGTGCGCGGTTTCTTCGCCTGGGCGGCTAGAGAAGGATTCATCGACGCCGACCCCGCGCTTAGGCTGGTGGCGCCGAAGCGTTCACGTCGGCTGCCGAAGGTGCTGTCGCACGGGGAAATCGACGACGTCATGGCGAGCGCAACCACGCGCCTGATGGAAAGCGACGACCCACTCGCCGCCCGCGACCGAGCCATCGTCGAGCTGCTGTATTCGAGCGGGCTGCGCATCTCAGAACTCACCAGCATCAAGATTCGCGACGTGGACGCCGAGCAGCGCACGGTGCGGGTGATGGGCAAGGGCGCCAAGGAACGCGCAGTGCCAATGGGAGCACCCGCGGCAAGCGCCGTCGCGGCCTGGTTGGAGCGCCGCGATGAGCTGGCGACGCCGCGGAGCCCCGACACGCTCTTCCTCGGCGCGCGCGGGGGAGCGCTCGACCCTCGGGTAGCCAGACGCGTCGTGCACGAAGCGACGGCCGCCGCCGGCCCAGGCGCGGAGATCGGCCCCCACGGGCTGCGGCACGCCATGGCGACGCACCTGCTCGACGGAGGCGCCGACCTGCGCAGCGTGCAAGAGATGCTGGGGCACGCGTCGGTGGCGACCACACAGATCTACACCCACGTCACCTCCGAGCGCCTCCGGCAGGCCTTTCAACAGGCCCATCCGCGCGCCTGACCAGCCGCGCCAGCTCACCGCAATAACGTCAGCGGGTCGACGAGCGCCCCACCCTTCCACGCCATCCAGTGCAGATGGCACCCGGTGGAGTACCCGGTGGTGCCCACCACACCCACCTGCGCGCCCGCCTCGAGGCGTTGGCCGACTTGCACGTCGAAACGCGGCAGGTGGGCGTAGGCCGTGACGAGACCGTTCTCATGGCGCACGTGGATTCGCAGCCCGTATCCCCTGCTGGTATCGCGTTTGATCACCTCGCCCGCCCAAGGCACATGAATGGGCGTGCCACATGCGGCGCCGAAATCCACCCCGTCGTGCAATTTGTAGATGCCGGTGACCGGGTGCACACGCATGCCGAACTTCGACGTGACCGGCCCCCGCACAGGCGCCTGCCCAGGCGCGACCGGCCCGGCGCCCACCGTCGCGGCGGGCAGCGCTGCTGGCACCACGGGCATCGCTCCCATGGGTGCCAGCCGTACTCGACGAATCGTGAGGTAGCGGAGCGGATCGTGGTAGTCGGTGCCGTCGGTGAGCCCCCAATGCAGGCAGGCGGGCGTGCAATGCCCAGGCTGCAGTGTGCCGATCACCTGGCCCGAGGTCACCACCTCGCCCTTGCGTACGCTGCCTGACACCGGCGTGTACGTGGTGCGCAGTCCGTTGCCGTGGTCGATGGACACCGACGGGCGTCCCGCCACGACGCCCGCGAAATGCACGCGTCCTTGCGCTGCGGCGCGCACGGGCGTGCCCGGTTTGGCCATGATGTCGACACCGCGATGGCCAGGGCCGTAGCGGTGCGCGGGTGCGTCAAAGCCGCGCACGACGGGGCCTTCGACGGGCATCGTGAGTTCGAGGCCCGAGGCGTGGGCTGGGACAGCGCTCCACGCCACGAGCAGGAGGGTGATGAGCAGAAACTTCTTCATACCCTTTGTTATGGCAGCGACACGCCCGAAACTTGCATGCGATATGAAGTCTGTGGATAACTCTCGACGGATATCCGCACGGCAGCTGATCTGCTCGGCAGTTGGGGGCTAGCCGAGGTTCGGCTAGAATCACACACGCACCCACACACGTGGGTGACTTCGCATGCGCTGTGGGCTCGCCCCGGTTGCTCAGTGGTCCCGTCCAGACGGGTTGGGCGCCGAGCGCATCAGGATTAACCACCGTGGGCATTGCCCACCCGATATGAGGTTGTGCGCGCTGCGCCAACCGCGAAAGGAACGGCCATGGCCGTCGTAACCACAAGGCAGCTGCTGGAAAACGGCGTTCACTTCGGGCACCAGACCCGTCGTTGGAACCCCAAGATGAAGCGTTTCATCTTCACCGAGCGCAACGGCATCTACATCATCGACCTGCAGCTCTCCCTCACCTACATTGACAAGGCATTCAACTTCGTCAAGTCCACCGTCGCGCGCGGCGGGCAGATCCTGTTCGTCGGCACTAAGAAGCAGGCCCAGGGCAGCATCGCCGAGCAGGCCACCCGCGTCGGCATGCCCTACGTCAACCAGCGTTGGCTGGGCGGCATGCTCACGAACTTCGACACCGTCTCCAAGCGTGTGCAGCGCCTCAAGGAACTCGAGGCCATGGACTTCACCGACGTCGCCGCCTCTGGCCTCACGAAGAAGGAACTGCTCGGCCTCGAGTTCCTTGAGGCGCTGCACACGCTTGGAGACGGTGTCGAAGTTCGTG
>NZ_CAMYFI010000053.1 GCF_947255005.1 uncultured Tessaracoccus sp. | reverse complement strand
TCGCTGGGGAGCCGTCAACATCGACGACCACCGCGTCGGCATCAACTCCGACGATACGGCCGGTGACCTCAGACTCAGCAAACCATAGCTTCACCAAACGCCCGGTGTTGCGACGGAAGTGCTTCAGCTCTGTGAGCGGCTTCGAGACACCACGGCTCGACAGCTCGAGGGTGTATGCCCGCTCCCCCATGACGGAACTTGCGTCCAGCGCCGCTGAGACAGCCTGCGATGCTTCGGCGATGTCGTCGAGCAGCGGCCCACACCCCTCCGGCCCCTCACCATCGACGGTGATGCGCAGCATCGAGCGCTTACCGACTGGTGTGACGTCGAGCGCGTCGAGCTCCAGTTTGTACTCAGCCAAGATGGGTTCAACCACCTCGGCTACGGTTCGTTCCTGCATGACAACTCCGTATCCGATTGTGTGCTCAATTGTGGATCACCAGCATACCGATAGGCTGCAAGCCATGGATGTCCCTCGCCGCTTCGTACTCGTCGGAGCGGCGCTGTGCCTCACAGCGTGTGCGCCAAGCCCCACCATCGAAGAACCCGACGGCGCCCCCTCCCGCGCGCAGGCTTCCGAGGCGCCGAAACAGCCCGAGTCGCTGGCGAAGGTGGCGGCCCTCCTCGCCGGGGTGAGGGAACTCGTCGCGAAGGAACCAACCGACGATTGGCGCACGGCCACGCTGGCCCAGTGCGACGATCAGCTCGCGCGTATCAACTCCGTCAACCCATTCGCCAGCCCGGACCCTGTGTTTGAACCGCAGCCGGAGAGTACCGCCAGCCTTGAGGACTCCATCGCTGCTGTCGTCGATGCGTGCTCGGCCGCCGCCCACCGCGAGGAGGCACCGTCGGCGCGGCTGCTGCTGATCTCTATCGCGGCCGCCACGCGTGGGCTCGCGAAACGAAATCTCATCCCTAGGGAAGGCGCCGAGCCGAGCCCCGTCGAGACGCTCAGCGACCAGCAATACGCCGCACTCACTCACGTGTGGGCGCTGATCTACGGGCTCGAATCCTCCCTCGGCCGCGTCGGTGGCGACAAGCCACTTCGTGAAGAGCTGTCGACGCGCCTCGCCTCGGCACAGTCGTTGCGCGACGAGCTGCGGCGTGGGCTCACCACCCCGTCGCAGCCGCCGGTCTTTGAGCTTCCTGGCCCTATCAACACAAGTGCTGAAATCCGCTCCGTGTGGCGCACGCTGGAGGTGCGCCTGCTGGAAGCGCTCGTGCTACTCGCCGCCGAACAACCGGACGACGATCGCTGGGCAGCACAGCTGCAACACACCCAGGCCGTCGGCGGCCGGATACCGCGCTGGCCCGGCTGGAACTAAAGATAGATCAAGTTCGTGGTGGGCAGACGCGCCACGAACTTGATCTATCTTCGCGTCAACGCACCAGACGGCAGTCCGAGCAAGTACGAATACCTTCCTCCCAGCCGCGGATTCTCAACGCACGCTCAATCACGCGCGCGACCTCGCACGCCTCGTGGATCACTTGCTGCCAGGTGAACCGCAGCGTGACCGCACCCAATCTGAGTGCGTGCTCGTTGTCCCGTCTGGCATCTCGGCAGGCGTCGTGGAACTGACGACCATCCAGCTCAACGATGACGCCGAAGTCGTCGAACCACACATCCACCCTGCTGGTACGTGTCAGCTTCACCTGCCTGGAAAGCCCAGCCAGCCCGTGGGGCTTGGCTACGAGCACATTGAACTGCCATTCCAACACACTGTGGATACCAGCGTTGGCATGGTCGGTGAGGTCCATCAACAACTGCCGCTGCGCAACCCGGCTGCGCGTCGCCAGCACCTCCCGCACTCTCGCCGGGATGGTCTTGCGCTGCCCGAAGGCACGAGTGACCGCCTCAATCAGGTTCAGCGGATTGGTCTCCGAAGCGTAGTCGCACAGCGATTCCTCCACGTTGGTTCGCGGCATCTCCCCGCGTGCGCGTCGTGGGGCGCGCTTGAACTGGGCGCGAAACCCGGAATGTTCCAACGCCACCTTCGGGGAATCGCACCAGATCGTGATGGAGTCGGGCTCGCGTTGAATCAGCCCGTGCAGATAACACGCCGCGCCACCGCCCAACGACGCGGACGCCCCGCCGCGCAGCAGTGCGGCCCACGCGAAGGCGTGCCACGTCACCTCGCCTACGATGTACAGCCCGTCGGCCAGCTTGTGCCACTGCGCGCTCAACCGTCGGAGGGCTGACCGGCACAAACCGTGGGCGAGGGCCTGCTCAGCGCTGATCGCGCCGCACTGGATACGGATGAGATTTGCGAGCGCCTGGGGCATGGATTGGCGGGAATGCATGCCCCAATCTTCATGAGCGTAGGTACCCCAGGGAAGCAACTACAACGCGTAGGACAACACAATCTTGAGCCCGCCCAGGACAGATCAAGTTCGTGGTGGGCAGACGCGCCACGAACTTGATCTATCTTCGCGTGTTGCTACGGACGAGCGAGCGCGTGGGCTTCGTCGACGATGTTCTCGACGGGGATCTCGCGCTTCTCCCCCGTGCGCCGGTCGCGCAGCTCGACGACGCCGTCGGCCAGTGCACGCCCGACCACGACGATAATCGGCATGCCCATGAGTTCGGCATCCTTGAATTTCACGCCGGGGCTGGCCTTGCGGTCGTCGTAGAGCACCTCGACGCCGCGCTCGTCGAGCGCCGCCGCGATGCGTTCGGCTTCCTCGAAGATGGCTGCGTCCTTGCCCGTCGCCACCACCTGCACCTGGAACGGCGCCAACTCGAGCGGCCAGCACAGGCCGAGCTCGTCGTGCGTGGCTTCGGCGACGGCGGCGATGGCGCGCGAGACGCCGATGCCGTACGAGCCCATGGTGACGGTCACGAGCTTGCCGTTCTCGTCGAGCACCTTCAGCCCGAGCGCCTCGGCGTAGCGGCGGCCGAGCTGGAAGATGTGCCCCATCTCGATGCCGCGCTCCAGCGTGAGCGGGCCGGACCCGTCGGGCGAAGGGTCACCCTCGCGCACCTCGGCCACGTCGATCACGCCGTCGGGAGTGAAGTCGCGTCCGACGGTGAGGTCGACCACGTGATGTCCGTCGATGTTGGCGCCGGTCAGCCAGCGCGTGCCCGTCACCACACGCGGGTCGCACAGGTAGCGAATCTTCGACTGGGACTCCTCACCCAGAATCTTCTCGCCGTCCTTCACCGGGCCGATGTAGCCCTTGACCAGCGCGGGATGGTTGCGGAAGTCCTCGTCGCCGAAGTCCTGCACCTCTGCGGGCGCGACGGCGGCTTCGAGGCGCTTCTCGTCGACGGAGCGGTCGCCCGGTAGCCCGATGACGAGGGGCTCGCGGGTGCCGTCGGGGTGCGCCAGCATGACGACGACGTTCTTCAGCGTGTCGCCGGCCTCCCATGGCCTGTCGTCACGCGGGAACAGCGAGTTGGCCTGGTCGACGAGCGTCTCAATCGTCGCGGAATCCGGGGTGGGGTGCACCTGTGCGGCGGGGATACCGTCGAGCGAGAGCGGCTCGGGTGCGGGGATGCGCACGGCCTCGACGTTCGCGGCGTAACCACCCGGCGAGCGGACGAACGTGTCTTCGCCGATGGGCGAGACGGCCAGGAACTCCTCCGACGCCGACCCGCCCATCGCGCCCGCCATCGCGGAGACGATGACGTACTCGAGGCCGAGCCTGTCGAAGATGCGCTGATATGCCTGACGGTGCAGCTGGTAGCTTGCCTCGAGCCCTTCGTCGGTGACGTCGAAGGAGTACGAATCCTTCATCACGAACTCACGCCCGCGCAGCAAGCCAGCCCTGGGACGGGCCTCGTCGCGGTACTTCGTCTGAATCTGGTACAGATGCAGCGGCAGGTCTTTGTACGAGTTATAGAGGTCCTTCACCAGCAGGGTGAACATTTCCTCGTGCGTGGGCCCAAGCAGCATGTCCACCTTGCGGCGGTCCTGCAGGCGGAAGAGGTTGTCGCCGTAGTCAGTCCACCGTCCGGTGGCTTCGTAGGGTTCACGCGGCAGGAGCGCCGGGAAGTGCACCTCCTGCGCCCCGATCGCATCCATTTCCTCGCGCACGATGGCTTCCACCTTGCGCAGCACTTTCCACCCGAGCGGGAGCCATGAGTAGATTCCCGGGGCGGCGCGGCGAACGTAGCCGGCCCTCACGAGGAGCTTGTGGCTGGCAACCTCAGCCTCGGCCGGGTCGTCGCGCAGTGTGCGAACGAAGAGCGAAGAAAGTCGAGTAATCACGCACGCAACTCTAGCCCTTCACCCCGCTGTCTTGCGGTGACCGCGTCGCAGCAGACTCAATAATGCACCGTCGAGAGGCTGCCGACAGTACGGAAGCCCAGCCGCTCGTAGCTACGCAAGGCAGGCACGTTGAAGTCGTTCACGTACAGCGACACCACCGGGTAGCGCCGCTGCACGAGCGTCATCATCTGCGCCAGCGCTCGCGTCGAGAGGCCTTGCCCTCGCAGATTGGGGCGCACCCACACCCCCTGCAACTGCACTTGGTTGCGGTGGCGGGGGCCGAGGTCGGCCTTGAAGATCACCTCGCCGTCTTCGACGATGCCGTAGGCATCGCCTTGGCGAAGGCGTTCGAGGACGAAGGTTTCGTAACCTGGGCCGTACTTGAACGGCGACGATCCGATCTCGCCGGCGTACATGTCCACCGAGGCGTCGAGATACGCCTGGAACACGCTCTCGTCGAGCTGCTGCACGCGCGGGTCACCGTCGACGGCAACCGGCTCGTCGAGCACCATGAGCGGCTGCTTGCGGCGAACATTGCTGCAGGAGCTCCACATCTCCCCGAACCGCTGCGACAACCCCGTGAACAGCCCGAGCGCGGCAAAGCTGGGGCCGACGATCGACGTCGCCCGACGAAAATCTCCGAGCTCATCGACGAACAGCGGCAGCGCTGCGGGGTCGGTGGTGGTGACGAAGATGGTGCCGCCGTCGAGGCAGATGCCGCGAATCTGATTGTCGCGGTCGAAGTACGCCAGCAGCCTGCCTAGGCGACGACGATCCTCGCCGGCCTGCCCAATTCGGGACGTGAGAAAGAGGTTCTCGTACGGCGACGACTCGAGGAACGCCAAGGCCAGGCTCGCCTCGTCGGAGCGCAGAACGCGGAGCCGTCCATCCATGGGTGCCCTGTTCCAGAACGCTCTCAGGACACCGACACCTGCGGGCTGCCGACCTCGCCCATCTCGTCGGCGATGCGTCGCGCTTCGGCCAGCAGCGTCTCGACGATGTCCTCCTCCGGGACGGTCTTGATGACCTCGCCCTTCACGAAGATCTGCCCCTTGCCGTTGCCAGATGCGACGCCGAGGTCGGCCTCGCGTGCCTCGCCGGGGCCGTTGACGACGCAGCCCATCACGGCCACGCGCAGCGGAGCCTCAAGCCCTTCGAGGCCCTCGGTCACCTGCTCCGCCAGGGTGAATACGTCAACCTGTGCACGCCCGCACGACGGGCAGCTCACGATGTCGAGCTTGCGTGGGCGAAGATTCAGCGACTCCAGAATCTTGACGCCAACCTTGACTTCCTCCACCGGCGGCGCGGAGAGCGACACGCGGATGGTGTCGCCGATGCCCTGACTGAGCAGCGCGCCGAACGCGACGGACGACTTGATGGTGCCCTGGAATGCCGGGCCGGCTTCGGTCACGCCGAGGTGCAGCGGGTAATCGCACTGTTCCGCCAGCTGCTGGTAGGCCTGCACCATGACCACCGGGTCGTTGTGCTTCACGGAGATCTTGAAGTCGCGGAAGCCCACCTCTTCGAACAGCGAGGCCTCCCACATTGCGGATTCGACGAGTGCTTCTGCCGTCGGTGCCCCGTACTTCTCGAGCAGGCGCTTATCGAGCGAACCTGCGTTCACGCCGATTCGGATGGACACGCCCGCATCCGCGGCCGCCTTCGCGATCTCGGCCACCTGATCGTCGAACTTTCGGATGTTGCCCGGGTTGACGCGCACCGCGGCACACCCCGCTTCGATGGCCTGAAACACGTAGCGAGGCTGGAAATGGATGTCGGCGATCACCGGAATCTGCGACTTCTTCGCAATGATGTGCAGCACGTCGGCGTCGTCTTGACTGGGGCACGCGACACGGACGATGTCACAGCCGGCGGCCGTCAGCTCAGCGATCTGCTGCAGCGTGGCGTTGATGTCGGTGGTCTTCGTCGTGCACATGGACTGCACGGATACGGGTGCGTCCCCACCCACGAGCACCTTCCCAACCCGAATCTGCCGGGACTTGCGTCGGGGGCTGATGGTGACTGGTGCGGGTGCTGGCATGCCAAGGCTCACGGTCATGAAGCTGAGTCTAGCCCCCTCACTGCAGCTGCAACGGCGACACAAGGTCTGCGACGATCAACACCAGCCCGCAGATCAGCAGCAATCCGCCGACGATGAAGATCATGGGCAGTCCCTTGGCCGTATCGAGCGGGCCCGGATCTGGTTTCCCGCGCAGCTTGCACCACTGCCTGCGCAGCCACTCGATGATCGCCCCAGCGATGTGCCCGCCGTCGAGCGGCAGCAGCGGGACGAGGTTTAACAACGCGACGAAAAGGTTCACCGAGCCCAGTAGCGAGAACCAGGTTGCGGCCTTGTCGCCCCACGACAGCGACTCGTCGGCGCCGATCTCCCCCGCAATCCGCGATGCACCGACGATGGACAGCGGCGAGTTCACGTCGCGCGGCTTGCCGGTCACCATGTCCGCCGCCACGTTGTACACCCTGACGGGCAGGCTCGCGAGCGCCACGGTGGAGTGTTTCGTCATCGTCCACATGAGGTCGACGGTCTCCCCCGGCCCTCCGCGGCGCATCTCGCGCGTGGGGGTCACCCCGAGGAAGCCTGCCTCGACGGTGCGCGTCGGGTCGAGCTGATCCGGGACGTGGTTGAGGCGGGTGTGCACCGCCGGGAGCTCGATGCGCTCGCCGCCGCGCAGCACCGTGATGCGGGCTTCACCGTCGCGGTTGTCGCGGATGAGTTGACTCACCTGCTCCCAGTTCGAGACCTCGTGCTGGTTGAACGCGACGATCACGTCACCCGGCTGGATACCGGCCTCGCGTGCAGGGGTGGGCGGGTCGTCGTCGCGGCACGTGGTGTCCGAGCGATTGGCAGCGACGACGCACTCGCTCACGGCGGCGACCGTCGTCGTCGACACGGCCATGCCGTGGAACAGATTGATGCTGAGGAAGATCAGGAAAGCCAGCAGGATGTTCATGGCTGGCCCGCCCAGCATGATGATGATCTTTTTCCACGTCTTCTGCTGGTAGACGAGCCGGCCATCGTCCTCGGGCGTGATCTCGTCCCACTCGGCGGCGCGCGCGTCGTCGGCCATGCGGGCGAGCCAGTTTCTGCGCTGGCCTGGACGCGCAGGCGGATACATGCCGACGAGCCTGACGTAGCCGCCCAATGGGATCCATTTGAGGCCATACTCAGTTTCGCCCCGGCGCGTGGACCAGATGCGTTTACCGAAGCCAACGAAGTATTCGGTGACCTTCACGCCGAAGATTTTGGCCGGAACGAGGTGCCCGATCTCGTGCAGCGCGATCGACGCCATGATGAGGGCGAAGAACAGGATGGCCAACCCGACAATGATGAGTGCGCTCACTGGCCCTCCCCCGTGAGCGTTGCGGCGCGAGTGCGTCCCCAGCGATCTGCGGCGAGCACGTCGTCGAGGGTGAGGGCATCGTCGCTCACATGCCCGTTTGCGAGGTGCTCGTCGAGGCAGCGGGCGATGGTGTCAGTGATACCGAGGAACGACAGGCGGCCGTCGCAGAAGGCGTCGACGCAGGCCTCGTTGGCCGCGTTGAACACCGCCGGAGCAGTGCCGCCGGCCTTGCCAGCGCGCCGCGCGAGTTCGACCGCGGGGAAGGTGGCGTCGTCGAGGGGCTCGAACGTCCACTGCGCAGCACGCGACCAGTCGCAGGGCTCAGCGGATCCTTCGAGACGATCGGGCCAGGTGAGCGCCAACCCGATGGGCAGGCGCATGTCGGGCGGCGAGGCCTGGGCGATCGTCGAGCCGTCCCAAAACTCCACCATCGAGTGCACCACCGACTGCGGATGCACCGTCACGACGATGTCGTCGAGGTCGACGTCGTAGAGCAGCGCCGCTTCAAGCAGTTCGAGCCCCTTGTTTACCAGCGTGGATGAATTGATGGTGATAACCCGCCCCATGTTCCAGGTCGGGTGCGCCATGGCCTGCTCCGGCGTGACCGCCTGCAACTCAGCCCGGGTACGCCCGCGGAACGGCCCACCACTGGCCGTGAGAATGAGCCGACGCACCTCCTCGCCCCGACCGCTGCGCAATGCCTGCGCGAAGGCGGAGTGCTCGGAATCGACGGCGACGATCTGCCCCGACTTCGCTGCCGACGTGACGAGCTTTCCCCCGATGACCAGGGACTCCTTGTTCGCCAGCGCCAGCGTTGTGCCCTGCTCGAGCGCGGCGAGCGTCGGCTCGAGGCCGGCTGCCCCGGTGATGGCGTTCACGACGACGCCGCACTCCCGGCCAGCCAGGCGCGTCGACGCGTCCGGGCCGACGAGAAACTCCGGCTCGTGCGGCGCGATGCCGCGCTGCTGGCTCTCCGCCGCAATCGCCTCGCACAGCTCGTCGAGCTTGTCGGCGCGGGAGAGGGCGACACACTCGGGCTCGAACTCGACGACCTGCTGGGCGAGCGTCGCGATATTCCCGCCCGAGGCCGACAGGCCCACCACCTGGAACTGCTTTCGCCTGGTGGAGATGACGTCGAGCGTTTGGGTACCGATCGAGCCGGTGGATCCGAGGAGAACTACAGTACGCACGGCCCCAGTGTGGCACGCCCCGCAAAGGCGCTGCGTTTCCCAGGCCCATGGCAGGATGAACACCATGTCTTTCGACGCGAAACCCGCACCCGGAACCCCCTGCCCGCCCACCATCGCGCAGTGGGCCGCCGCACATGACTACGACGTGGCAGCAGTGGTGTGGCAAGGCCCGACGGGAACCGTCACCGCCAAGCTCGTGCGCGACGACCACCCCGACGTGTTCGCCACGCACTGCGATGAGGACCCCATCGACGAGGCCGAACGGCTGTCCTGGCTGCACGGACGGTTCGCGTCCCCCGCTATCGTCGATTACGCCGAATATGCCGATGGGTTCGTGCTCGCAACGATGGCGCTGCAGGGCAGCTCCGCGATCTCCGACGAATGGCGCGACGATTCCCGACGCTTGGCTGCCGCCGTCGGCGAAGGGCTCGCGCGGCTGCATGCACTCGACCCCACGGAGTGCTTGTTCGACCCTCCGTCGTGGATCACCGACGACGTGGGCGAGCACGTCGTGATCCTCCACGGCAACCCCGTGGTGTCGAACACGCTACTCACCGACGATGGCACATTCGCCGGCTTCGTCGGCGTCGGGCATCTGGGGCCCGGAGATCCGTGGGCCGATCTCGCTGTCGCATCGTCCTCGCTCACGAAGCACTTCGGGCTGGACGCCGCGCGCGAATTGTTCGCGTCCTATGGCGTCCAGCCCGATGAAGACCGCTGTCGGCACTACCTCAGCCAGCGGGGGAGCTGAGAGCGTCTACTACACGACCCCGAAGGCGTGCATCGCCTCGGCAACCTTCGCGAAGCCGGCGATGTTGGCGCCTGCGACGTAGTCGCCAGGCATGCCGTAGCTCTCCGCCGTCTCCGCAACCTGCTCGTGGATGTTCACCATGATCTCGTGCAGTCGGCGCTCGGTGTACTCGAAGTCCCACGAATCACGCGACGCGTTCTGCTGCATCTCCAGCGCCGAGGTGGCGACACCGCCCGCGTTCGCAGCCTTCGCCGGGCCAAAGAGCACACCGGCCTGCTTGAACGCTTCGATGGCTTCCGGCGTCGACGGCATATTCGCGCCTTCCGCCACCGCCTCGACGCCGTGCTCGATGAGGCTGGCGGCGTCGTCGCCATTCAATTCGTTCTGTGTCGCACAAGGGATGGCGATGTCCGTCGGCACGCTCCAGATGTTGCCCGACGTGCCCAGTTCGGCGGAGCCGCGGCGTTCGACGTAGTCGGAGACACGTCCACGCTCCACTTCTTTGACTTGCTTCAGCAACTGCAGGTCAACGCCGTCCTTGTCGACGACGTAGCCGGAGCTGTCGGAGAACCCGATCACCTTGCCACCAAGCTCCTGCGCCTTCTCGATGGCGTAGATGGCGACGTTGCCCGAACCGGAGACAGTAACCGTCTTCCCGTCGAAGGACGAACCGCGCGTCTTCAGCATCTCCTCGGCAAACCAGACGGTGCCGTAGCCCGTCGCCTCGGTGCGCACGAGGGAGCCGCCCCAGTCGAGGCCCTTACCCGTGAGCACGCCCGCCTCGTAACGGTTCGTGATGCGCTTGTACTGGCCGAAGAGGAATCCAATCTCGCGGCCTCCCACGCCGATGTCACCTGCCGGCACGTCGGTGTACTCGCCGAGGTGGCGGTAGAGCTCGGTCATGAACGACTGGCAGAAGCGCATGATCTCGCCTTCGGAGCGCCCGTGGGGGTCGAAGTCAGAGCCGCCCTTCGCCCCGCCGATGGGCAAGCCCGTCAGCGAGTTCTTGAAGATCTGCTCGAAGCCGAGGAACTTGATGACACCCAGGTACACGCTCGGATGGAAGCGCAGGCCGCCCTTGTACGGGCCAAGTGCGGAGTTGAACTCGACGCGGAAGCCGCGGTTGACCTGCACCTCGTTGTTGTCGTCCGTCCACGGAACGCGGAAGATGATCTGGCGCTCGGGCTCGCAGATGCGTTCGAGCATCTTCCATTCAAGGTACTCGGGGTGGCGATGGATCACTGGATCCAACGATTCGAACACTTCACGCACAGCTTGGTGGAACTCTGCCTCGCCCGGGTTACGGGCGACGACAGTGTCGAACACTGATTCGAGGGCTTGATCCATGAGTTCTCCTAACGGTTGCTGAACCGCGCCACACTCTAATGGCGCATGGGTCATCGCCGGCGCTCAGGAATCGCGCCTGTCCACGGAGTGAAACAGCCGCCAAAAATCTGATACTCTGCCCACCCGCTACGACGCCGAGGCAGCCAGCTGCCCGCACGCACCGTCGATGTCTGAACCACGCGTATCGCGAAGGGTGACGGGCACCCCGCGGGCTTCGAGGGTCTCGATGAACGTGCGCTCGTCGGATTTACGCGACGCGGTCCACCGCGATCCGGGCGTCGGGTTGAGCGGAATGAGGTTGACGTGCACCCAGCCCCAGTCGCCCCGTCGCTGCAGCACGTTCGCGAGCTGGATGGCGTGCTCCTTGGAGTCGTTGATGTCGCGCATCATCGCGTACTCGATAGAAACGCGACGCTTGGTGCGCTGAGCGTACTCGAAGGCGGCATCGACCACTTCGTCGACCTTCCAGCGCGAATTGATGGGCACGAGCTCGTCGCGAAGTTCGTCGGTGGGCGCGTGCAAGCTGAGCGCCAGTGTGAGGGGAAGGCCCTCGTCGACGAGCTGCTGCATGCGCGGCACGAGCCCGACGGTAGAGACGGTGATACCGCGAGCGCTCATACCGAACCCGTTGGGGCTTGGCGCGACGAAGGTGCGAATGGCGCCGAGCACCGCCTTGTAGTTCGCCAGGGGTTCACCCATGCCCATGAACACGATGTTGTTGAGCCGCGCGGTGGTCTCCGGAATGACGCCCTGGGCGAGCATCTGGTTGGCGGCAAGCACCTGCGCAACGATTTCAGCCTGCGAGAGGTTGCGTCTAAGCCCGCCTTGACCGGTGGCGCAAAACGGGCACGCCATGCCGCAGCCAGCCTGCGACGAGATGCACAACGTGGTGCGCCCCGGGTAGCGCATGAGTACCGATTCGAGCAGCGAGCCGTCGAACAAACGCCACAGCGTTTTCACCGTGCGGCCCTGGTCTGCGGTTTGCTGACGAACCTGAGTGAGGAGTTCAGGGAACAGCTGCTCCCCCAGCTCCGCTCGGATGGCGGCGGGCACGTCGGTGAAGCTGTTCGCGTCGTCTTCGAGACGGTCGAAGACGTGCCTCGAGATCTGGTCGGCTCGAAATCGCGGGAGACCCATGGCGACGATGGCGTCCTTGCGCTCGTCGATGGAGAGATCAAACCAGTGCTTCGGCGGCTTACCACGCGGTGGCGCTTCGAATACCAGGGGCAGCTGTTTGCGAGGCTCCATGTCACGATCCCATCGTCAGGTTGAGGATGAACCACCCAACAGGCAGCGCCATCAGCATCGAGTCGAGTCGATCCATGATGCCGCCGTGGCCGGGTAGCCAATTCGACATATCTTTCACGCCCACGTCGCGTTTAATCAGCGACTCGGTGAGGTCACCCACCGTCGCTGCGATGGCGACGAGGATGCCAAGCGGAATGCCCACCCACCAGGCAATATGCAGCACGAAGTGGGCGCACACCGTGGCACCGATCGTCGTCCAGATGAGGGCGCCCGCGAACCCCTCCCAGGTTTTACTGGGGCTGATCTTGGGCGCCATCTTGTGTCGCCCAAACAGCACACCGGTGGCGTAGGCGCCAGTGTCCGACAGCACGACGCACACGAGCAACGTGGCGATGCGCGCCGAGCCATCGTCGGGGGCCATGAGCAATGCCACGAAGAGCCCAATGAGAGGAATGTAGGCGATCACGAACGAGCTTGCGGAGACGTCGCGGACGAATCCCAGCGGCTCGGAGCGAAAGAGCCTGGCCACGATGCAGGCGAGCACGGTGCCGCCGAGCGTTGAGACGATGACCGTCATCGGAGACACCCCAACGTTGGGGTTGGCAGCCACCCAATACACACCGGCCAGGCACAGCGCCGTTCCGATGACGATGGGCACCGTCTCCACATGCATACCAACGAGCCGAAGTGCCCGACTCACCTCCACCACCGCGAGGCAGAGCATCAGCGTCACATAGGCGACGAAGACCCAGTCAATCCACACCAGCCCCACGACGATAGGAGCCAGCAACGCGAGACCGACGCCGATTGCGACAGGGAGGTTCCTGCCAGCACTCGGCGTCGGGCGCTTGGTGACTGGGTGAGGCATCAAATCTCGAGGAGTTCCTGCTCTTTACGCTTCAGGATCTCATCCACCTGATCGACGTGCTTCTTCGTGATGCCGTCGATGGACTTCTCAGCGCGCACGAGATCGTCCTCGCTGATGTCGCCGTCCTTCTCAGCCTTCTTGAGTGCATCCATGGCGTTGCGGCGTGCGTTGCGCACCACCACGCGAGCGTCCTCAGCCTTCTGCTTGGCGAGCTTGGTGTATTCCTTGCGACGTTCTTCCGTCAGCGTGGGCATGACACAACGGATGGCGTTGCCGTCGTTGCTGGGGTTCACACCGAGGTCGGCGTCGCGGATGGCCTTCTCAATAGCGCCAATCGAGCTGCGGTCGAACGGAGTGATGAGCATGGTGCGAGCGTCGGGCGAGGTGAACGTCGCCAGCTGCTGCAGCGGCGTCGGGGCGCCGTAGTACTCGGCGGTCAGTTTGTTGAACATTGCCGGGTGCGCACGTCCGGTGCGGATGGTGGCAAGGTCCTCTCGTGCGAAATCAACCGCGGCCTCCATGGCCTTGGTAGCTTCCTTTTCGGTTTCGGCGATCATGGAGGATCGCTCCTTCCTGTTCGTTAGTTCGAGACCGTGGTCCCGATTTCCTCACCAGCAATGACGCGGGCGATGTTTCCAGTCTTGGACAAGTTGAAGAAGATGAGGTCGAGGTCGTTGTCGCGTGCCAGCGCGATTGCGGTCGCGTCGGCCACCTTGAGGTCTTTGTTGAGGAAGTCGGCGTAGCTGAGATGGTCGTATTTCTTGGCATCCGGGTTGGTGCGCGGGTCGGAGTCGTACACGCCGTCGACGCCGTTCTTGCCCATCAGCAGTACCTCAGCGCCGATCTCCAGCGCTCGCTGGGCGGCGACGGTGTCCGTCGAGAAATATGGCATGCCGGAGCCCGCGCCGAAGATCACGAGCCGTCCCTTCTCCATGTGGCGCTCCGCGCGGCGCGGGATGTAGGACTCGGCCACTTGGCCCATGGTGATGGCGCTCTGCACGCGGGTCTCGATGCCGGCCTTTTCGCAGAAGTCTTGCAGCGCGAGGCAGTTCATGACGGTGCCGAGCATGCCCATGTAGTCGGCGCGGTCGCGGTCCATCCCGGACTGCGAGAGCTCCGCACCGCGGAAGTAGTTACCGCCGCCCACTACGACGGACACCTGCGTTCCTCCGCGGACCACGTCGGCAATTTCTTTCGCGATTTGTGACACCACGACGGGGTCGACCCCGAGCTTGCCGCCACCAAACACCTCACCGGAGAGTTTGAGCAATACGCGATGGAACGGCTTCGACATGTGAGGACCTCCTGGTGTGCGCGTGCGCCGCGGGGAATCCCACGCGGCGCACGCCACTTTACTGTGTTTCTCTGTTTCGCGAGGAGAACGCCTCGGCTCAGCCCTGGATGGCGAAGCGAACGAAGCGCAGCACCTTCATGCCGGCAGCGTCGAGCACGTTGCCGACAGTCTGCTTGTCTTCCCAGACCGCGAGCTGGTCGACGAGGCACACTTCCTTGAAGTAACCGTTCAGACGGCCCTCGATGATCCGCGGGATCGCCTTCTCGGGCTTCCCCTCTTCGACGGCGGTGGCTTCGGCGATGCGACGCTCGTTGGCGACTGTTTCCTCCGGAACCTCGTCGCGGGCTACGTACGACGGCATCATGGCAGCGATCTGCATAGCAACCTGGTGGGCCAGCGCGTCGTCGCCACCTTCGTACTCAACAAGCACACCAACCTGCGGGGGCAGGTCGGAAGCGCGACGGTGGAGGTACAGGTGCGTGGTGCCCTGGAAGTTCGCGACGTTCGCGAGCGACAGGTTCTCGCCCGTCTTCGCGCCGAGCGCCTTCACAGCGTCTTCGACGGTGCCGTCCTCGAACTTGGTGGCGTTGGTGGCCTCGACGTCGGCCGCGCCGGATTCGGCGACGGTGTCGACGATCTTGTCGGCCAGTTCGACGAACTCGGCGTTCTTGGCGACGAAGTCAGTCTCAGCGGCGAGCTGGATGAGCACGCCGTCCTTGCCAGCGACGATGCCGTTGGTGGCTTCGCGGTCTGCGCGCTTTGCCATCTTGGCCAGGCCGTGCACACGGAGGTTCTCCACGGCCTGCTCGAAATCGCCGTTGGCCTCGGTGAGGGCCTTTTTGGCGTCCATCATGCCCGCGCCAGTAGCGTCGCGGAGCTTCTTCACGTCAGCGGCGGAAATTGCCATTGCGTAATCCGTTCTTGCTCGTTGGTGGAGTCGGTTGGTTACTTGGTCTTGGTCTCAGGCTCGGCGTCGTCAGCCTTGGCAGGCTCCTCAGCCAGTTCCTGCGCAGCAGCGGCCTCAGGGGCAGCCGCCTCGACGATCGGGGCAGATTCTTCCGCGACGGGAGCGTCGACGGCTTCAGCCTCGTCCTGCTTCTCAGCAGGTTTGGCCTCGTCTTCGGCACCCAGCAGCTCGCGCTCCCAGTCAGGCATGGGCTCGGCTTCGGAGTCTTCGCCGGTCTTGCCCTGCGAGCGCTCGATCAGGCCCTCGGCCACGGCGTCGGCGATGATGCGGGTGAGCAGCGCGACGGAGCGGATCGCGTCGTCGTTGCCCGGCACCGCGTAGTCGACCTCGTCCGGGTCGCAGTTGGTGTCGAGGATGCCGACGATCGGGATGTTGAGCTTGCGCGCCTCGTCGACGGCGAGGTGCTCCTTCTTGGTGTCAACCACCCAGACGGCCTGCGGGGTCTTGCCCATGTCGCGGATGCCGCCGAGGGTCTTCGACAGCTTGTCCTTCTCGCGCTCGAGGCCGAGCAGTTCCTTCTTCGTGAGGCCAGAGGCGGCGACGTCGGTGAAG